>SYLG01000107.1 GCA_005808665.1 Planctomycetia bacterium | reverse complement strand
CAGGTGGATTTGATTACCACCTGACCCAATCGGGGTCGCCTTTGGATTTTGTGTTTTCGCTTAATCACACCAGCCAATCGCAATCTGGCAAGCAGGAAACAGGAACCTGCCGGGCGGCGGATGGAACCAGCGGAGCCACCTACGACAATCTGGGAAGTGAAACGAAGAACTCCCGGGCCAACCTGTCCGGTCGTGTCCAAAACGGTTCGATCTATTACGATTGGATTGATGTCTACCAGACCAAGAACACCAGCACCAATAATACGGGATCAGGTTTTGCTTTGGGTTCGACGACCAGTTCCCACACGGTAGGTTCCACCCAGACAACGGAAACCCGGGGAGGCAATTCGGGGTCGTGGTACGGAAGCAAGCTGGAATCAGGCAACAGCACCACCAACTACACAACGGTTTCGGGGACCATGGGCCAGCCTTTTTCAGGCATGACCCAAACCGGTTTCAACACGACGACGCTGTATGGGACGGCGGCCCAGACCGGGATGTATGGTTCCGGGCAGACGGGAACATCCGGGACCAATAACACTTTGCAATCCGGTGGAAATGGTCCACCCCTTAACCCTTTGGATTTACCCCCAACTAATACCCAAAAACCAGAACAAATAATAGATTTAGATGAGTTTAATTCAGATATTATTGTCAGGCAAATAACAAATGAAGAAAGGACAAAGATAAGAATTAGAAATATTAATAAAATGATAGAAGATGCTCAAAATCAAAATGATTTTTTTCTCCGAAAATATCGAAGCCCGGAGGAAAAACAACGGGATGAGATTTTAGGCACTTTAAATTTGGAAAACATTCAAACGGGCTTGGATATTGCCGGGATGGCGCCTATTGTAGGTGAAATAGCTGACGGATTAAATGCAGCAATTTATCTAGTCCAAGGCAAATATGTCGAAACTGGATTAAGTTTTGCCGCAATGATTCCTGGTTTTGGCATTTTTTCCGTAAGTAGTCGGTTAGGAAAAAGATTACTGAATATTGAAGAGTCCGTTTTAGCAGATACAAAACAAATAGAAAGATTGGCCGAATTAGGTGATATTATAACTAACTCCAATGGAGTTATTAAAAAAACAATCAGAAGCGTTGAAGTGACTGAAAATGCTGGAAAGGGGTTTGCATTAAGGACAAAAACCGATGCCATCAAGGAGCACATCCTTAACGGTGAGCTTGATGCCGCACGTCGGGAGGCCGCTGGCGAAATTGTTGGCCGAAAAGTTAATGGTAACCCATATGACCATGTAAAAGAACTTCGAGATGCCCAAAACGGTCTTTTAAATCGAATTCAAAATATCAAGAAATCCCTTGGTAATCCAAATCTTGATATTGGAACCCGAATCGCTTTAGAGCAAGAATTGAGCCAAGCAAGTAAACTTCTTGACAAAACTGAGGAATTCCTGCCCCGATGAACATTTCATCACTCCTAACCAAAGCGACCAACGACAAATTGACAAAAGGTGAATTACAATTTGTGGCCGATGTGGCTGCCTTAAGAAATCACGATTCATACAAGGCAACCTTAATACTCGGTCGTTCGTATGCTACTGCGTATAGGAATATTTTAGAGTCATTACTTCAATCACCTTCTGATCCAATGTTGGCAAGAGGAGCGGTCTATGCCCTCTGTCAATGCTGGGATGAAACGGAGAAATTCTTGCCTGAGTTGATTGCCTTTTGTCAAGGGGTGGCTTGGGACGAAGAAAACGATGTTCGCCTTATTTCATTAAGTTGCGGGGGCGAATACCTCCGAAAGAACTGGAACCAAGAACTTGCAGGGGTTTTGGCCAAAGTTGCTGAAAACGAGTCTGATGAAATCGTTCGTAATTCTGCAAGAACAGCCATCGCAAGAGCTATGGGATTGGACCATAGTCAGATTCCACCTCCATTGCGGCTTCTTAAGGGGTCGCCGTTAGAAATTGATGATGCGATGAAAGGCTTTATGCATCGAATTGTGGCAAACTATGCGTAAACCGATTCATTCCTGAATCATCCGGCCCTCAAGAATTTAAGGACGCAACCCGTGTTGGGTGCTTCGGGGCAAGGACCTGGAAACACGCCCGCAACCCGAGGAAATGCTTGAACTACCGAGGATGATTTCGCTTCCTGGGCGATGGGTGGAAGCAGGCCATGTCCAAATCGGTGACCAACTTTTGTTGGTGAATGGGAAAGAGGTTTCGGTGGAGGAAGTGGGAACCGTCCCCTACGCAGAATAAGTCTTCAATCTGGAAATCGCCGAGATCCATACCTATGCCGTTGGTAAAACCGGGGTGTTGGTGCACAATAGCGATGGTTGTTTTGCCGGTGACTTGGTTGATGGGATCCGGAGAGTTGCTCCAAACAGCCCACTTGGCCGTGGGTCAACCGCAAACCTATCTAAAGGCACAAAATTACCAGGAAACCTACATGAGCAACTTGCTATCAAGGAAGTACTCTCCCATCCTAGTGCTGGTCGGCTATTGCCATTCGATATGACCGACCCTCGCTGGCCACATTCACAAGGATGGGTAAAAATGGAAAAGTTTGTTCTATCTGGTGGGCGTGAAGGGCCGATTAATGTTCATTATGTCTTTAACACTATTACGGGTAAAATTGACGATTTGAAGATCGTTCTACAAGGTATAAGGTAGCACAATGAGGATTCGAGCAAAGAGAAATCAGCGTGGCGAATGTCGCGATTCAGTCAAGCTATACATACCTGAGACTGGGGCTGAGATTTCAATCGGAACTGAGTATGATGTCCATGCCATCTCATTTTACAAGGGAATCATTTTCCTTCAGATAGTTGACGATCTCCGTTATCCATCGTGGTATCCTTCCACACTTTTTGAAGTAACAAATCTCGATTGCCCAAGAGACTGGTTGTGCAGTTTTTTTTCAAATATCGAATCCGACGATACACTTGTGATTGGACCACAATTCATTGCCGAAGATAACGCTGCTTATTCCTCTATGGTAGAACGCGAGGTGGATCAGGTTACCCGATTCTGGGACCGCATCGCCGGTATTTCGGAGGTATCCTAAGTTTCTTTTATGGGCTCGTTGGCCAATTTGCCAAGCACATGCTGGCATCGGAGGTCTTCGAAAACAGGTGCAGCCGGGAAATACAAATCACAGCATTCTTTGGTAATAACCTTTGAAATGGGGACCTGTTTGCGCATTGAAACGGGAATCAACTTGTGGTTTGTCACTCAGTAAACTTCGGATATTATGGCACCAATCCTCCTTGTTTTCCTTTGCAACAGGTTGCGAAAGCCCTAATTCCTAGACAATACAAAGCACTAGGAACAAGAAAATACCTCAATTGGGCAAGGTGATTGATTTTTTATTTGTGGCTGTCTTTGTTTATGGCTTTCTAATCGTTAACTTTGATTGCACCTTCCTTCCTGTTCCTGAGAGTTGATTGGAGACGATAGCTGTCACCAAGAAGCTCCAGCAGGGTAATCTGGTGGGTCAGCCGGACAATCTTTGCACCTGCCAATCGTTCATCTCGTGCCCTTCCGGCAAGTCTGCAAAAAGTTGAACCGAGAAGGTTTGCAAGGTGAAGTTGTGTCTTGTTTGGACCGTGGGGTGAATGGTTTGGGTTATGTTGACGGTATCGTCTGGAGGGTTGGAGACAGGACACTTTCAAATTCATCATTTCTGGTTAAGCCTTGTTTCTGTTTTCCCTGTAATTCCAGGGCATCCATAAGGAAGGAATGGCCGTGAACTGGTCTGTATTTTTTTGAAGCTCAATCAGGAATTTGACCGGGTTGATTCCATTCAACTGGCAGGTGTAGATGAGGCTCATGAGCGGGTCCCCGACCCGGGCCCCGTTTGGGGTCTTATAGAACAGGGCGTTTTTGCAATGCAGGATGGCTTTCTTCAATGCCCGCTCGCGGAGGTTATTGTCAAGGGGAGCCCCGGCATGGCGGAGAAACAGGGTTAGCGTCTCCCAATGTTTGAGGGTGTACCGGATGGCCCCGCCCAGGTCGGAATTTGGTTCTGCCTGTTTTTCGTCAAGTTGGAGCATCAGCCACTCGTGCAGTTGCCGCATCCCCGGCCCGCTCTCTTGCTGATGAAATTTCAGCCGTTCTCCAGGCGATAACCCCTTCTCCCTAGCCCAAGCGTCATTGCGATAAACCATGGCCAGTGCTTCGAGCAGATGATGACATTGCCCGGGAAAACGATCGTAGACTTCAACGAACTGGCACCGGGCATGGACCAGGCAATGGGCCACGATCGTTTCCAGTTTCCCGGGCAGGTTGCGTGAAAGGGCATCGCACATCTGGATGGCCGGTGGCAATTCCGCCGCACGATGCTTCAGGACTTCGGCAAGGTTCTCCCCGGCGTGTTGGCGACCGCTGAAAAACAAGGCGATGCGGTGCCCCCGCCCAGGGCCACTCTACACCAACCCATCAATCCCGCAACGAAAATTAGCCGGTTCGATCCCAACCAGGATCTTCATCCCCGAAGTGATTTGCAACATCAGTCCTTGCCCCCGAAGTGGCGAGCAAGGGTTTCAAGGTCAGCGGTGTCATACCCCAGAAGCTGAACCCGCAGTCTGGTTCCCTTACCAGGTTCCAGTTCAAAGACCGCTTGTTTGACGGCAAGCGGGGGAGAGGGCAGTTGAACAAATGCAGGTTGCCGGGAAGGGAATTGGGAATCGCCACCCTCGGACCGTTTTTTAAGGCCGTAATAATCGGGCCGAAGCACCCTGGCCGTAAGGCTCAACCCGGGAAGGTGCGCCACCCTGACCGCCAAATTCCAAAAAGATTCGGGAATCGAACTACCAACAGGCCGCTGACTCCGCCCGTTTTGAAATCGGGCCCGGGCTTGAACCAAATCCCCCGGAAAGACACCTTTTTCGTTGGCTTTCATCACAGTCTTCCAAATTCGAGGACGGCCAGTTTAACAAATCAAAGGCTTGGATTCAGGCAGGCTTGCCTGAAGGACACCTTCAATGGCATCCCCTCGCTTGACTGGGTTGGTTCACATCGTTGGAAAGATCCCGAAAAGCGGAACTTTGGTTACCCCAAGAGCAATAGCCGTAAGATTGGCCGGGGAAACTCCACCAGAATCCCTTTGCCAAACCATGGACATTGAGCATGCCCGAAATCCAATCCGGACAACTTCCCCCCGCATGGGACCTTACCGACCTCTATCCCCTTGGAGAATCTGATCCGGGTTTGCAACGGGATATGGAATCAGGGGTCCAAAAGGCAAAGGAGTTGGCCCTTCGCTTTCGTGGCTTTTGGATAGCCCCAAAGATTACAGGCAAGGAAGTGGCCCTTGCCCTTGGCGACTATCAACAGCTTCAGGAATCCCTCGACAAACCCCTGGTTTTTGCAATGCTCCATCATGCGGCCTTAACCACCGATCCGGCAAGAGGAAGGTTGCTATCCCAAGCCCGCGAAACAAACAGCAAAGCCTTGCAGGAAATCCTTTTTTTTGAACTGGAATGGCTCCAGGTGGAGGAAGCCCAAGCCTTGCAAATCCTTGGGTTTCCCGAGGTGGCCCCATTTGCCCATTGGCTTTTGCACAAACGGGTTTTTCGCCCTCATACCCTATCCGAATCCGAGGAGAAAATCCTCGAAAGGAAGCAAGTTTCCGGCCGCTCGGCATTCCGGCGATTGTTTGATGAATCCATTGGGGGCCTGAAATTTCAGGTGGGCGAATCCGCAGAGGAGGTCTCCCTCCAGGCGGCCCTGGCAAAACTCTATGATCCCGACCGGGAAACGAGACGCTGGGCCGCTTCGGGGATCACCAAAACCCTGGAAGCCAGGTCCCGGGATTTCGCTTTTATTCTGAATACACTCGTTTACGAACACCAGGACGATTGTTCCTTACGAAATTATCCCAGTCCGGATATGCCCAGAAACTTGTCGAATCAGGTATCCGTGGAACTGGTGCGTTTGGTTATGGAAACGGTCGAGTCCCGGCATGATTTGGTTTGTCGTTATTATCGGCTCAAGGCCAAGCTATTGGGTTTGAAAGGCCTCACCGATTATGACCGCTATGCACCCCTTCCCGGGGAAACAGGCAATTTGAATTGGAGCCAGGCCCAAACCCTGGTTGTCGATGCCTATAAGGGATTTCACCCGGAAGCCGGCCGGATCGTGTCCCTGTTTTTTGAGAAAAAATGGATTGATGCTACCCCTCGACCCGGCAAACGGTCAGGAGCTTTTTGTTCAAGCGGATTGGCCTCGCTTCATCCCTACACTTTGATGACTTACACGGGTCGCATGCGGGATGTCTCGACTTTGGCCCATGAGCTTGGCCATGGCCTCCATCAATATTTGGCCCGGGATAGGGGGCATCTCCAGGCGGATGCCCCGTTGGTTTTGGCGGAAACCGCCAGCGTATTTGGGGAGATGCTGGTTCATCAAAAAATCCTGCAACAAACCACGGATCCAAAGACCAAACTGCTGCTCATGGCTGGCAAAATGGAAGACTCCTTTGCTACCGTATTTCGGCAAATTGTTCTCACCCGATTTGAACATGAAGTGCATACCATCCGCAGGGAAAAGGGTGAACTATCCACGGCCGATTTGGGTGCACTCTGGATGAAAACCAATCAGCAAATGTTTGGGGACTCGCTTGAATTGCAACCGGGTTATTCGGTCTGGTGGAGCTATATAGGCCACTTTGTCCATTCCCCGTTTTACTGTTATGCCTATGCTTTTGGGGAACTTTTGGTCCTGGCCCTTTACGCCAGGTATTTGGAACAAGGACCCGCTTTTGCCGAGAATTTTTTGGCGTTTTTGGAGGCAGGAGGATCCCAAAACCCGGAAACGCTTCTTAAAAACCTGGGCGTCGATTGGAATACAAAAGCGTTTTGGCAGGGAGGATTGGATCTGTTGGATCAGAATTTAAAATCGATGGATTCCTTGGCAACTTCCATCGGGGAATAAAGCCCGATTGGTATTTCCATTTCATAAAACCCGAAGCCTGACATTTGGGCCAAACCGGCTTATCCATCGCTTGAAGTGCCAAACCGGGTCAACTACCATAATGAAAAGCCATCCTTCAGAATCAACCTGTTTCAATCCAAAACCCAATATTTCATAAGGGGTACACCATGTTTCGTGAGAAATCGGATCGCAGAACATTTCTTTGGAACGGAATTACCAGGTTGGGAACAACAAGCGTAGTGGCCCCCTTCTTGGGCTTGGTGCCTTCCCTGAATGCCATTGATCCGCTCAAAAGGCTTGGAAAACCCAGTTTGCGGACAGGCTTGGCTGCCTATAGTCTCAGGAAATATCTGGACCTCAAATCACCAACAATGGATATTTTTGGCTTTGCCACCAAAGCGGCGGAGTGGGGATTCGAAGGGGTGGAACCCACATCGTACTACTTCAGGGAAAGCTCTCCGGCCTATTTGGCCCATTTCAAAGCCCATTGCTCCCAATTGGGGTTGGAAATTACCGGATCGGCGGTGGGTAATGATTTTTGTTTAAAAGAGGAAAAAGCCCTCGAAGGCCAGATTGCCTCAACCGTCCAGTGGGCCCAAAACACGGCCATCATGGGCGGCCGGACCCTTCGGATATTCGCAGGCAGAACTCCAAAAGGAGATACCGAAACGGCAGCAGTGGCAAGGGCGATCGAGGTAATCAAAGCCACTTGCAAGCGTGCGGAGCCATTTGGGGTACTTTTGGCTTTGGAAAACCACGGGGGAATTACCTCTACAGCCGATCAACTTCTCCATCTGGTCAAAGCGGTAGATCATCCTTTGTTTGCCGTCAACCTGGATACGGGTAACTTTCATACGGAAGACCCTTATGGCGACCTGGAGAAACTGGCACCCTATGCAGCGGTGGTCCAAGTCAAGGTGGATATGCAGCCCAAAGGCAAGGCAAAGGAGAGCATGGATTATCCCCGCATTCTGGAAATGTTGTCCAAGGCAAAATACCGGGGATCCCTTGTGCTTGAATACGAAGGGGAGGAAGAGCCCTTGGTTGCCATCCCACGCGAAGGGGCGAAAATGGCCCAGTTAATCCGGGAGAAGGGGCTATAGCGCCATCGTTTGAAATCCCTCAATGAGCCTTAGATTGACCTCATCCATTTCTTCCCCAGCTTCGTTTTTTTCTTTGGGGGTTTCCAAAATGAGGGGCAAATGGGCCAATTTTGGATGCATGACAAAGGCCTGCAAATGCACCATGCCAATGTGGCCCTGACCGATATGGGCATGACGATCCACCCGGCTCCCTTTGGGTTTTTTGCTATCGTTGGTGTGGATAAGCTTGATATTTTTTAATCCAAAACCCGAATCCAATTGGGAAATGGTGGTTTCCAATTCCTCGCCAGGGGCCATGCCATAACCTGAGGCAAACAGATGGCATGTATCCAAACATACGGCCACCCTTTCGGGCTGGTCCACCTTGTCCAGGATCCAACCAATCTGTTCGGCCCGCCACCCCAAGCTCGTTCCTTGTCCCGCGGTGGTTTCAATCAAGGTTTTCACTTGAAACCCTTGGGTCCTTTTGTGTGCCATATTCAACCCGGTTACCACCCGGAGGAGAGCCTCCTCAGGAGTTGAATCAAGATGGGCCCCGGGATGGGTAACCACCCCTGAAAGGCCCAATAACTCCGCCCTTTGCAACTCATCCACAAAAGCATGAACAGATTTTTCAAACAGGTCCTCCTTGGCAGAACCCAAATTAATCAGGTAGGAGTCGTGGGAAACGACAAAGCGAAGCCCCGCCTCGGTTACACCTTCCCGAAAAAGGCGGGCCTCGGCGTCCGAAATGGCCTTGCCTGACCACTGGTTGGCGTTTTTGCTGAAGATTTGCAAGGCGGTGGACCTATAGCTTTTTGCCAGGAATACGGCTTGGATCAATCCCCCGGCAATGGAATGGTGGGCCCCTAAAGGTCGGCCAGTATCTGTTGATTTGGGAATATTGGAGATATTGGGATGATTGCGATGTTGCCCCATTTGATTATTCTTCCTGTCTTGCCGGATTTTCCGAAAAAAAGGTTTGTGCGGATCGAAGGAATTTTTAGGAGTTTTCCATGGAAAGTGCCGATAGATACGGTGTGACCCTAAGAGTTGGGTGATTTTATCCATGAGATAAGCCCACATCTTGGACGCCGCAACGGAGCGTTTGCGGAAAACAGATGGGTATTGGCCGGTCGTCCGGGGGGATTTGGACTGGCACACCAATTGTTCAGGGTAAGGGAGGAGTCAGGGAGATGAAAAACCAATTGACCAGGAGCCTTGGAATCCTGGGATGGCTGACACTGGCATTGTCCGGTGCAACCCGGGGCGAGGATGCGGCACCGCCCGATTTCCAGTTGCCCCTGCCCCTTTACCATACGAGACCCGATAGCGGGTTTTTTATTGGTGGCAGTTACCTGATGTATCGCCAGACGAATCCCATGGGAAATGAAACCCTTGCGGTCCGTGGATTCTACGACACCACAGGAGCGGCAACGGCAACGGCTGCTAACCCAGCCGGTTTTCCAGGATCTTTCCAGGGAAGCGGGGTGGAAGCCCTGAACACCAATCAAGTCAGCGGTCCCTCCAGCTATTCGCCCGGCTTCAAGTTTGAAGCAGGATGGAAGTTTGAGGATTCATCCAGTTTTACCGTCGATTTTCTCTATATGGCACCAACCTCCTACACCGGGGGGTCGTCTTTTGTGCCTCCCAACCTCCAGTTTGGTTCCAACCTGGCGAATAGCTACCTCTATGCGCCGGTTTACAATTTTCCCAATAACTTTGCCGGTCCCTTGGACGATGTGCGGAACATTTCTGGCGAAGTCGATAACCCACCCGCCACTTCATCTCCTGGGCCGGGGCTTGCCTATGGCACCGCCTACGGTATCTGGAATGGTGCGGAATTGATGACCCTCAAGTTTACCCAGAAATTCCAACAGCTTGAGGCTACCTACCGCAGGCCCATCTACGAGACCGAAAACTATCGGGTCTCCTCGGTGGTTGGCCCCCGGGCAGCATGGTTCTGGGAACGGTTTGCCTGGACCACAACGGATGTTAACATCCAGGGTGACTCCGGGGAATACGATAGTGCCCTTTACACCAATATCGTTTCCAACCGTCTTTATGGGCTCTTTGCGGGTGTTCAGCAAGAGTGGTATTGGGGCCGTGGTTTTGCTGGTTTTCTTGATATGCGGGCCGCCGCCATGGTGGATATTGTCAACTCCCGTGCCAAGTATGAATTCACCACCAAAAACCTGACTCCCTCCAGCAAACGAAGCCGCAAGCAGTACACCTTTGTTCCAGAACTTCAGGCAAACCTGGGGCTCAACTGGTATCCCTTTGAAGGAGTCGAACTTCGGGTGGGTTATGATGTGATGATGTTCTTCAACACCATCTCAAGCCCGGTACCTGTTTCCTTCGACTGGATGGGTGTCAATCCCGATTTCAAATCCACCTTCCGTCTCCTGGATGGCTTCACCGCAGGATTTGCCTTTGTGTTTTAACAAGCTCCCGACCGTGCGGTTTCGTCACCCCTGACGCGAAACCGCAACGCTCCCCGGCCCGGTCATTAGGCTAACCCCTGATGACCGGGCTGAGTTTTTTGTACTACAAATCCCAACCCCGGATCCTACCACCCTTGGCTTATCCTGCCATAATAACCATTGTGGAGAAGGATTTTTGCACGACTGCACGGAAAGAAGCTTGGGATCATGAATAGCAAACAAGAATCACCTGGGACCTATCCCGGTTGGAGCATCATTGGCTACCTTTCCCAGGGCCTCCACCTTGGCCTTAGCATCAAGAAAATCGGGATTGCCATCCTCGGGGTCCTTGCCGCCAATGGACTGGTAGTGGCCCTTGTCGCTCTGTTTGCTCCCGGTGCTCCGCCCCCCGTTTTTGTCAAAGGCGAACAAACCGAGCCGTGGGATGCCTATAAACGGGAAATAACCAGGTGGAACCTGTGGCATGAGGTTGCCGGGATTGGTGGAACGGGGCCTCATTCGGTTTTAGGGTTAGCCGATTTGGCCCAATCCGAACAAGAATATCTTGCCCTCTCCTCAGGATTGGAGGACGGTAAGCCTTTTGACCCCTCCTCATCTTTACAACTGAAAGAGGCACAGGCCAGATTGAGCCTTCCTCTGGAAGGCATTTCCCTGGAACGAGCCAAAATCATTGCCAAACAATTAGGCCGGGCAAAACCTTCCAACCGTTTGGCATCGTGTCTTTGGTCGGAAGATCGTGGTCCGAACCCTGTGCTGGCCTTGGGAGGGCCGGGGCCTGGCGGAGTAGTGGAGAGGTTTTCGCAACTTGTCCTTTCAGAGGTTTCATTCGCCTTGGAGCCCCTGTGCAAGATATTCCTGCCGCTTTATTACCTGATCCATCCCAATGCTTCCCCGGGACAACGCCTCTTTTTCCTGGTCCTTTTGGGCTGTGTCGTTTGTGTCTGGACCTTGATAGGCGGGATGATTAGCCGGATCGCGGCCCTGGAATTCACCCGCAAACAGACCATTGGTATTCCCAAGGCATTTGCCTATGTAAAGGCTCGGCGGGAAAACTACCTCATTGCTCCCTGGTTACCCTTGGTTCCGGGGGGAGTTATTCTCCTTGGAATGGTCGTATTTGGTTTCTTTCACATGATTCCCTGGGTCGGTGACATCCTTTTCAGCGGGTTGGGCTGGGTGGTGATGTTGGTGTCGGGTCTGGCCTTGACCGTGATTTCCTTCGGACTTCTTGGGTGGCCCATCATGACCGTTGCGATTTCCGTCGACTCGGATGATGCTTTTGCCGCCACCACCAAACCGTATAGTTACCTGGGTCAAAAGGGGTGGTTTGCCCTAGGTGCCGGACTCTTTTGCACTGCCTATAGTGCGATTTTGTTAATCCTTGTTTGTTGGATCGCCTCGGTTGGGGTTTACCTGGCCAAATGGGGGGTTTCACAAACTCCCGGGGTTGTTGCGGTGGGCCGATCCCCCGAGTTCCTGTTCGTTTATGCTCCCACCACATTTGGTTGGCGAACCTTACTCCTTGAAGGTGCCCAAATAGGCGGAAATCCAATTGTAGCAAACGGGTCAGTCAACCCCCAATTGCTTGAACAATATCGCCAGTCCCTGACTGCCAATCAAAGAACGGGTGCCTTCCTTGCATCGGGGTGGCTCTATTTGGCCGTATTACCCATGATTGGTTTGGGTTATTCGTTTTTTTGGTGCTTTCTTACCGGCATATACCTGGTACTCCGGAAAAAGACCGATGATGTGGAAATCCAGGACATTTACCTGGATGAGGAGGATGATCCCGCTTTCGCACCGGTCGTGGTTCCCGATTACAAACCGGGTTCTTCCCCAAACCAGACTCCCGTGGATAGGGTAATGGAAGGCGGATGTGGTGGGGGTCCCCCTTTGACAACCAAACCCGGGGCCATTTCCCTCTCCGTTTTGGGTGGGACCAACCCCACCACTTGACGCCTTGAACCGATTTCCAACAAGTGAGGCAGAGCTTTAGGCCCCAGGGGAAACCGCATGTCCCATCCCGTTCTGCTTTGCACGAATTCCTTTCGTGATATACCCCTTTCGGACCTTGCCGCCAGCAGTGCCGATTGGGGATATGATGGGTTTGAGGTGGTTGTTGGCCCAGGCCATTGGGATTTGGTTAGCCACGCCAAAAGGGATGGATTCCTGGAATCCACCAGGGAGCTTTTAGGAAGGCACCAACTCGATATCCCCATTGTGGCCGCCCACGGTTTGACCACTGTCCTTTGTGATCCTATCGGTCCCCATTCGCGCAAGATCCTTCCTCCCCATGTTTATGGAGATGGCGAAGCATCAGGAGTCAGGGAAAGGGCACTAACAGAATTTCAATCCCTTTTGCGATCCGCAGAGTCCTTTGGGATTGGATTGGTAAGTGGGTTTACGGGATCTCCTATCTGGTCAAGGTTTTGGACCTATCCGACCGTGGGAGATGATGAGGTTGAGGAAGGATTTGGATGGGTGGGTTCCCGGTTTCAGCCTGTTTTGGATGCCTGCCTTGAGAGTGGGATTCGTTTTGCCCTTGAAATTCACCCCGGACAAATGGCTTTTGACATTCCAACCACGGAACGATTGCTTGAGTCCTTGAATGGCCACCAAGCCTTGGGTTTTACCCTGGATCCTGCCCATCTGGTTTGGCAAGGGGTGGACCCCGTCCAATTTGTCCGAACCTTTTCCGATCGCATATGGCACATCCATTTGCGGGATGTCACCACCCGACTTGACGGTGGGGCGAGCCTTTTCAATCCGATAGGTTTAGGGAAAGGGCAGGCCCCGGTGGAATATCGGTCACCCGGTCGAGGATCCGTGGATTGGGAATCGTTTGGCCGGGCCTTGGCAAGGAGCGGATATGCCGGGGCACTCTCGGTGGAGGTAAAAGACTCCCAACTTGATCGTACAGTGGTTGCGGCAGAATCCGTTCCTTGGGCCCGCCGCTTGGCACGACTCATTTCAGGAACCCATGGTGTTTGAGGAAAACGATCTGAAATGATTCTCATTATCGACAACTATGATTCCTTCACCTACAACCTTGTCCAAAGGTTCGGTGAAATCGACAATTCCCTTGACATTTTGGTCCACCGGAATGACAAGATTGATTTGGCAACGATCCGGGACCTGAAACCTGATCGCATCCTGATTTCCCCGGGGCCTTGCACGCCCAAAGAGGCCGGTATTTCAAATGCGGTCCTCATGGCCTTTTATCAAAAAGTTCCCATTCTGGGTGTATGCCTTGGCCACCAATGTATTGGCCACAATTTTGGTGGGGAAGTGGTCCGGAACAACCGTGTCATGCACGGCAAGGTTTCCTCCATCCATCACGATGGCCGAGGGCTCTTTGCTGGCCTTCCCCATCCTTTCGACGCCACCAGGTACCACTCACTCATCATCCGGCGAGAGACATTTCACAACCCGGATTTCGAAATTTCCGCCTGGACAGAGGAGGGGGAAATCATGGGGGTCCGTCACAAGGCTTTCCCCCTACATGGGGTACAATTTCATCCAGAGAGTTTCCTTACCACCGAAGGTCCCAACCTTTTGAAAAATTTCCTCGATTTCCCAAAGGCCAAATGGTAATGGACCACCTGCCTGCAAGGGCAAGTGGTCCATGTTTGGTAAAATCAAGCGAACCCTTCCTAGCGATCAGGTCGATAAAGGGAATCGATCAATTCGGTCCAATTGGGCAGGCTCAGGTTGGAAAGGTCTTCGAGGACAAATGGTTCCTCGTCTTCCTGGATTTCTTCATCATGATGGTGATGCCGGGGATGGCGGCCAGGATTTTCCCTGGAAGCAGCCTGTAAACCATTGTCCGGTGTCCCAGCCACCGCACCGACAAGCTCACGGCCCTGGGAACCCTCTCCATCCTCCGGAAGGGTTTCCTCTGGGGTTTCGGAGGAATTGCCTCCCTCAGGTTCTTCCCGGGAGCCCCGGCGCTTTCGCACCCGCCTTCGGCGCTTGGGTTCCCCTGAATCCTCTGGTTCCCCGATTCCATCGGGACCGCTAATCGTTTCCACACCAGATTCATCCGTCCCGGCCTTCAGGGGGTCCAATTCATGCGGAGCCACCACTTCGGCCGCAACCACGGGTTCCAATACCACCACCTCGGGTTCCAGG
This sequence comes from Planctomycetia bacterium, assembly GCA_005808665.1. Classification (GTDB taxonomy): domain Bacteria; phylum Planctomycetota; class Planctomycetia; order Gemmatales; family Gemmataceae; genus SYLG01. The sequence continues at coordinate 58,012 of SYLG01000107.1, read as the reverse complement.
GGCAATTCGGGAGCATTGGGATCAATCTCAAAGGAAAGTCCCAGATCCTTTGCAAAATCTTGCCAGTTGTTTTTGTTTGAAGCCATGATTTGTATTCTCCTAAGCTGTCATTCTACAGGGAATCGTCCGGAGGGTACACCTTAGTTTGCCGTAACCGGGTAGGGTGGTAAAGGGTAAGGTTCCATGTCCAATCCGAACCGATCCCGACTGCAAAATCGCCAATCAGGCCCTACCCTAGCTTTGTGGGGTATCACCAACCTTCCTTCAACGATTCGTTTTTTTCAGGAGCTACTTCATGAATCCCAATCGCAGATCGTTTCTCAAAGGGGCATCCGCACTTGGTTTTGCCGCATTAACCGGCACCCAACCCCTTTTCGCCGCCCAGGCGGGTGGTTTTGAACTGGCAAATTTGCCTTATGGTTTTGATGCGCTTGAGCCCGTTATCGATGCGAAAACGATGGAAATCCATTGGGGAAGGCACCATAAGGCCTATGTGGACAACCTGAACAAGGCATTTGCAGGTAAAGCCGATTGGCTTGCCAAACCGGTTGACCAGATCCTGAAGGAAATCGGAGAGGTTCCTCCGTCAATCAAACAGGCCGTAATCAACAATGGTGGCGGTCATTCCAACCATACCCATTTTTGGAAAATGATGAAGGCGGGTGGTTCCGATGGGCCAACCGGCAATTTGAAGGAGGCCATTGTTTCGACATTTGGTTCCCTGGAAAAACTCCAGGCCTTGATGACCGTAAATGGCATGACCAGGTTTGGCAGTGGTTGGACATGGCTGGTAAAGGATCAAGGGGGCAAATTGTCGGCCTATTCCACGGCAAATCAGGACAGTCCCCTCATGAAAGGGCATACTCCCATCCTGGGAATAGATGTCTGGGAACATGCCTATTACCTCAAATATCAAAACAAGCGGGCAGATTATTTGGCTGCCTGGTGGAAGGTGGTCAATTGGACCAGGGCGGATGAACTTTTTGCTTAAGGCAAAGCCCTTGGTGCCCCTTCAAGCCTTCCAAATAAGGGGAGGGAGATTTATTCCTCCTCTTGATCCTTTTCAGGGGTAATCTGTATTCATGAAAATAAAAACCATCGGCTATTGGGTCGCCACCGGGTTATTCTGTTTTGCCATGTTTATGGGAGGTATTTTCCATTTTTGGGGCGGAGAGGAGACAATCAACCAATTTTCCTCACTTGGATTGCCTCTGTATTTTGCCAAAATCCTTGGTTTTTGGAAACTGGCTGGGGCCATTACCCTTCTCCTTCCAGGAATGAAGCTCCTTAAAGAGTGGGCCTATGCAGGGTTTCTATTCAACCTGACCGGAGCCGCTGCGGCACATATTTTTCTGAACCATGAACTTTTCGAATTGATTGCACCCCTGGTTTTGTTGGGGTTGGGGGCTTGTTCCTGGTATTTAAGGCCTGCATCGCGCAAACTGGACGGTTTGTTTTGTTAATGGGCAGCCCTCCCGGGACGATGAAGTGTTCGTGCAGATTTCCAAGTGCTGAATGGGAATTTGATTTTACCAAGTTACGCCGTTGAAGTGATTTTCGACGATTTTTCGGGGTATTTTGGGACCCTGATTGTAGTTTTTTCCGGGAAATTGGAGTATGTCGGATTCAACACGGAAACTCCAAACCAGAAGGGTTTGGTTCTGGAATGCCGAAACACTTATCCAATCCGGATTCCCTAAACTTGGTGTCTTTGAAATGTGGGCCACTCTAGGTTGATATAAATTATTGAACAAAAAGCATGTCTATTAATAGCTCGATTCGATTTCCATCAAGATTAAGTTCGTAATTCTCATCAAAACCAATTCGGGCCAATATGGTTGTTAAATGGCTTCGCAAAAGTTCTGCTTCATTGCGAGTTAAACTGATCGCTTCAGCACAATTGCTCCCCAAGAGATTAAAACCAGGGAAATGTTCAACACAAAAATGCTTAATGTCTGCCAAATCCTCCGCTGTAAATTTGAATTTGATTTGTATCTCTTCCATCGGTTAACGAACGCCTCCCTTATTAAGGGGATTTACGGAAATAATTTGACCTGTTTGTGGATTTATTACAACCCGAGCATTGCGTCCCGTGAAAGTTTCAAACGGACGATCTAATTTGTCAACCTCGCCCGAAATATTCGACGGGTTTTTGAGAGCATCCAAAATTGCCGTAGGACTCGTACCCGCACGATTTCCTCCGTCGCCTATTGCACGATCAATGCCATGTTTTGCAAGTTGAATTGGCCTATTTCCCGGAAAAACCTGGTTTTCCTCGCCGAAGCGAGCACCTTTGGGTTTTGCTTTACTTTCAAAACGATTATCCTTTATTGCCAAGGGCCATTTGGCAGGACCCACTCAATGGGCGTCTTTCCTGGCCTCCCAAGCCTCTTGGGAAATAACGACTTCCCTGGCATTGCTGCCATTGTAAGCCCCAACAACACCGTCTTCGGCCATCCAGTCAATCATGCGCGCCGCCCGGCCATAACCTATCCCAAGAGATCTTTGAAGGAGAGAAACACTGCCCCTACCCTCACGGATAACCACCAAAACTGCCCCATGGTAAAGATCATCCTTGGCTCGGGCTTTCCCGGAGCTTTCGGATTTCTCTTTGGGTGCGACTTCAAGGTCCACCAACTCCTTGACAAACGATTGATCCCCCTCCAAGGCCCCGACAACGGATTGGATTTCCAAGTCACTGGCAAAGGTCCCCTGTGCCCTCAGCAGTTGGCTGGTTCCCGGGGGCAAATAGAGCATATCCCCCTTGCCCAGGAGGCGATCTGCACCCATTTCATCCAAAACCACCCGACTGTCCGATTTGTTAACCACCTTAAAGCAAATGCGGGAAGGGAGGTTGGATTTAATCAAGCCTGTAATGACATCCACGGTTGGTTTTTGAGTGGCAACCACCAAATGAATGCCAGCCGCTCGCGATTTTTGGGCAAGCCGGATGATGTGCGACTCCACCTCTTTTTTCATCATCATCATGAGATCTGCCATCTCATCGATAAAGATGACTATATAGGGCATTTTGGCGGGAATATCCAGCTTGGCAGACTCGGACATATCCCCAACCCGTTTTAATATTTCGGCATGACCCAGCTCGTTGTACCCACCAATGTTTCTGACCCTGGCCTTGTAGAGCAACTCATAGCGTTTTTCCATCTTGTCAACCGCCCACGACAAAATAGCCTCGGCTTTCCGCATGTCGTGAACCACAGGGTGCATGAGGTGGGGGATTTTGGCATAATCACCCAATTCAACCACTTTGGGGTCAATCATGATCATCTTGACTTCGTCAGGAGTTCGGGTGAGAAGCATACTTAGAATGATGGAATTCATACAAACCGATTTCCCCGTACCGGTACTACCCGCAATGAGGAGGTGAGGCATATCGGCGAGATCTGCCACAAGGGGACGGCCTTCGTTGTCCTTTCCCAGGCAAAGGGGAATTTTAAACTTGGCTAGTTGATCCCCCATGGCTTGAAGGACCTCCTTCATCCGGACAATGGCCCGGAATTCATTGGGGACCTCAACCCCTACAGTGTTTTTGCCTGGAATCGGGGCGACAATGCGGACACTAGGAACACGCAAATTGAGCGAAATATCATCCGCTAGCCGGGTGACTTTATTTAGCCTTAATCCCGTCTCCAAACTGATTTCAAACTGGGTAATGACCGGCCCGGTGTTTATGGCTACAACCTTGACCTTCAAGCCAAAATCCAAAAGGGTCTTTTCCAACAAGTCAGCCCGTTCCCTCAACCTACCCTCGAATTTGGACATATCCAAAGGCACCGATTCCTCAAGGAGGTCCCATGAAGGCAAACCGGGTACCTTGATGGCGGTTTTTGGGGATGATCTGGGTTTGGGCTTTTGGGGTTGGGCAATGACAGGTAGGCCTTTGGGAACCGCACTAGGCTCAGCAAGGGAAAAGGGAACCGGCTGGCTTGGTTGAGCTTGCCAAGTGAATACCCGGCGGATCATGCCCAAAGGGAGCCCCAACAAACAAAGAACCACCAACAGGTGTACGAGTGAAGCCGTCAGGATGAGTTGGATTTGATTCCCAAACAAGTGATCCTTTAGCCAGTAACCCACCAGCCCTCCGAGGGGCGCCGGGCTATCCCAGGATTGCCCCAGCAATCCGAATGTTGGGACCAGGGAACCCAAAGCAATCAAACGAATCGCCATGGACAACCGCCATTCCGGTCGAACCAAGCAAAAACCGACGAAAAACCAAAAAAACGACAACGGGACAACTCCCAAACCAAGACCGTTCCAAAGGCCAATTGCCAGGAATTCTCCCCATTTGCCAAACAAATTGGACGATTGCAAGGACTGGGAGGCAGTCCATGGAGTCGGTTCCTGGCTAAGTAGGGCGGTCATCCATACAAAACCAAGGGCCCAAAAAAGCAAACCAGCCCCAAAAGCCGAGGATAAGATTGGCTTGGGATTATGAACTTCTTTGTTTCCGATAAAAAAAAACATCCCCAAGGCCTCCCGGCACAACCGGCTCCCAAGCCAATTTACCCTTTGGAATCCCTTCATGCTTCATGTTGCACTCTGGGAACCCGAGATTCCACCCAATACTGGCAATGTGGCACGATTGTGCGCAGCATCACGAACGATACTATGGATTGTAGGTCAGCCCAACTTTCGGATGGACGATAAAGCCGTAAAACGGGCAGGGCTCGATTACTGGCCTTATGTTACTATAAAAACATTGCAAAGTCTAGATTGCTTAGAACAAATGTTTCCAAATGGCAAATTAAAGCCTTTTTCGGTTCGTGGCTCAAAGGTCTATTCCCAAGTCCAATTTCAGGATGGGGATTGCCTCCTTTACGGGCCGGAATCCCGGGGGTTACCCCCGGAGTTTTTGGCCCGACATGCCGAATACACCATGAGGATTCCAATGGTTTGCCCTGAGGTGAGAAGCATTAACCTCTCCACCTCGGTTGGAATTGGCCTTTATGAGGCATTAAGGCAGTTGAATTTCCCTGAATAACCCTCCCGGCAAAAACATGGAACCATGGCGAGCCCTAATAAAAAGGATTATTGAAACGGTTTGTTTCCACGAGGAATTGGATCCCACCCAATCCCCGGTGGATTTTCGTTTTCTGGTAAAAAATGAGACCAGATGTGCCTTGGAGATTGCCGTCCATGGCCCCAGGCGGATGAGGGCAACAGCGGTTTGGTCATGGAGCGATACCAAAATTTATTACTACGACAGCTCCGGAAAACGCTGGAAAGAGGATCCAATCGAGGCCGGGATTGTTGCTCCGCCAAACCTGCCTGAAATTTGGGGCAAACATGAGTGAATCCTTTCGCCCGGTAATTGGAACCTTGGGTTATGTTTTTTCTCCCTCCCAAAAAGAGGTATTACTCATTCACCGCAATTCCCGCCAGGGTGATCCCCATTTGGGAAAATACAACGGATTAGGGGGCAAGGTCGAACGGAATGAGGATATTGTTGTCGGCATGTGTCGCGAGATTTTTGAAGAATCGGGTCTGATTTGCAAGAAAATGAGTTTGGCGGGAACCATTAGCTGGCCAGGATTTGGCACGGGGGGAGAAGACTGGTTTGGTTTTATTTTTCGCATATTTGAAGTCGATGGTACCTTAATAAAAGCCTCCAAGGAAGGATCGTTGGAATGGGTCCCGGTCGAAAAAGTGCTTTCCCTGCCCCACTGGGAAGGCGATCGTTTCTTCCTGCCCAAGGTGCTCGATCCCCAATCGCCAACCTTTCACGGGGTCCTGCCTTATCAGAATGGAAGGCCGGTTTCTTGGCATTGCAGTCATGGGGGCCCATCGTTGCCCTTTGAGGCCCCTGGGCAAAAAACCGATTGAATGGCATGCTTGCACCTTTCCCTGTATAAGGCCCCCTGATAATTCCAAGCCAGTTCCAGGAGCCTCAGGTTGGATCCCTCCGTTTGAATCCCTGAATAAATCAGGGCGGCACCTCAGGCCACTTCAAAATAAGGCCCTTGATATCGGGTTTCTTGCACCAACCCGGGAACAGGTTATGCCAGAATCAACCAAGTCCGGAGGTCTTTGGGATTCGTTGAAAAAAAATGCGGAATGGATACCATTTCAAAAACGGAATAGCTGCAAAAGGTTTGCCTTGGCCTTTGGCGAAACCCATCAGGAATACCAGGATGTCCGCACAATCGCCTATTACTTCCGCCATGGATCATGCTGCGGTCACCGCCATTCGCGTCCTTTCCATGGATGCGGTTCAAAAAGCCAATTCTGGCCATCCGGGAACCCCCGTGGCCCTGGCGCCGGTCACCTACGCCATTTGGAATCGGTTTCTCCGCTATGATCCCTTGCAACCCCTTTGGCCGGATCGGGACCGCTATGTCCTTTCCTGTGGTCATGCCTCGATGCTTCTTTATTCCATGATCCACCTTGCCTGTGTCCGCAATATGGATCATGACGGAAGGGTTTTGGACGAGGTGTCGTTACCCCTTGACCAGATAAAACAATTTCGTCAAATCGATAGTCGGACTCCGGGCCATCCGGAATACCGGCATACTGCAGGGGTGGAAACGACAACCGGGCCCCTTGGAAACGGGGCTGGGAACAGTGTCGGCATGGCCATTGCCGGCAAGTGGCTGGCTTCCCGTTACAACAAACCAGGCTTTGACCTTTTCACCTACAGGGTTTATGCCCAGGTCAGCGATGGCTGCCTTATGGAAGGTGTTGCCAGCGAAGCGGCCAGCTTGGCAGGGCACCTCAAACTCGACAATTTGGTTTGGGTATATGACAACAATCATATCACCATCGAGGGCGAAACCTCGTTGGCCTTTAGTGAAAATGTCGGGGCCCGTTTTGAGGCTTACGGGTGGCATGTACTTCATATTAACGATGCCAATTGTCTTGAGGCAATAAGCCAATGCTTTGCCGATGCAGCCCAAACCAAGGGCAAACCAACATTGGTGGTCCTGAATAGCCGGATTGCCTGGGGCGTCCCTGGAAAGGAAAATCACCATTCCGCCCACGGTGAACCCTTAGGGGCAACAGCCATCGAGGGGGCCAAGGCGAATTATGGGGTCGACCCAAAATCGCAATTCTCGGTTCCACCCGAAGCGTACGAGGCATTCAGGTTAGGAATGGCTGCCAAAGGCGCCCTTGAATCTGCCAAATGGGCAGCAACATTTTCGTCCTATGCCAAATCCTATCCGGAATTGGCCAAGGAACTCGAGTTGATGAACTCCCACAAACTTCCCGAAAAATGGGATGCCGCCCTCACCGCTTTTCCCTGGGGTGAATTTGACGATCCCAAAAACCCCGGCAAGAAAAAGGTGGCAGCCGTAGCCAGTCGCGATGCAGGCGGCAAGGTAATCAATGCCCTGGCAAAGAATATCCCCTGGATGTTAGGTGGTTCGGCGGACTTGGCTCCCTCTACCAAAACACGCCTCACCTTTGAAGGTGCCGGAGATTTTGAAGCCGGAACCTATGGCGGACGCAACCTCCATTTTGGCATCCGCGAACACGCCATGGGTGCCATCCTCAATGGCATCGCCCTTTGTAATTTGCTGCCTTATGGATCAGGTTTCCTGATTTTCAGTGATTATGGGAGGGGAGCCCTTCGCCTGGGTTCACTCATGAACATCCCGGCAATGTATGTGTTTACCCACGATTCCATCGGTGTGGGAGAAGACGGGCCAACCCACCAACCTATTGAACAATTGGCATCCCTTCGGGCGATACCCGGAATGCTGGTACTTCGACCGGCGGATGCCAATGAAGTTTCAGAAGCCTATCGTGCGGCCCTTTTGCACAACCATTCTCCCTCCTGCATTATCCTGACTCGCCAGGAACTCACCACATTCGACCGGACCGAGTGCGCCCCCGCAACGGGTTTGCATAAAGGTGCCTATGTCCTCCTCGATGCCCAAGGGGGCAAGCCTGATGTAATCCTTATTGGCACCGGCAGCGAGGTTGAGCTTTGTGTTTCGGCCAAAAAGGTTTTGGATGCCAAGGGAATCCAAACCCGGGTAGTAAGCATGCCCTCATGGGAGTTGTTCGAGTCGTATTGTGGCAATAACCCGGCCTACCGCGAATCGGTCCTGCCTAATGCCATCCGGGCAAGGGTTGCGGTCGAAATGGGCTCTCCCTTTGGCTGGGAACGATACACCGGGCTGGACGGTTCCATTTTGGGAATGCGCAGCTTTGGAGCCTCTGGTCCGTTCAAGGGTTTGCTCAAAAAATTTGGTTTTACACTCGAAAACCTGGTGGAACTTGCCACTTCCCAAGTGGCTGGAAAAAACCCCATTTCCCGGTGAGAGGATGGCCCTTCCGTGGCGTCCATTTTTGACCTGATTCTTGAAGAGATCCAGCCAGGAGCAATCCTTGGATTGGGTTCTGGACGAACCACCCTGGCATTTGTCAGGGCCTTGGGGAAAAAAGTCGCCCAAGGGCTTGCCTGTAGTGGCATTCCCACCTCAAACGAAACGGCAGCGCTCGCCGCGGAAATGGGTATCCCACTTCTTTCGCTGGAACAACTAGGCGACCAATCCATTGACCTTACGGTTGACGGTGCCGATGAGGTGGATGGGAACCTGAACCTCATCAAGGGATATGGCCGGGCTTTGGTCCGTGAAAAAATCATTGCTTGTTCCAGCAATAGGGTGGTAATCCTTGTCGGAAGGGACAAGTTGGTAAATAAACTGGGGGATCGGGGAAAACTTCCGGTGGAAATCGTTGCCTTTGCCCTGCCCTTGCTTCAGAAAAAACTCAAGGAATGGGGGACGGATGGTCAAATATGGCAAGGGGATGGGGGGCCTCACCTTACCGACAATGGCAACCCCATTCTTGATTGTGCTACCAAAGGGGTGGCAAGTGTTCCCGACCTGGCCCGAAGGATACGACTTTTGCCAGGCGTGGTTGACACGGGTTTCTTCGAAGGGATAGCCGACCGGATTTTGGTTGGCGACGAAAAACAGGGGTTTCACTATTTGCAAACCCTTGACCGGGTTTCACCCACCCAGGATTGAAATCTTCTTTTGATTGAAGGAGACCGGAAGCATCCATGGCTTTAAAAATTTTCCCATTTGAGACCCCCGAGGCGGTTGCCCTTGCAGGGGCCGAGTTGTTCCTGGAACGGGCAGAGCAGGCGACCTTGTTACAAGGGGTTTTTCGCGTTGCCCTTTCGGGTGGTTCTACCCCAAAACGAATGTTTTCGATTTTGGCGGAAGCCCCTTTCCGCAATGCGATTAAATGGGACAAAGTACATCTGTTTTGGAGTGATGAACGGTCGGTTCCCCTTGACCACCCGGATTCCAATTTCAAAACGGCAAAGGATCTTTTGATTGAACGGGTGAGCCTTTTACCATCCAATGTTCATCCCATGCCCGCAACACCCCTGGAAGCAGCTGGTGACAATCATTATGAACAAACGATTGCGGATGATTTTGGGGTAAGCCGTGGTGCCCCCCCACCGCCCTTTGACCTAATCTACCTGGGCATGGGTTCCGATGCCCACACGGCATCCCTTTTTCCAGAGACTTCCGCTTTGACCATTACCGATCGTTGGGTCGTTCGAAACCATGTGCCGAAATTATCCACAACCCGTCTGACATTTACATTTCCCCTTATTAATGCCGCACGATGTGTTTGTTTGTTGGTTTGTGGCCTGGACAAAGCAAAACCTTTGCACGAAGTGCTCCTGGGAACTCCCAACCGAAACCAATTCCCCTCTCAAGGGCTCAATCCTTGTGGGGACCTCTTTTGGTATGGTGATAAGGCCGCCCTGTCCCTTATCCCGGAGGAAAAGTAAACATGGTGGAACCGAAAATTGCCCCATCGATTCTGGCGGCGGATTTCACCCGCCTTGGTGACCAAGTCGAGGCCGTGGCCCAAGCCGGAGCAGATCGCCTCCACATGGACATTATGGATGGTCAATTCGTTCCCAACATCAGTTTCGGGCCATTGGTGCTTCAAGCCCTTTCCAAGGTAACCCGACTGCCTTTGGAAACCCACCTGATGATTGAAAAACCGGATCGGTATTTGGAAGATTTTGCCAAAGCGGGGGCATCCAGCCTTATTGTTCATACCGAGGGAGCTAACCATCTTCACCGCACCCTGGATCGCATTCGATCGCTTGGCCTGAAAGTTGGAGTGGCGATCAATCCGGCTACACCTGCAACGATCCTTGATCCTATTTTGGATATGGTTGATCTCGTATTGGTTATGACGGTTAACCCCGGATTTGGGGGGCAAAAATTTTTGGAACGAACCTTGCCCAAGATTACCGAAATCCGGAATCGAATCGAAAAGCTCCAATTGAACATTGAGCTTGAGGTGGATGGGGGAATTGATCCCGTCAGTGCCCCAAGGGTGGTGGCTGCCGGGGCTACCGTTTTGGTGGCAGGCTCGGCGGTATTCGGTTCACCTCATGGAATTCAAAAAGCGATAAACATGCTCAAATCCAATTCATGATTTGCTTCAATCAAAAACATTTATCGGCGGACAGTACATGATACTTGCAGGCGATATAGGTGGAACAAAAACTGTCCTGGGGCTCTTTGATCCCACCAGGGGAAGCTCTGATCCCATTCGCGAGGAAGTGTTTCCCAGCCGCAATTTCGGATCCCTTGAACAAATCCTTGAACGGTTCCTGGGAAATGAACCCATCAAAATCCAGGCCGCCTCTTTCGGGGTAGCCGGTGCCATTTTGGATGGCCATTGCTTTACCACCAACCTGGCCTGGGAATTGGACGAGAAGGAACTTTCCACCGCACTTGGAACAGCCCGTTGCAAGTTATTAAACGATCTTGAGTCGATGGCCTATGGGATGCTTTACCTCCCTGAAACGGATTTGATTTCCCTGAACCCGGACGCAGGGCCCCGGAAAAAAGGCAATGTTGCGGTACTTGCGGCAGGAACAGGATTGGGGGAAGCGTTTCTCTTTTGGGATGGGCACCGGCATCACACCATTGCAACCGAAGGTGGCCATACCGATTTTGCGCCCCAGGATGTCATTGAAAACCAATTGCTTCGTTTTTTGATTGATCGTTTTGGCAATCATGTCAGCTATGAAAGAATCCTTTCCGGTCCAGGCATTTACAATGTCTACAGCTTTTTGGTCGAACGCAATGGAACCGGGCCCCACCCGAAGGTGGCAGAAGCCCTCTCCCGGGGTGAAGACCCAAGTGCCGTGGTAAGCGACTTGGGTCTGACCAATTCCGATCCCACCTCGCGTGAGACTCTTGAACTTTTCTGCCGGATCTATGGTGCAGAGGCTGGGAACATGGCCCTTAAAATTCTTGCGGTAGGTGGGGTAATGATTGGAGGTGGAATCGCACCAAAAATCCTTCCGTTCCTCCAAAATGGCCTTTTCCTGCAGGGATTCCTTCGCAAGGGACGGTTCGCCACTTTCATGAAAACCCTACCCTTATTCCTGACCACCAATCCCAGGGTTGCCATCATTGGTGCGGCGGAATACGCCTTGGGGATGGTGGCACACTAATAATTGATCAAAGGCCCTTGGCATTTGGTGCTGACATAACCGGGTGAGTTCGGGAGGACTTATGCCATCCATGGAACAGGGACGAATCAACCAAATCGTCGATGACATCTATGGATGGCGCCAATGGGGACCTTATTTATCGGAAAGATCCTGGGCCTCTGTTCGGGAAGACTACAGCCCCAATGGGGACGCTTGGGGTTATTTTCCCCATGACCACGCAAGGAGCAGGGCTTATCGCTGGGGCGAGGATGGCATCGCAGGGCTATGTGACCGATATGGCTTTCTGTGTATGGCCCCAGCTTTTTGGAATGAAAAGGATCCGATCCTGAAAGAGCGGCTTTTTGGCCTAACACCAGCCGATGGCAACCACGGCGAGGATGTCAAAGAATGTTATTTCCATGAGGACAATACTCCTACCCACTCCTACATGAGGTATTTGTACAAATACCCCCAAGGGGAATTTCCATACCGCCAGTTGGCTGAAGTGAACCGGTCCAGGGGAGGAAGAGGCGAAGAACACGAACTTTTGGATACCGGGATTTTCGACCAAAACCGCTATTTTGACATCGTTATCGAATTTGCAAAAGTGGATGAACAAACCATTGCAATGAAAATCGAGGCACACAATCGGGGGGACCTGGAGGCACCCTTGCATATTCTTCCACATATATGGTTTAGAAACAATTGGGGATGGTCAACCCAAGCCTGGGGGCCCTATCCCCCCCTGGAACCGCAAATTCGTCAAGGACTCTCCTCAGCAGACCATGTATCCCTGGTGGCGGATGATTGCGGTGTCCGTATTCGGAAAATTCTCGCCTTTGACTATCAGATTGGAGTACGCCAATTGTATTGCAGTCCTGGAGGACAGGCGTGGTTTACAGACAATGAAACCAACGGTCAAAAACTTTTTGGACCAAAGGCAAGGGACCGCAAACCCCATCACAAAGACGCTTTCCATCGTCACCTTATCGAATCGGAAAATTGTTTAAAAGAAGATTTGTGTGGAACAAAGGCATGCGTCCATTACCATTTTCCCGCAATAAAGCCCGGTGCTTCAGTCGTTGTCCGAATGCTTTTCACCCCGCGCACTCCCATGGTTGATCCCATCGGACTTGTCGATCCGATCATTGCCCAGCGAAAAGCGGAAGCGGATGAATTCTATGCAACCATTCACCCCCCGAAAGCGACCCTGGATGAAAAATGGGTGCAAAGGCGGGCTCTTGCCGGATTGTTGTGGACAAAACAGTGCTACTTGTTCGATGTGGATATTTGGTTGAATGGTGATAATGCGGATTGGCCACCGCCCGAATCGCATCGAAACATCCGCAATCGCCATTGGGGCCACCTCAATTCCCAAAGGGTCCTGATTCCTGCCGAAAAATGGGAGTATCCCTGGTTTGCAGCATGGGACTTGGCTTTCACTTGCCCGGCCATTGCCCTGGTGGATGGCAAATTCGCCAAAGATCAGCTTTATATGCTGCTTTTCGAGCAATTCCAACATCCAAACGGGCAGATCCCGGCGTATGAATGGGAGTTTTCCGACCTGAATCCACCGGTTCATGCCTGGGCTGTTTGGCGCGTTTACAACATGGATCGAATCCGTTTGGGAACGGCTGACAGGGAATTTCTTTCCAAGTGCTTTCACAAGCTATTGATCAATTTTGCCTGGTGGATCAACAAAGTCGACAAAGAAGGGAACAATGTTTTCGAAGGCGGATTCCTTGGAATGGACAACATCACAGTTGTCGATCGGAGTATTCCCATTGGAGATGGGTCAACCCTGGAACAATCAGACGCTTCAGGTTATATGGCCATGTTCTGCCTGAATATGATGCGAATCGCCTTGGAATTGGCTAAAATTGACAGTTCCTACGAGTTTATGGCAATCAAGTTTTTCCAACATTATGCCTATATCGCCGGTTCCATGAAACGGATGGGAAATCGGAACTATTCCCTTTGGGATGACAAGGACGGCTTCTTCTACGATGTTTTGCGTCGTCCGGACGGTTCGTTTGAAAAATTCCGCTTGCGCTCCCTCGTCGGCCTGATTCCCCTGTTTGCTGTAGAACGACTTGAAGCGGAATGGATTCGGCCGTTTAAGCACTTTCATCAAAATTTGATCTGGTTTGTCAATAATCGGCATGATTTGATTGAAGGCGTTGTCCACCTGACGGAAAACGAAAGCGGCCCTACCCTTTCCCTTACCATACTTGATCAGGACCAGTTGCGAAAAACCATGAATTGGATTCATAATCCGGACGAATTCCTTTCGGATTATGGAGTCCGCAGCCTGTCCAAATTTCACGAACAAAACCCCTTTCAATTCAACGGGGTGGATGTTCACTACGAACCAGGTGAAAGTGACTCCAAACTGAAGGGGGGCAACTCCAATTGGCGTGGTCCCGTCTGGTTTCCTACCGGGTTCCTGCTCATCGAATCGCTCCGGAAACTGGGAAAGGCATTTGGAAATGATTTCAAAATCCACACCCCGGCTTCTCCCGATGTCCCCGTTACATTCAACCAAATTGCCAGGGATATCGCCAATCGGATGAAGGCCCTTTTTCTCAAAGATTCGATGGGTCACAGGCCCATCCATGGCAATGAACCCCGGTACCGGGATGACCCCCATTGGCGGGATATTGTCCTTTTTTATGAGTACTTTCATGGCGATAATGGTAAGGGACTAGGTGCCTCCCATCAGACCGGGTGGACCGCCCTCATCGCCAATCTGATTGACGAATGGAACTAATGACCTGCACCTGTCCAAGCTTGGTTGAACTCCGGTTCCTTGGTGTCAAAACCAGGGGATTGATTCCCTTTTTAGCTATCCTGGTATTGGAAATGGTTACTTCCTCAACGGCCCATGGCAAGGCAATGCAATTCGAAACCTTAAGCAACCAGCCATCGTTTCAGGTTCGCATTCCTGGACTGGGGCAAAACCCATGGGTATTGGAATCGTTCTTCAAACAAAATGGGGTTACGGGTCCGGATGGACGGGATGCGGCAACCCAGTTACAGTTGAAGGCCCTGAAAAAACTCCTTGAAGGGCAAAATTTTCCTTTCAGTTCCCAACAAAAATCGCTTTTGGAAAACCTGATTAAGGAACCTGGGACCTCTGGCCCCGGGGTGGAAAGCCTTAAGGAACTTGCCAAAGGCCTGATCTCAAAAGCAGATCCTGCCCAACAGGATTTTCTTCGGGAAAAATTGGCCGGGATGGGGAAATCCGGCGGGGTTGCCGACCTGCTCGGTTCTCTTGGGAAAATCACTCCGCCTGGCCAACCAACCAATCAAGGTTTGCCCAAAAATCCGTTTTTTTCCAAAATGATCGCACCCCCCATTCCCGATCCAGGTGGCCCCTTGGGGAACCAATCCCAGGCACCGTCCACCCCACCCCAGCCGATTCCCGTTAGCCCTTCTCCGGTTGGACCTATGAACCCGCCAAGGATTGGGGATTTATCTCGCATGTTTGCCCGGGTACTCCCTTTTGGATTGGATAAAACCTTGGCCCCACTTGGCAAAGAGATGTTCAGGAATGCCAAGGATGTATTCCGGGGCT
Source organism: Planctomycetia bacterium (assembly GCA_005808665.1). GTDB lineage: Bacteria > Planctomycetota > Planctomycetia > Gemmatales > Gemmataceae > SYLG01. Next base: position 42,986 of record SYLG01000107.1, on the reverse strand, counting down.
TCAAAATACCGGAATCCTGGAAACCTGGATTAAGGAATGCATTCAAGGATTTCACGCTCCCAAATAATCTTGGGGGAATGACACCCTCCCTGCCTCGAGCTCCCATGGGAGATAGCATTTCCGGTGCGAAAATGATGTTGGGATTTGTGGGCAGTTTTGCCCTTTTGATCCTGTTGATTTGGTTCCTCCCCAAAGTGATTAGGAATGGTCCATTATCAGCCAAGCCTTTCCCCGTTTTTGCTTCCTCGAAAAAGGGTGAAGGATTTGTCGCCCGGCTAGAGGGGCTTGTAATGAAATTGGGGGGAGAACAATTGGCCTTTGGAAACCACATGATTTGGAAGGAACAATGTAGACCCCTATTGGTTGCCCTTGGGATGGCGGAAGAGAATGTTGACCATGTTTTTTCGGTGTATGAAACCGCAAAATACAGTAAAAAGGATCTTGATTGGGAAACAGATGAGCGATTGGTGGAGATGCTAAAACGGTATGTCTAAATTCGCAGGCGCAATGCTAAAGTCCTTCCGGGGAAATATTGCTTACTTATTTTTGTTGGGATTGGTTTCCTCCACAACCCTTTCCAGGACAGCCTATTCCCAGGAAGAAAATACTCCTTCCGGCCAAAATCAGGAGTCCATCCTTCCGGTCCAGGGCTTCGACCTTCTCAATCTCATGACCTTTCGGGCAGGAATGAGATTAGTAACCTCCTTTGAGGAGCTGGAAAAGAGTTCATCCGGATTGCTTTTTCTTTTGGGAAACCAAAGCTCCTATGTGAATTGGCCAAGTATTGATCGATGGGTCAGGCGGGGAGGGGTCCTGCTGGTTGCCATGGATGATAACCCATCCCGCCCCCTACAGGCATCCATTGGTGGAATTACAGGGTATCAATGGGCCAACCTTCGCCTCCTCCACCTTGGGGAAAGTGGGATAGATCAACTCCCGGAACATTCCTTTGCTGAAATCCAAAAAATCGTCCCCTTTGAATGGCACATATGGCCAAAACCAGGCATCAACCCATCCAGCGAAAAAACACTCTCTGGCAAGGCACATTCGAATTTTCCCTCTTTTTTGTTACCTTTGGAAGGGGGGACTCCCCAGGGTAGTGTTTTCGCCACCTTCTCGCCTGATGTAAAATTGGATGTCAGCAATGGACTTTCCCTGCGACTCGCTCCTTTCCGGTTGGTATTTGGAACCCAAGCAACCCGTGGGCGGGGGCGCATCATTCAATTGGCAGATCCGGATGTTTTTTCCAACCAAATGTTGGAATTACCCTGGAACTTTTCTTTTGCCTGGTCTCTGCTGGGCAGGATCCTCAATGACACTCCAAGCCCCACCGCCCCTTTTTCAGTAATGATTGTTGGCCAAAAAGTGGAATCCGAAGTCTATTACCTTCCCATCCCTCCTGTGCCTTTACCCGATTTGGATCCCTTTCAACTGGCCAGCTTGGCCGTCCGGGTTGTTGGGGAAAAGCTTCCGGAATGGGAATCCCCGGGTGGACCCTTTGACCTTATTTCCCGCCGGTTGTCCCGCTTCATGTCCCTGGGATTTTGGGTCACTATGGGAGGCGTTGCCCTTTCGATCTTTGCCCTTTGGAGGTATGCCCAAATGCGCTTGGGATTTCATGGTACCTTTAAGGCCTCAAAAACGGTCAAAGAATCCCAATCCCAATCCGGGACCTCAAAATCCCAATCGACATCAAAGGCGGTTTTGCAAAGTTGGATGGAAAAAATTAACACCGGGGAAATTCCCCTATGGGAATTGGGGAAACTCGCGGACCCCAACCTTGGTGGAATAAAGGCGCAAATCCTTTCCCGTTCTGAAAAAATTCAAATGAAATCAGCCAAACAATTGATGGATTGGATTGCCCGGAATACCACTCCAAATCCAAGCGTACCCTGGTGGGCCTTTCTGCCACGGTTCATGGATTGGATAGCTGGCGGTTTCTCGTCAAGGCATTCGAAGGTGGAATTGGCCCTTGACAGGTTAGTGAAATCCTTGGATTCGAGGGATTATCGAATGGACAATTCCTCGACAAAGGTGCGACGGTTCCAGGAAAGGGAGAAGGAATGAATTCGGGATTTGACGGGGGCCAATTCGGTGCACAAGCTCTATCCGCAAAAAAATTCCACGATGATATGATCCTTGGCGTGGGAAAATTGCTAGTGGGAATGGACGATACCGTTTCCCTTGCCGTAATGGCTTTATTAGCCAACGGCCACATTCTCCTTGAAGGGGTTCCCGGAGTAGCCAAAACCACTCTTTCAAAGGTTTTGGCAGGACTCATGGGTTTGGATTCCCAGCGCATCCAATTCACTCCCGACCTCATGCCCCAGGATGTAACAGGGGCCACCGTTCCCGACCGGAAAACGGGAGATTGGGTTTTGCGCAAGGGTCCGGTCTTTTCAAACATCCTCCTGGCGGATGAGATCAATCGGGCTTCAGCGAAAACGCAATCCGCCCTTCTCGAGGCCATGCAGGAACGCCAAGTATCCATCGAAGGTCAAAGCCTGGCCTTGCCCCATCCTTTTTTGGTCATGGCAACCCAAAACCCCATCGAACAGGAAGGAGTGTATCGTCTCCCCGAAGCACAGTTGGACCGCTTTCTGGTACGCATTTGCCTGGATTATCCCGGACGAGCCAAGGAAATTGAAATGCTTACCCTCGTTCGCGGGGAACCGGAAATTCCAAAACCGATTGCCAATGGAGCAACGATTGGTGCGTGGCAGGCTTTGGTGGACCAAGTGGTGGCAAGGGATGTTGTCCTTGAATATGTGGTGGATTTGGCCCGGGCCACACGCAAGCATCCGATGGCACTTTTAGGGGCAAGCCCAAGGGCCGCCCTTGCGGTTTTACGCATGGCCAGGTCCCGGGCACTTTGTCAGGGGCGCTCCCATGTAACCCACGAAGACATCCAATCGGTGGCCAAACATGTCCTTTCCCATCGCCTGATTGCCCGCCCCGAGGCCGAACTGGATGGTTGGTCAGGGGAGGCCATTATTGCCGAGGCTTTGACCTCTGTTCCTGTCATTCAAGCATAAAAGGCACCCATGGTGATCACCCCTAGAGGCTGGTGGACCGCTACCTTTGCCCTGGCTTTGGTCGCCCTGGGAATTGCTTTTGAGGTGCTTGTAATGACCCTGCTTGGCTTTATTACGATGGGCCTTGTGGGTGGAACCTGGTTGATAATGGCCAGAAGGGCACATTCGCTGGATAACTCCCTTACCGTCCATGCTGAATCCCCCTTGGCGGGGCCTCTACGATTGGGCCAACGCATGCACATTCGAATCCGGGTTGGTGGCCTGACACAAAGGCTGCTTTATGGTCTGGGAATGGAACCGGTGCCCATGGGTTGTTTTGTAAAAGGGACCGTCACCCCGGTGGATTGGAAAGAGCAAAAAAACGGTGAATGGTCAGGGGATTTTACTCCCGAGCCAGCTCTTTTGGGACGAACAGGAATCCTTGGTCTCCGGTTTGCTTTGCAAGATCCGGCAGGGTGGTTTGGCTACCGGGGTTTTCGCTCGGCAAGGGCAGTGAAACAGGTCCTTGTGTCCCTGTCAGTATCCCGTTTAACTCCCCGGTCCACCCGGAAGAGTTCCAATGTTTTGGTTCGATCCGGAATATTTCTCCATGAGAAACCTGGTCAAAGCATGGAGTTTCTCGGCCTTAGGGATTTTCATCCAGGGGATTCCTTTCGCCGCATTTCCTGGAAAGCCTCGCTGAGAAGAGACAGGATCCTTATTCGGGAAACCGAATGGGAAGTACCTACCATGGTGCAGTGCATCGTCGATGTCGGCCGGTACAACAGAAGTGCGGTGCCAAGAGCTCAAACCAGGCCGTTAGAGAAAATGGCGGTATTGGCTGGAAACCTGTTCAGAAAGGTAACAGGCCATGGCAATCCAACCGGATTGGCCTTGGTTTCCGAACAGTCGATGACCCTTGAACCTCCGGCCCTTGGACCATCCCACCTCCTTCGAACCGAGTTGGCTTTTTCCGAAATGGCAAACTTGCCTTCCATTCCAAAGTCGACAAATGCCTCGCAGGTTGCGACATGGGCGGATGACCATTTGATGGGGATTTTCCCAAATCTCATGAATCCCTCGGTGAACAAACTCCCCTTTTGGAACCGTTGGGTAGAAGGATTTCCTGCCTATCCCTTACCAAATCCGGCAATAAAAACTCCCTTTTTCGAAAGGGTTGACCGGTACCGGTTCTGGTTCTGGATGGCGGGACCTATTGGATGGATGATGCTTCCCCTTCTTTTCGGCATGACAGATCGCAAAAGGAGAATAGACCAGGCCCGCAAACGGGTTGCTGCCTGCCTTAATACCCTTTTTCCACTTCCACCTGGGGCTTTGGAACGAATGCTCCAGGATGATTCCTTCTTTGTAAACACCACGGTCAGAAGCCTTTTTCAATTGGGAATTGACTCCGTTCCCATGGTTAACCCCGAGACCATGGAGGACCCTGATTTACAAACACGCCAAGGCAAAAGATTGGCACGGGCAATTCTTGGCAGACTGTCCGTTGCCCGGGACCACCAGGTATTTGTTTTGATCCTCCGGGCAGCACCCATTGCCTTTGGCCTTGGCCCTATTTTGGAAGCCTTAAAGCGCTGCATTGCCCGGGGACATCGGGTCTTTGTTTGGGATCCTACCCCAACGGGGGCCCCTCCTGCCACCAACCTGATCGAACAAAAGGTCACCACCGACCTGGCGAAAGCCTTTTCAAGAACCGGGGTTACCTATTGGCATGGGGAAACCGAGGACATTTTGGCCCGTTTTGATGACCTGTTAAGAAGGGAGGGACTCCTTGTCAGCTCCCGCAAAAAATGAACCCTTTGGCAACGCTTCCATTGTCAGTTGGGGCGGCTTGGGCCTCATTGCCCTTTCGTTTTATTTTGCCGGGGCGAATGAATGGTCCCTTTTGCCCATATTTGGTGGCGTTTGGATTTTGTGGCGTAATTCCTATGCAACGGGGATACCCCTTTTGACAAGTATCTTTTTGACTCTCCTTTTGGAAATAAGAGGTTTTCGATTGAATTACCTTTGGATGGATACTCCCATGTGGAGCTATTCCACATCGCAGCTTGGCAACAATAACGCCGGTACTTTCCCAATCGCTTTGATTGCCATGGGGATCATGGCAGGCTACTGGCTTTTTTTCGCCGGCTTTCAAAAAACAGTGGGTGGTGATGTATTGCCCCTGCGACCGCTATCCCCCCTGTTTTTTTACCACGAGGGAGGATGGCTGACTTGGACCTGGGTTTTGTCGCTTGCTGTCTTTGCCAGTATTGGGTGTTTCGAAATCCTCATTCAACAACCCGGCCCCATCCTTTCGGAATTGGGTTGGCATGGTCCTCAAAGGTGGGGCAGGTTTTTAATTCTGATTTGGATATGGGGACTGGGGTTCTTACTTGTGAAACTTTGGCAGAGCCTTTTCCTTCGAAACCCCAAGTCCTATGGGATCTCGCTGGCCTTTTTCCAGAACATCCTTTGGCGGGAAACAAGGCGTGAACAGTCCCGGTCGCAACAATGGCTTGTGCGAACCATGCAAAAGCAACAAAAGGTAGGGTGAGCCATGTCATATTGGTTGCGGGAGATTGCCGGTTGGTTACTCATTCTGGTTGGACTATGGCTCATGGGAATTGTCATAGAGTACTGCCAAAACCGATGGATCCTTGAAGCTGCCATCCTTGCGGTAATGGCCGTTTTTGTCTTTCGAGGCGGGATTCACCTCCTCAAAGTTGCGATTGCCGCACGCATTTGCCGGGAAGCTTGGGTTCGTAGTGCAACCGCCGGGGATACAGTGGTTGGAGAGGCATCGCAATTGTTGGCAAAACGACCCACCTCCCGCGAAACCATGCGTTGATTGTAACAAAATCAGGGCAATTCCAGGGAGCTTTCTGGTCATTGGACCGGTTGGGATTAACCTAATGGATAAGATGCTTTGGAAAGGTCATGACTTGTGATAACGGAAAAACTCCATTCCCCGGATTTTTCCGGTTTTGCGGAACTTGCAAAAGAAGGATTCGCATTTGTTCCGATCTTTCGGCAGATCACCTCGGATGCCCTGACCCCGGTTTTGGCGTATGCCCGCATTGTGGGTGATGCCGATGACAGTTTTCTTTTCGAAAGCGTGATCGGGGGCGAAAAACCGGGCCGGTATAGTTTCCTTGGCGCAAACCCTTTGGAAAAAATCCAGGTCCAGGGAAAAACCCTAACCAGGTTTCGACCGGGCCAACCGCCGGTTTCGTGGGATTCTTATGATCCCCTTGGCGAGATTCAACGGCAATTGAATTCTTGTCGCGCGCCGCACTTTCCCGGCTTTCCAAGGTTTCTGGGTGGAGCTGTAGGCTATCTGGGATATGACACGGTTCGTTTAGTGGAGGACCTGCCCAACACCCCAAAGGATGATCGGGCCCTTGCGGATGTGGTCCTTGGTTTTTACCAAAGCATGGTGGTTTTTGACCATATCACAAAAACAATCTTTGTAGTAGTCCATGCCCAGGTGGAAGGGAATTTACAGGAAAACTATGCCGCCGCTTGTCACGAGGTGGACCTTCTTACCTCGCGGTTGGCCCAGCCTATTAGCCTTCCCATTCAGGATGTCAGGCCTTTGGGTGAGGTGACCAAAGCGTACCGCTCCAATTTTGAGCCCGAAGCATTTGAAGCCGCGGTAGACTCGTGCAAGGAATACATCCGCGCGGGAGATATCTTTCAGGTCGTATTAAGCCAAAGGCTCACGACCCAAACCACAGCCACCCCGCTTTCCATTTACCGGGCTTTGCGAGTGGTCAATCCCAGTCCGTTTCTGTTTCTCATTCGCTCGGACAACCTTAGCCTCATTGGCAGTTCACCCGAAATCATGGTTCGGGTGGAGGAGGGTCTTGCCACCATCCGACCTCTGGCAGGCACCCGAAAACGGGGGAAAACCCCTGACGAAGATGAAGCTCTTGCCCGTGAGCTTTTAGGGGATCCCAAAGAACGGGCGGAACACATAATGCTTGTTGACTTGGGTCGCAATGACATTGGCAGGGTTTCCCAATTTGGGTCGGTGAACCTGAAAGATGTCCTCACGGTTGAAAAATACAGCCATGTAATGCACCTTTGCAGCACGGTCCAGGGGCAACTCAAAGAAAATTGTTCTCCCATGGAGGCCCTCAAGGCGTGCCTTCCTGCAGGAACTCTTTCAGGGGCTCCCAAGGTACGGGCCATGGAAATAATCGACCAACTCGAGCCCCACAAGCGTGGTCCTTATGGCGGGGCGGTCGGTTACATCGACTTCTCTGGCAATATGGATACCTGCATTGCGCTTAGGACCATTGTAATGGTGGGCGATACCGCCTTTGTCCAAGCCGGGGCAGGAATCGTTGCGGATAGTGTCCCCCAGTTGGAGCGTGAAGAAACCCTTAACAAAGCTCGCGGCCTCCTTCGAGCTATTGAGGTTGCAGAAAAACAGTTTGGGGAATGAATCGGGAAAAGCCCCCTGGGCTTTCGACTTGATCAGACCGGTGGAAAGGATTCCCGACCCGGTTACCTGGGTTGATTCCCCCAAGCTGGAACCGGCACAAGCAACCGGAACAGTTGGTTTCACTGACCCCGTTACTGCCCCCAAATGGTGATATTCAAAGACAAGGGGTGAGTGTGATGGAGCATTTGGGCCGAAGGCCCCATCAAGTCCCTTGAAACAAGTGGTTATAACGAAAAAAGCGGAGAGGGCGGGATTTGAACCCGCGGTGAATCTTTCGACCCACGCCGATTTAGCAAACCGGTGCTTTCGACCACTCAGCCACCTCTCCGGCAATGGAAATCTACGATCTTTCGGGCCCATCTGCAATCCGGGTTTGGCCAATAATGTTGGAATTTGCCCGGGCTTGGAATCTTTTTTGCCGGTTCAAAGGCAATATTTGGGCCGCTCAGCCAGAAAGGCCTTTATCCGATCGGTCCTGGTGATGGCCAAACGGAAAAAATCCATGGCCTGGATCAAATCTTCATCTGACCCGGCACAACTAAACCGGAGGAACCCCTGACCTGCTTCCCCAAAACATTCTCCTCCCAAACAGGCCAACCCAACCGAGTCATCTGCCCTTTCAAGGAGGTAAAGGGCTAACCCGTGGGATGTGATCCCAATCGATTCACAAAGTTTTCTTACATCAGGAAAAGCGTAAAAGGTCCCGGCGGGAACGGTCGCCGTCACCCCCGGAATTCCCGCCAGTTTTTCGACCAGAAGCCGTACCTTCCCCTTGAAAAGTCCCATTTGCCGATCCCTTTCAAATCCGTCCTGGCGAAGGGCGGCCTCCCCTGCTGCCTGAATAAACGGAGGGACACAGGAGGTGGTTGTGTTCGTCATTTTCCCCATCGCAAGGGTGAACGCCTTGGGTGCAATGGAAAATCCCAGGCGCCAACCACTCATGCTGTAGGACTTGCTAAAGGTGTAACAGGAAACCGTTTGGCTCCTGAGCCAGGGAAATTGTAATGGGGAAGCATGTTTATCCGAAATTTGGTTCAAAGCGGATCCTGGGGATTTCCCCGGGAAAAGACCTTGGTTGGCCTCGTTACCCTCACCCCAAACCATATGGCAATAGGGTTCATCACTGAATAGGGCAATATCCTTACCCTGAATCAATCGACCTATTTCCTCGATGTCTTTTGGGGTGGCCACGCCCCCGGTAGGGTTGTGAGGGAAATTGAGAAAAATGGCCTTTGGTTTAGGGTCTTCCAACAAAAATTTTTGAACATCACAAGGGTCCGGACGAAATTGCCTTTGGGGCCTTAAAGGTGCCAAAACCATCCTTGCCCCTCGCCTGGCAATGTTGGGGGGATAAGTGGGAAAATGAGGGGAAAAAACCAAAACGCCATCGCCTGGATCAAGAAATGCCTCACAAAAAAAGGTTTGGAAGATTTTGGCCCCGTTGGCTACCAAAACTTCCTCGGGATCAATGGTAATACCAAGCTCTGCCCCAAGGGATTGGGCAATGGTTGCCCGAAAGGAAGGAACTCCCACCGAGGGACCATAGTGGGTGTCCCCCGCCTCGATAGCTGATATTCCCGCCAAGCGGGCATGAAATGGGGTTTCAAAGGGCGAATCGCCGATCTGTAGCTCGTAAACCCTTTTGCCCTGACGAATCAACTTTTTTGCCAAAGCAAGAACATCAAACGCAGTTTCGGTTTTCAGGCCTTGGGCAAATTGGCTTAGGCTAAGTTGCATCGACACGATTACCCTTGTTGCAACCTCCCTGAGAGAACTTCGAAAAGAATCCTTCCCGGGCCCCGGCCTATTGCCGGGTGGCAATGGTTTGGGCCAATGGTTTTACTACCGAGGGAATGACATAGGACTCCACCATTTCCACACAGGTCTTTCGCTGTTGTTTGAACGCCTGTTGAAAATCACGGGGACCGGATTTGGCCCAGTAGTTCCGAACCGTGAAATAGACAGAAAGGGGGGCTTCGCTAAATTGCCCGGTGCGAACCTGAAAAGGATTGGAACGGGTTTCAATCGAAAGCCGGGCCTGCATTCGACAGGCATCATCGAGGGCGATCATTACGGAAGGCTCATAACTTAACACCTTGGCCCCAGGATGTTGGAGAAACCCTTCCAGGGTGGTTTGGGTACCAAGGGCTTCGGCAACCACTTCGTCATGGTTGCCACTATATACGAAATCAAAGGACATCATGACATCAAGCGCTTCACAATCAATAGGGCTAATGTCCAGATGGTAGGGGGCCAGGTCCAAGGCGGACATTGCCATTTTATCCGCCGACTCCAGGTCGGGCGGATTCATAAACCCTGCGGCAAATCGGCGGGGCTCCACCGTTACCCACCGGTAACTGCCCTGGTCCCGATCTTCTTCAAAAGCCAATTCGCCTGTTTCCCGGCGCTCCATCTCGGTCATGCCGGGATGGAGTTTGCGCATCCCGTCAAAAAAATTGATCAGGGAAGAGCGCTGGGTGGGAAGATCCAGTTTGGTATTGATGTAGGTGGCAAGGCCATAATCATCTGAAATCGAACCGAAATGCACCATGAAAAAGCCTCTAGTGCGGCCGTCCCGCCAAATCCCAACAATTTCCAAACCCGATCAGGGTAGGTATTGGGATATTGTATGGTAGGGAACCGGCATCGGGATATTCCAACACCTACTTTAAAAAAACCGTAGAAAACAGATTGTTTCCTACGGCAAAAAGGTCAGGATCGTATTTGGCAAAAGTTTAGGCAACTTTGACCAACAGGGCCGAAGTGGGAACATTAAGGGTTGCCTGATTGAGCCATCGGCCAGAATCAGGTGTCCCGTTCCAACGCTCCAAGGCCACCGCAATGCAGGCGGCTTGTTCTTCCTCGTCGAGTATCTCGGAAAAGGCTTCGGAAAAAGAATTACGAACCTGGGTAGATGACCGTCCAAGGTAAATGAGCAATTCGGGCCTGTCGGCAAACTGTGCTACGGCACGCCAAGTTTGTGCTTTGGATTCGGATTGAAAGAACATTCGGCGACCCTCCATGGTCGAAAAAGTGGTTGTTACGGGGTTTAGTAGAATCGGGATACCCAGCTGGGGTCAAGCAAATAATTCAACTTTTTTAATAATCCGGAATCCTTTACGGGGTGAATTTATGTTTGTTAAGCCAACCCCAAAGCAGGTTGGGCCAAACCTTGAGAATGGGATCCTTTTGGGCCAAACCCACTCCATGGGGCCCATCCTCAAATATGTGGAGTTCCGCAGGCACTTTCTTTTCCAGACAAGCCTGATAAAAGGCAATTGCATTTCCCACCGGAACTGCCGAATCGGCGGCTGTGTGAAAAAGAAAACAGGGAGGAGTATTGGATTTCACCTGATAATGGTTGGAGAGCGATTTGACCAATACCGGATCGGGATTGGAACCAAGGAGGTTATTTCGCGAACCCTGATGGGTTAGGGGTGCCTCCATACTGATGACCGGGTAACAAAGTACCGCAAAATCGGGACGACTCGATTGCCGTTCCACGGGATCCACGGCTTGAGTATTGCCCATGTCAAACCGGGTCACCACCGTGGAGGTTAGGTGCCCCCCTGCCGAAAAACCCCAAATCCCAAGCCGATTGTAATCAACATGCCACTCCTCGCCCCGTGAGCGAATCAACCGGATGGCCCGCGAGGCATCCAACCACGGGACAGGATGATTGTACTTAGGGCCAAGGCGATATTTGAGAACAAATGCGTGCATTCCCCGGGCATTCAGGAAATCGGCGATTTGACTTCCTTCGTGATTATTGGCCAAACCGCCGTAGCCTCCCCCTGGCACAACCAATATGGCAGGAGCATTATTTTTGGAGCCTTTGGCTAGCCAAACCTGTATTTCGGGCCGATCAGCTGGCGTTTCCCCTTTCGCCATGGGAACCGGACCTTCCCAAAGGGGTACAATAGGTCGGTCGTGGTGAGTTGGTTGACTGGGAATCATGCACATTGCCACCAATAGGAATGGATTCATGGTCGGGTCCTAAGGATCAAAAGGGGTATTGTGGTAAAAACTCGGCCGGTTGTTTCTTGCCGTAATTGGGTTTTTGGTTAGAATTTCAACTGTTCACCATGGTGGGTGTAGCTCAGTTGGTTAGAGCGTCGGATTGTGGCTCCGAAAGTCGGGGGTTCAAGTCCCCTCACTCACCCTTGTTCAATAAAAGGCTCGCTTTGGCGAGCCTTTTATTTTTCCGTTGTTACCGGCAAGCGGAATGGTAAAGGCTGAGCCAACCGGCATTTTGTTGGGAGCTTGCCACACATTGGGTGATGAAGTTCATTCCATCCACTCCATCAAACACATTGGGAAATAAGGAATTACGGCAATCGGCATGATTGCCAGCCGCCCTGGCAGCGATGGCTTCAAAACCGGCAGCGTATATGTTGGCAAAGGCCTCCAGGTAGCCCTCTGGGTGACCGGCGGGGATTCGTGTTGCCCCCGCCGCCATCGAACCCAAATAGGGGCCTCCTCCGCGGGTATAAAGGGCCATTGGCTGACCGTTCCGGCGGTAAATCATCTGGTTGGGGTTTTCCTGATTCCATTCCAGGGAGCCTTTGGTGCCGTCAATCTCGATCCGAAGGTCATTTTCCCGCCCGTGGCTAATTTGCGAAGCTGTGACCGATCCCAAGGCGCCATTTTTGTAACGGATAATGGCTGTTCCGTAGTCGTCCAGGGCTCGGCCTGGTTCGAAGGTTTTCAGATGACAGGATACCGTATCCGGAATCAATCCGGTCATGAATCGTCCAAGGTTGTAAGCATGGGTAGCAATGTCGCCAAAACAGCCGGCTATCCCCGATCGCTTGGGGTCGGTTCTCCATTCTGCCTGTTTTTGCCCTGAGGATTCCAACCGACTGCGAAGCCAACCTTGAATGTAACAAGACCGAACCGCATTGATTTCGCCCAATTCCCCGGCAAGGATCATCTCCCGGGCCTGACGGACCAGGGGATAGCCTGTGTAGTTATGGGTGACCACAAAAACCCCTTTGGTTTTTTCCACAATCCTGGCCAGTTCTTCGGCCTGGGAGAGATCAAAGGTCATTGGTTTATCGCAAAACACGGCAAAACCCGCCTCTGCGGCGGCCTTGGCAACCTCGAAATGGGTGTGATTGGGCGTAGCCACTGAGACAAAGTCGATCCGTTTTTCGGTGGGCAAGGCTAGTTCTTTTTCGATCAATTCCTTGATGCCCGCATAGGCCCGATCCGGCTGGATGTCATAATCCGGGGCACTTGCCTTGGCCCGGTCTGGATCAGAGGAAAGGGCACCGGCGACCAACTCGGCCCGGTTATCAAGGCAAGCCGCAATGGAGTGGACCCGTCCAATAAAGGACCCCTGCCCTCCTCCCACCAAGCCCATCCTCAGTTTGCGGTTAAGTGGCGCGTTGATACCCATTTCAAGAAACTCCTTTTATTTGCAATTTTACTTAAGACCTGACGAATACCTGACTTAGGGATTATTGGGTGCCTTGAAATCGGCAAGAAACAGTTGGGAAGGCTGACGGCCATCACGGGTCGAGGTCCACATCATCTTCTTGCCATCCGGGGAAAAAACCGGCAGAACATCTGCCCCGGGGGCGTGGGTGACCCGGATTTGTTTACCCGTTTGGGTATCCATCCAATAAATGTCATAATTCGGCCGACCTGCCACAGCATGGTTGGCCCCGGCATAGACGATGTGTTGGTTGTCCGGATGCCAATAGGGCCCCCATTGCACCCAATCAAGGTTTTCGGCAAGGACCCTTTCGCCAGAACCATCCGCATTGATTACCATGACTTGGAGGTGGTCCTTTTTCTTCCTGTCGCTTCGGAAAATCACCTTTTTGCCATCCGGAGAAAAGAAGGGCCCACCGTTGTAACAACCCGGGGACTTGGTGAGTTGGCGAACATGGTCACCCTCAGCATCCATGATGAAAAGCTCAAGGCTCCCTTTGCCGTTCCTTTCCGATGAAAAGACAATCCATTTACCATCAGGCGAGTAACAACCCTCAGCATCGTAGCCTTGGCTATTCGTCAATTTTTTAAGCTGGGTACCATCGGGGTTTGCCTCAAAAATGTCCATGAAGGGATCGAAATCCCACTGGTAACGCCGCCTTTTCCCTGATTTCTTCTCTTCCTCCCTTTGATCGATCTCGGCCTGATAATGCGATTTTGCATTGGGGTCCTGATGAGTGCTGGCAAAGATCACCTTCTTGCCATCAGGCCGGAAATAGGCACAAGTGGTTTTGCCCAAGCCAGGACTAATCCGCCTTGGTGCACCTCCCTCAAGAGGTTGGGAAAAAATCTGATAAAAGGGGTTACCTGTCGATTTTTCTTCCGCCTGGTAGATGATCGTTTTGCCATCCGGGGAAAAATATCCCTCGCCAGCCCGTGAAAACCCGGTGGTCAATTGCCGAATGTTGGTAAGAAAGGGTGCTTCAGCGGACTGCCAGTCTACGGACTTGCCCTCGCCCCCGGTAGGAATCTGAAACATGAAAAGCAGGGCCAACAGGGGAGAATGCATGAATGCTCCGAAACATTTGGGTTCCTCAAATAAATAGGCAACCAAGGGCAACTTGGCACCCTGAAAGCCCCAAGGACCGGGAAATTCTGAAGGAAGGAGATTTTTCAGGGGGAATCGCAGAATCGTGGATGGGCTTTGGTTTTGGGTAAGGCTTTGCCATAATCCCCTTGCGAAAAGACCCCTTTCATTCTTTCAAAACAACAATGGGATAGATTAAACCATGTCCAGTTTGGGCAAAGGGGAACCCATGTTTGGCAACGAAGAGATAGTTCGTTTTGAATCCATTAAGTCCCTGGCTGACCTTCAAACGATTTTAGAGGATTATTTGTCCGATTTGGGGGATCCAACGGTTTCAAGGAACGGCGGAATTTCACTTGTTTCCAGCGAAAAATACAACGGCAATTTGGTCTCAACGGAAATCTATGGAAACATAAAAAAGACAAAGGATCATGAATTCAGGATCATTTTGACCTACAAATGTTTTCCAACGGGGTTGGCCTGGATAATTGTCATTTTGGGGGTTTGGTTTTACCTCCTTGGGTTAATTGCCCTTATTCCGGCCTATTCAACAAAGATCCAATTGGAAAAGGATGTCAGGCGGGCCCTTTCTAACCTTGCCTCCTTCGCGTAAAGCGGTTCAATGCCTTCCTTGATACCTGCCAGGAATATTCGGCCATATAATCCTTCGGTTTGAGTGGCCCATTCTGGAGTCTCCTGCCGATCCCAGTAAATTGTTGTGAGCCACGGAAAGCACCTGTCGAAACGGTACGGATTTGGGGAGGTTTGGCTTAATGGGAAAGAGAGCGGATAGGTGTCAAATTTGGGATTCAATTTCCGATTTTTTTCTTGACCCTTTCCGATGTTCGGCTAGCATTTGAATCAGCCAGGCAAATCCCCCCTTGATCTGGAGTCGCCCTGTGTTCATTCACCCCCTTATTTCCCGTCTCAAGCGTCTTCTTTCACTTTGGTTCAAGCAACTAAATCCTGTTTCCGCTCCCTTTACTCCCCGATTGGATCCCCTTGAGGATCGCTTTCTCTCGCAACCCATCTTTTTGCCGTTGGCTCCCCTGCTGTTGTCCCGTCCCTGGAAAAAAATCCTCGACAACTACTGGCGATTGGTTTTCCCGTTTACATTTAATATGCGAATTGGGTAAGATTACCAGATTCCTAACCCCCTGCTGATAAGTTCATGGCCAGAACCGCAAGCCTTTGTCAAACCAAACGATCCGTAAGTGTTGCGCCTTGGGCCACCAAGCCTTGGCGAATGCCTTCCACCATTTTTTCTAACCGTTCATCAAATTACCCAAATTGCAAACCCTGTTTTGATTCTCATTTCAATCGGCCGCCCATTTGCCCCATGCCCTCCAATGCCCAAAGTTGGGATTATGATGCGGTGGGTAACTGGGATTCGGTGACGACCAACAGCACGACCCAGACCCGGGGCGCGAACAGGCAAAACGAAATTACCAGTGTCAGCGGGGCGATAACGCCGACTTATGACAACAATGGCAACCAGACCAAGGATGAGAACGATAACCGGTTCGTGTGGGATGCCTGGAACCGGCAAGCGAAAATCAAGAACTCCTCGAACACGGAAATAGCCACCAATGCCTTTGATGGGCTAAATCGCAAGGTCCAGGTGACCACCAGTGCTGGACTGATTGACAAGATATTTGGCGCAAATGAATGGCAGGTGTTCGAGGATAAGAATGGGTCCAATACCCTGAACCGGTATGTATGGAGTCCGGCTTATTTGGATGGTTTGGTGACCCGGAACCGGGATACGGACAGCAACGGGACGATGGATGAAAGAATTTATCCCCTTCAGGACGCCAACTGGAACACGACAGGGTTGGTGAACATAAGCGGAACCGTGGTGGAGCGAGACACCTACACGCCCTTTGGGGTGGTAACCTTTCGGGATGGTTCCGGATCTGTTATCAACTCAAGTGCCAAGGACTGGGTCTTCCTCCATCAGGGAGGCGAGATAATCGCTGGAGGGAATTACGAGTTCCGAAATCGGGTTTATAGTCAGACCTTGGGACGATGGTTGACCAATGATCCGTTGGGGATTGAAGCAGGGGATGTGAACCTATATCGATATTAGGGTAATGGACCCGGGCATCGGGTAGATCCTAATGGGGAAATATGGCCTTTATTAATCGTTGGAGGGATGGCACTTGGTTGGCTACTAGCAGATCCTCCTCCTGCTCAAGCCCCAACCCAACCGGGAGAAACGGTGATTCCTCTCCCGAATTCAGTTGAAAAGGTAACCGGGGTTGCTGCGGGTGGGTTTACAGGAAGAATTGTCGGTGGTGTGGTGGATACTGGTGGGGTAGTTGTGGGAGTGGTTGGCCAAACGATTATCAAGAAAAAACCAAGTGTCCCAAAGGAAAAAGGCTCGGGTAATCAAGCCAAAAATGTTCCAAATGGACAACCAAGTAGCACTCCTAATAGTGGTAATCTTCCAAAGTATTCTGTTCCAAGCGTTCCGAATAATCCCGCTAATTCCCCAGGTTCGGATTGGGTATGGCGAGGAAAACCTGGCGAACCAGCAGGCGGGGATAAAGGAGCCTGGTTCAATCCCAAAACCGGCGAAACACTTCACCCGGATTTGGGGCATGGTGGCAAAGTTGGTTCACATTGGGATTGGCGAGACGCCGACGGAAATTATTGGAGACTGCTCCCTGGTGGAAAAATTGAACAGAGGGGAATTCAATGAAAGTTTCAGGAGACGAGGATTGGCGCCTTATGGGGCAGGATAAATATCTATTTGGCGCATCATTCGAATTTCGCAAATACGAACCACCTCGAATTGATTGGGACCACGATCATTGCGAATTTTGTTTGGTCAAATTCTGTGCAGATCAAGGGGAAGGCTGTTTTCCTGATGGATTTGTTACTGAAAATAAAAAACATTGGGTATGCAAGGATTGCTATGAAGATTTTCGTGATCGGTTCCGTTTTAAAACAACGGACTCAGTGCATTATTTTGAAGAAAAGGCCAAAGACAAATAGTACTTTCTTGCAAAAACATCAAACACTTTGAATTTGAGGTCGAACGATTTTTTTTGGGTGTTGTAAAATACCAGTAATTCCCGGCTTCAAAAAAAAGATGCGCCCTGATTTACCCATTGTGAAAGGCCTCCTGTTGATAAACTGTTTTTGGTTGAGCGACAGGCGGTAATATGCGATCAAAGAGTGGTTCAGAAGTGGTTCTGAACAGGGCTTACGCGTCATAAGTCCTTATCCTGTAAGGATCGGTTCGCAAAACTTCAAATCCCACCCTGCTTTTAGCCTTTTATTCTTAATACCTACCTTGGCGGTTTTATTGGCTTTGAGCATGGTCAAAGTAAGTCGTCTGAGGAAGGCAAAGTGTGCATCTGCATAGCTCATTCGGAGCCGACATTTGTCCTCCTTGTACGAAACATCCAACTGCCAATGCAATTTTTTTTCGATGCCCCAATGGCCCCTTACCGTTTCCCCAATTCCTTGGCGGTCCCTTTGCGGCTCAGGATGAAATGGGGGACCCGATCAAAAAACTTCCCACCCTGTTGGGCCTCCTGGATGAACACCCCTATTACCCTTGGGCAAAAACCACTTTGGGGGTCTCCAAAATCCTTTGGAATTTGCAGGAACTTTTAGCCTCCTTTTCCAAACTTCCGTAACACCAATCATTCGTTTCGGGGCCGCTGACTATCAATTCTGCAAATTGGTTCGGCATCAGGATCCTAACATGGTTGAAAATCAAGGCCTTCCCTTCAATCGGTTTATTCTTTCGCCTGGAATCCACCTGTAACGGTCCCTTTCCCTACCCGCAAGCGGGTACCATCCGACCGATCGGGATCCCTAGCGGACCGCCTGACAAGAATTCTTGACAACCCCGAATCCAACCGTAAAGTATCCCTTGTACATGGCCCTATCGTCTAGAGGCCTAGGACATAGCCCTCTCAAGGCTAAGACTCGGGTTCGAATCCCGATAGGGTCATTGCTTAGCCGCATGAAAAGCCCGGTGGTTCAACCCACTGGGCTTTTCTGTTTTCGTTTTGATCCGTCTCCAACCACCTTAATATCCTGTCCATTTCAATCCCAGGGATTGCAAAAGTTCCTTGGCCTGACCCACCCGATCGGGATGAATGGAAATGGTACGGGGCCCCACCCGTTCGAGAGCGACCGCCTTGAACTCTTGCCAAAGCCAAAGTCCATCGGTGGTTTCCTCGTCTTCGGCCTGAAAAAGGATGCTTGGAATCACCTCGATCGGTTTCCTTGCCCTGGCCAGGAAAAAGAGCTTCACCGCCGGCTTGGGAGCTTCTCCTGTCCGAAGGCGAAACCAATGGTCCAAAGTTTCCAAGGTCCAGCCCCGTTCCCGGATTCGCCCCATGGAACCGGGTGTGATGCGAAAGCGGTTGGAAATGGCCCCGTTTTTTCCAGGCAAGGGGTCAGAAATTACCGGAATTTCCGTTTCCAAAAGGAGGTCGGATTTGGATTCCTCGACAAATAGCTCCAGTCCATCTGGTCCAACCCTTATGCAGGGCTCGGGAGTAATGCGGTAATCCCGACTGCCCGAAAGGCGAAACATCCGAAAATCGACGGATTCCTCATTATCCACCAGAGCGTGTCGTTCGCCCAAACGGACCGCCATTAACCCGCGGCCAAGAGCCTCCTCAAGGTCGGGTCCCGAGGTAAACTCCAGCACCATGGCAGAGGAATGGATGACCACCCTTTCGCGTTTGGAGGCCCACGAGCCTACCTGGTCGATGATTGTTTGAGGAACGGGGCGGGTGGAATGCCCATCCAAAAAATTCCTCACCGATTCGAAAGATTCGCCAAGCTCCAAGGCTCGGTAAACCGAGTCTGGGGTAAGTTGGAGAACACATGCGGGCCCAAATGCCTTCCAGAGTCCAATCATGGAAAGTTTGGCGATAATGGAGGGGTCAAGGCCTTGGCGAAACGCCATGATTTCCAAGTTGGGCTGGATGAGGAGCATTTTGGGTACAACTCTCGTTTCCGGATCTCCCATGGCACCGGAAAGGACTAACCATCCCAATTCGGAAAGGCGAAAAAGGAGTTGCCCCTCCTTCCCTTTGGCCATCTCCACCAAACCCATAGGCCAAACGATACCCGCCAACCAGGTTTCCAAAAAGGGTTTCTTCCGTGAGGGGCGGACCCCGGCACCTGACCACCCTGGATGATTTCGAAGGATCCATGCTTCGATAACCGCGGACGGAATCCAGGCATTGGGCTTCATGGTCCCCAAAAAGGCCCAGGCGATGGCAAGGGCAGAGGGAAACGGATCGTAGGAATCGCCTTGCACCTGGGGTTTCCAACCGTCCTGGGGGGTCCAGGAGGAGGGATCAAAAGAGCATTGGAGCAAGGCCCTTAGTGCCCCTGTTTTACCCTTTTCCCAGGATTCTGGAAAACTTCGGGCATGGACTTCAATGTCGACCCGTTCAAATACGCCGACGCCTTCGGCCATTTGAGCAATCCAATATCCCAAATCGGGAACCGTCACCGGGCAATCAGAAGGCGGGCTGACAAGTTGGGGATCCTCCAGCCGGTCCTGGTCCTTTTTGAAGTATTCCCCAGCTTGGGTCAGACGGAGCGGATTCTTCAGTGTTTTTTGCCATAAAAGCGATATGCGAATGAACCATTCACAGCCATCCGTAACAATGCCCGGAAACATGGGAACAGGAGTGGGATTTTCCGGGTTGGAATCGCCCTCGTCGGGCGGGACCGTGTCATCCTTGGCAAGGCCAGGTGCTTTTGCCTTTGGAAATTGGGAGATGTCGGGAAGGCCGGGTTCCCGACCAATCATGCGTTGAAGGGCATTGGGCACAATAAAAATGGTGTGGCCCAGGATTCCTGGACTGGCAACCCAATGCAAAAAACTTTGGTACTTGTTTGAGGTTTGGCGATGGGGAGAAATAACAGGAGACTGAGCTGGCTTTGGATCCAAAGCCTCAAAGGGATCCTGGGCCGGGTTCAGGATTTCGGTAGTTTTAAAAACCGGGTAAGCCAAACCTGATTCGAGCAGATTGACGACGGTGGCAACCCCATCTTTCCAGCCAAGGGCGAGGGCGATTTCGATCAAATTTCCCATAAACCAGACCGTTTTTTGGGATTTTGCCGCCACCTCAAGTAACATTTGTGCGGAGGTCTCCAAACCCAGGATGCGTCTATCGAGGATAACCGGGTTCGAAAAAATCTCTAATGCTTTTTCCTTGGTGATTTCCCGTGTCAGTTTAGCCCTTGGCTTTAAAAGATTGGTGGAAACCACCTCAACGAGGTCATCTCCATAACGGTCAAACGCCTCGGCCACGCATATTGGCCAATTCGTAATAAGGGACTGTGAGTTTGGTGTCATAGTGGAGGACGCTGAATGATTTTGGGTGTATGACCTAGTTTGAGAAGTTCTGCAATGATGGGTTCCGTCCGGCCCGGCCGAATGAGTATGGAAGAGGGAGTCAACCTTCCGGCAATTTCATTCTGGAGTTTTTTCCTGGACAAGACTTCTTCAATGATGGTGGCATCATCGGACCTTAGGATGCATACCCTGCGATGAACTTTGACTGGAATTCTCGACTGTCCGGGGTCCATTTTATTCCAAGCTCCCAAATCATTTCAAGCAAACAACCGTTCAACCGATCTGGTCGTCCACCAATCCGTCTTCCGGGTCCCATTCCATGGGATCGGTGCCAGGGGATAAATTGGTAATCAGGTCCCCGTCAATACGGGAGGTATAATTCGCTCCCATGTCCGCCCCGTCGGCAATCTGGTAGCTGTAGCCTTGTTCCGTGAGGAAAAGTTGTCGATGATGGGCAAAATCCTGTTCCCGGGTGTCACGACTGACGACGGAGTAAAAATGGGCCATCTCCCCGGCGGATTTGGGCCGGAGGACTCGCCCCAATCGCTGGGCCTCCTCCTGCCTTGATCCAAAGGAACCGGAAACCTGGATGAGAACCGAGGCATCCGGCAAGTCGATGGCAAAGTTTCCAACACGGCTGAGGATGATTTGGCTTACTGTACCCGCCCGGAACGCATGGAAAAGTTCCTCCCGTTCAAAGTTGGGAGTTGCCCCGGTGATAAGGGGAATCTTGAATCGTTCCGCCAGGCTCCTTAATTGGCTTAGGTATTGGCCAATGATAAGGGTTTGTTTGTCGGGATAGCGGTTGAGGAGGAATCCAACTATGTCCTCTTTTGCAGGGTTTTCACTTGCAATCCGGTGTTTGTGGCGAAGTTCTGCGACCGCATAATCCATGCGCACCTTGTCCGGGAGTGCCACCCTGACTTCGGTACAGGACGCTTCAGCAATAAAGCCCTTGGATTCAAGGTCACGCCAAGGCACATCGAACTTTTTGGGGCCAATCAGGCTGAAGACATCCCCTTCGCGGCCATCCTCGCGAACAAGTGTTGCGGTAAGTCCAAGTCGCCTTCTGGCTTGGATTTGGGCGGTGATCCGAAAAACCGGCGCAGGCAAAAGGTGGACCTCATCATAAATGATCAGGCCCCAATCCCGTTTATCAAAGATATCAAAATGGGGGAAATCTTCATTCTTGTCGTTTCGATGGCTAAGAATCTGGTAGGTGGCAATGGTGATCGGGCCGATCTCCTTGTTTTCCCCGGTATATTCCTTTACCTCATCACTTTGCAAAGTGGTTTTGTCCAGGATCTCCCGCCGCCATTGTTTAACCGCAGTGATGCCCGTACTTAGAATCAGGGTGTTCCGACCGACAAGGGCGATGGCAGCGATGCCAACAATGGTTTTGCCCGCCCCACAAGGGAGAACAACAACCCCGGACCCGCCCCGAACATCCCCTCCCGCATGAAAAACGGCGCTGGAGTCCTTCTGATAATCCCGGAGTTGAAAAGGCAGGCCACCCAGGGTTTGCTCCCGCAGGGAAACCGCTAGTGGGGCCCCTTCGGTGTATCCGGCAAGGTCCTCGGCGGGATAGCCCACGGCCACCAAAGCCTGTTTAAGCACTCCCCGATAGGCTCCGTCCACCTGATAACTGGAACGGTCAATTTTGGGCCCAAGGTATACCCTGACCTTGGGTTGGCGAGCCAACTCCTCAAGCAAGGGGATGTCGTTGCAAATGAGTTTTAGGCCCGTTGGGCAGGTATCCATTTCATTACCATTTCTTTCCAACCGAACCCGACCATAGCGGCTAACGAGTTCCTGAAGGTCGGAAAGGAGATTGGTTGGGACAGCGAATTTGGAATACTTTTGGAGAGTGGCCGCCATTTCGTTCGCTTGGATCCCAGCAGCTGCGGCATTCCAAAGCGACAATGGGGTAATTCGGTAGGTATGAATATGTTCCGGGCTTTTCTCAATTTCTGCAAAGGGGGCAATGGCATCCCGGGCCTCTGCATACCGGGGATTATCCACTTCAACCAACACGGTCCGGTCCCCCTGGACAATCAAGGGGTTATTGGGGTCATAATTCATGAATGGGTCTTCCTTGACGAATGGGTCCCAACCCAATGGTTACGAATGAAAGGATTTGGTCGGTAATCTTTGAGCATAAAGGCAAAGCCAACCCTTGGGCAAGGGTGAATACCCTCTTGATGGGTGATAAAATAGACCTTGGCTTGGGGAACGGGGTTGGTTATCAGGGTGGACTTCCCAGGGAGCGTTAGTTTATGAAGCCAAAATGTTTGATGTTTGTTACCGATGGGTTTGAGGATATGGAAGTCCTTTTCACCATGCACCGGTTTCGGGAAGCGGGCTACCAGGTGGTTTTGGCATCGCTCAAGGGGACCCCTTGCACGGGGCTTCATGGCTACCAGGTTCATCCCGATTCGCCCATCAGGGAACTTAATCCTGCGGAATATGAGTGGTTGGTGATTCCTGGTGGGGCTTGCTCGGAAAAATTGCGCCTCCGTGAAGAAGTTCTCGACATTGCCAGGACCCAAATCGAAGATGGTCGGAAGGTTGCCTCGATCGGTCGTGGCGTTCAAGTGCTTTTGAGTGCAGGGGCGATTGATGCCAAGCGGATTGCCTGCCCCCATGCTATCCGGGATGATATTCGTGCTTCCGGGGGCATTTGGGTCGATGTTCCCTCGGTTGTTGAGGGAAACCTCCATTCCTGCCGATCCTGGCAAGATTTGTCCCACTGGTTCCAAACCCTGTTTGGCAACCAACCGGTCAGTCAGGGATTGAGCAATAGCTAGGATCAAAGGGGACAGACCTCGGCCAGTTCCCCTTTTGCTTTTTCGCAAGCCATTTCCAGCTGGGATTCCCAATCGGGCTGGTTCGTTTTGGCGGCAAAGGTGATTGCCCTGCCACTATTTATTACTGCCCCGGTGCCATCCGGTCGGAAAGCCCCAGCCAGGTCGGAAGCACTTGCCCCTTGGGCTCCATAACCTGGCACAAGGAAAAGTGTGTTTGGCATAAGTTGGCGCAATTCGGCAAGTTCTGCGGGATAGGTTGCCCCAACTACGGCCCCAACATCACCAAATCCGGCGGGTCCTGAATTACCCAGATTGAATGACTCAACCAGTTTGGCCACCTGACGGTAGAGCTTTTCTTCCGGGCACATTAGGTCCTGGAAAAGCCCGGCCCCGGGATTACTTGTCCTCACCAAGATAAAAATTCCCCCTTGGAAAGATCGTGCCTGCTGGATGAATGGCTCCACGGCATCAGAACCGAGATAGGGATTTACGGTAATGGCATCGATGGAATGCACCAAAAACCGTTTTCCGCCAAATGAGGGGCCCCCAAAAGCGGCCTCGGCATAGGCGGTTGCCGTGCTGGCAATATCGTTTCGCTTGCCGTCCTGAATATTTAACAAGCCTAACTCCCTGGCCTTGACCAAGAGCCTTTCCAGGCAAGCAATTCCATGGCTGCCACACTGTTCAAAAAACGCGACCTGAAACTTGACAACCCCAACTTTACCCGCCACCAATTCCAAAACCCGCCCGCAAAAAGTCTCATAGGCGAGGGCAACAGCCTCCAGGGAGTTTGGGACGGCCCCGCCAAAGGGTTGGCGAACCGCCAAGGGAATTTGGTCCCACCTCGGATCAATCCCAACACACAAGGGCGTTTTGAAGCGCCTAACCGCCTCCACCAAACGCTCCGCAAATCCCAACATGCCAACTCCAAAATCCCACAGGCCAAGGAATCTCAACCGCCGTCAGGAAGTCCAAACTGTCTTCTTAGGATTCCTCCAGGGAATGGGTGTAGGGGAAGGGTTTAAACCTTTTGAAATTTGGGAAAATGGCAAAAAAAAGATTGGACAGGACCCAAAGCTGGACCTAGACTGTAGGGGAATGCGTTCTTGTTGAGATTTAGTCTCAATATCAGGAATATCTCTATGACCCCTTCGAATTTTTGTTCCCTGGATCAACTTCGCCCTGGGGAAATCGCTTGGGTTACGCATGTCGACGGGACCGATGACTTGAGTCAACGCCTTGGTGATCTTGGCCTCCAAAGGGGAGTTGAGATCGAATTATTGGGTCGGGCTCCCTGGGGCGATCCCCTCCGGTTGCGGGTTGGCAATTGGCGTTTGGGTTTAAGGCGGCAAGAGGCGGCCCGTATCCACCTTCAAAAAACTTCTATCCATTGATTCCACTGGTGGCAAAGGCATTTCCTGCTCCTCTGAAACCCATTACCCTTGCATTGGTAGGCAATCCCAATGTAGGGAAAACCACGCTTTTTAATTCCCTTTCCGGATTGAGGCAGCACACCGCCAACTATCCTGGTGTTACGGTTGAAATCAAAAAAGCGTCCGTCCTTCACAAGGGAGTTCCCATAGATCTTTTGGATCTTCCTGGTGCCTACTCCCTTGCAGCCCGTTCTCCAGATGAGCTCATTCCTACCCAGATATTGTTGGGGCTTCATTGTGTGGAGTGCCGCCCGGATGTGGTGGTTGCGGTGGTGGATGCAACCAACCTGGAGCGCAATTTATACCTTGTTCACCAGGTGCTTGAGGTAGATCTTCCCCTCATTATTTGCCTCACCATGGTGGATATGGCCGAGGCCGCAGGAGCCACGATCCGGTGTGACCTTTTGGCCGAACGGATGGGTTGCCCGGTGGTTTGGGTACACCCTGTTAAAGGGGTGGGTATCGACATCCTTTTGGATACCATTTTGGGGTATCAAAAGACCCCAAAACCCAAGCCTATGGATTGGCCACTTGCCTTGGTTAAGGAGACTGAACAGGTTAAAACCCTTTGCAAAAAGGAAACTCCGGATTTCATGATCCGCCGAGCCCTTTTTGACACCGATGGGGAGGCGGCAAAAGACCTGATTCTTGAAAAACCACTTTTGGCATCGGCGCTCGCCAAAGCCCGAAAAGGGCTTGCAGATTCAGGATTCCTTTTACCCCAGGCAGAATCCATCCAACGGTATGAGGATATTCGCAAACGGCTCGTGGGCGTCCAGGAATTACCCAAGGCTGGGGTATCATGGACCGACCGGTTGGATGCCTGGCTTACCCACCCTGTCTCAGGAACGCTATTTTTCTTGTTAGCAATGTTTTTAGTCTTTGAATCGGTTTTTTTGTTGGCAACCCCAATCATGAATTGGCTTTCCGCAATTCACGAAATGTTGGGGGATTGGGTCCTTACCACCTTGCCAGAAGGGCCATTTACGGACCTATTGGCCCACGGCATCATTCAGGGAGTAGGTGGAGTCCTAGTCTTCCTTCCCCAAATATGCATCCTTTTCACCCTGTTGGCTATCCTTGAAGACACAGGTTACATGGCCCGAGCCGCTTTTTTGGTGGATCACCTCATGGCCCGATGCGGGCTTAGTGGCAAATCCTTCATTCCTTTGCTTTCGTCGCTGGCCTGTGCCGTACCTGGCATCCTTTCCACACGGGTCATAGAAGATCGCCGCGATCGCCTTGCCACCATTTTGGTTGCTCCCCTGATGAGTTGTTCCGCCCGCCTCCCGGTGTACACCCTTGTGGTAGCGGCTTGCTTTGCACCTGAACTTGGGCACTCTCCCTGGCTTGGGGGGGTAATGTTATTTGCGATGTATATGTTGGGTCTGATATTGGCACCATTGGTTGCCCTGGTACTCAAACGAACCCTTTTACACGGCCCAGCTCCCCTTTTTGTCCTGGAGCTTCCCCGATATCAGATTCCCAATTGGAAAAGTGTCCTGCACAAAGTTATGGATGCGGGATGGAGCTTTGTGGGCAGGGCAGGGAGTACGATCCTTGCCGCCATGGTTTTGATTTGGGCGTTACTCTATTTTCCCACCAACGACCTCAAAGGGGGTTCCTATCCCAAACGGGTCAATTTGTTGAAACAGGAAGGTAAAGGCGAGGAAGCCTTGCATTGGCAGGCAATCTGGCGAGAACAAAGCTATCTTGGAATAGCAGGAAAAGCCATGGAGCCTGTTTTCAGGCCTCTGGGTTGGGATTGGAGGCTTTCAGTTGCGGCAATCGCCAGTTTTCCCGCCCGCGAAGTCGTGGTAGGAACATTGGCCCAGCTTTATGCCCAGGAGGAGGAAGAGGACAATATTGTAAAGGCATTGCAAGCCACCGATTCGCCTTTGACACCCGCGGCAGGATTGTCGCTTATGGTATTTTTTGCCTTATGTTGCCAATGTGTGTCTACCCTGGTGGTTATTGGTCGTGAAACAAATAGCTGGTTTTGGCCTCTTTTCACCTTCACTTACATGACCATTCTGGCCTATGCTGGAGCATGGGTGGCGTTTCAATTGGGAACATGGATCTGGGGTTAGGACCCTTTTTTATGGAGAGTTTCCAACAAATACTGGCGGGTTTGTGTGTGGCAGGGGCCTTGGCGTTCGCACTTTATCAGGTTCAATTGAGGATTCGCGGATCCCGGGGTGGTTGCGGCAAAGGATGTGGCGGTTGCAAAGAAAAATCCACCGGGACCCCTGAAACAAATCTGCTACAAATCGCCATTGTGGACAAAAGGGATCCAACTATTACTTCCCTATAGTACAATAACCGAACTAATGCTTGGGTTCCCCAATCCCTTCGGTTTCCTTGACCAGTTTTTCTATTGCGCTGTCCATTACCCTTTCCGCGGGACTGCCTACCCATTTGTAACGGATAATTCCCTTGCCATCAAGGACATAGAAGGTTGGGGTGGCAGGAAAATTCCATTGGGTTGCAATTGGACCTCTCCCTATTGGGCCTGTGTCGGTAAAAGATCGCCAGGGAATCATCGCCTTTTCCATTACCGCCTTTAACTCTTTGGGTTGATGACCAACGATGTTGACCCCAAGGATTGCAAATGGACGCCCTTCCCATTTTTTCACGAGCGACCGCTCGTGGGGCCAATGGGCCCTTCAAGAAAGTCAGTATTCGCTCCAGAAATCCAGGACCACCACCTTACCCCTGTAATCCCCCAACCTTGTTAGCAAACCGTCTTGATCTCGCCCCTCGATTTCTGGCGCCTTGGCCCCAACGCCAAGACTACGGAGGGCAAACAGGCTGGCTTTGGCCAAATCCCCAACGGTTCCCCCATCCTCACATTTCACATGGCCATAGTCCCTGATGGCTAGTTTTAGTATTGCCTCAACTTCCCGGTCGGCTATTATCGGTTCCCTTTGGAGCAAACCGTTCAGGTATTCTTTCCCGAACAGGTTTTCAAATGCAGTGGATTGCATGGGGTCCGTTTTTATGATTTCCACCCTTTGTTTTCGGTTCGCAAGGAAATTTCCAAGGGCAATGGTCGCCTGACCCCGATTCGCCTTGCTTGGACTCTTTTCCATAACAGTACGAAGAAAGGTTTCATACTCCTTACGAAATCCTGGTGAAAGTCGCATGCACGCCTGGCCAAGTTTTTCACTGCCTAAATGATCCCGGACCAAGATTGAAAATGCCCGTAGCCAGGAATTGTTCCGACCCACAATTTCCACCGGCCAGGGGGTTGTGTTTACCTGCCAAATGGCCTGGAGCAACGCATCCAGAGCGATCGGATCTCCTGGATGCTTCAAGGCAAGGTCGACAAATTTCGAGGCAATTTTGTCCCTCTGGATGTAGGCTTGGCCCACAAACGCCAATCTCTCCTGGTCGGTTAGGACTTTGCCACTTGATGCCGCACCCTGATACTCTTTCAAAAGGGCTTGGAACTTGACCCGGGGAGGGATAGGTGTATCCTGGGCAACCAGGCAAGGGCCCATTAGTCCCAAAACCAAAAAAATAACTACAGGTATTTGTTGGATAAAAAGGATCACTTCCCTCCCCTTGTTGGACAAATCATGAAAGCCTTTTCGTTCTTTTGTTGGGATTAGGAATATTCCAAATGTTGGCCTGAGGTTCATGGTGCAACCTTTGCTCCGCCCGACAAGGGCCCATAAAATCCCCAAAGGAAAGAAACCAAACCAACGACCTAGGGGACAGTAGGCATTTAGGGTGAAAGTTTGATGGCCCAATACCAGCCCTTTCCGGACAAAAAACCGATATAAGCACCTTGTTATTAAAGGAAAAAACGAATGGGTGAAACAAGCCAAACGGATTATGTACTTGGCACAAACGCCGACGAGTTTGATCGCCTTTCATTTCAACATGGCGTTTGGAAGGACACTGTGTTGGCTTGTTGGCAAAGGGTGGGGATTCAAACCGGGTCCCGGGTTGTGGATGTCGGTTGTGGTCCAGGTTTTGCCACCCTTGACCTTGCCCCTGTGGTTGGCCCAACCGGCCAAGTGATCGGCCTGGAACGATCAATCAATTTTTCAAATGCGGCAAAGGAACAAGTCCTTTCCCAAGGGATTCAAAATGTGACCATCCAAACGGCAGACCTTATGGGGGACAATTTGCCTGTAAAAGGCATGGATTTCGCCTGGTGTCGTTGGGTAGCCTCCTTTGTTTCGTCACCATTGAAACTGGTGCAAAACATCCATGATTTCCTTCGTCCTGGCGGAACGGCAATTTTTTTTGAATACCTCGATTACGCTTCCTGGCGGATGCTTCCCCATGAACCGATGGTTTTGGATTTTGTAACCCGGGTGATGACCTCCTGGCGTGAAACAGGTGGAGAACCGGATGTCGCTCCTTCGTTGGTAGGAGCATTGCACACATTGGGTTTCACCCTTGTATCGGCGAGGCCCCATGTTTTTTGTGCTCGTCCGGGAGAACCAGTTTGGCAATGGATCGAAGGCTTTATGCGGGTCAATACCCAACGGTCCCTTGAAAACGGAACAGTTACCTTGGAGTGGGCGAATGCGTTCCATGCACGGCTTGATAGTGTCAAAAAATCCAGGTCAAGCCTGATGACCTCCCCTATGGTTCTTGAAATCGTGGCCACCCGACCGGTTTGATCCGGTGTTTAGTGGGGGAATGGCACCCCTTTGTCAGGTTAGATAATATTGGCTGATAATCTGGTTAGGTAAACCGGTTCGGGTGGTCACAACTCCGCCCTTGCGACCGACCCCCCATTTCAGGTACTATTCCCAAGTTGCCTTGGCCAAAGGTGACTCAAATGGGCAGGAGGCCTATCATGCGTTGTTTGGTAACTGGTGCAGCCGGTTTCATTGGATCACACCTTTGTGAACGATTGGTGGATTTGGGATATCAGGTAACCGGAATCGATGCGTTTATCCCGTATTATCCAAGGCCTTGGAAGGAAGCAAACCTCCATCGGCTCAGGCAGGATGGTCGGTTTGAATTCCTGGAATTGGACCTTCGTAATGATCCCCTCGATCAAGCGGTCGAAGGCACAAGCGTCGTATTTCACCTGGCAGCAACCGCGGGCCTTGTCAAAAGTTGGACCGATTTCGACCTTTACAATTCTTGTAATGTAACGGGAACCCAACGGCTATTGGAGGCTTTGGCCCATCAAAACCTGGAGCGATTTGTATACGCATCCACCTCGTCGGTATATGGTCGGTTTGCAGCCGGGGATGAACACCTGCCAACCCGCCCCTCCAGCCCTTACGGGGCCACGAAATTGGCAGGGGAACACCTTTGCCGAGCCTATGCCGAGGAACGAGGCCTCCCGCTAACAGTCCTTCGCTACTTCTCGGTCTATGGCCCAAGGCAACGCCCGGATATGGGCTACCACAAATTCATTGACTCCCTATTGGAAGCCAGGCCAATTACCGTTTTTGGGGACGGCCAACAAACCCGGGGTAACACCTATATTAGTGACTGTATCGATGCAACCATCTCCACCCTGCACTCCCCCGTAGGCGAGATTTATAACATTGGCGGGGGCGAAACCGCTTCCGTTTGGGATATTCTTGGCAAGCTGGAGCGGCTTATAGGCCGCCGGGCCCAGGTCAAAATGGACAAACCCCGTGACGGAGATCAACGCCACACCGGGGCCGATACCGGTAAACTATTGCGCCACCTTGGTTGGGCACCCAAAATAAGCTTGGATGAAGGGCTATCGCTACAACTGGATTGGCAAAGGTCACTTCGGTTAAGGGCTGCGGCCTAAGTTTCGATGGCATAATCCCCAAAGACCCAATTCCTTTCCTTTATCCGGCTTTGGCAGGATCAAAGCCCATTTCCCTTAGGGTATCTTTTCCAAGGACCCAGGGCATTTTGTTCATGGATTGCCAACTCCAATTATGCAAAAGGTCCTTGGGGACCATCGGCACCTTTGCATCGTTCCACCCCAAAGACCACGCCAAATATCCGCATAAAACATCACTTGGGACCTTTTGCTTTCGGAAGGACGAGACTTTGTTATCGCCATGCCGTTTGGCCAAACGGAGACCGTCCTCCCCTATCACCAACGGGACATGAATCCAGGCAGGGCTTGGAATACCCAAAGCCCTGGCGATGCCAATCTGTTTGGCAGTCGATGCCAAAAGGTCATCTCCTCTAACAACTTCCGTCACGCCTTGAAAATGGTCATCCATAACCACGGCAAATTGGTAGGAAGGGCCAACCGATTGAATCCCCTTCCCTGCTTTCCAGATGACAAAATCCCCCCTAACCGCCTCGGAAACCTCCCCCTTGACCAAATCCCGAAAGGTTTCTGATTCCCTGTCATGACGAAACCGCCAGGCAAAGGGCACAGTCAATTCTTGAGCTGTGCTTGTAGTATTTTGGGCACAAGTTCCGGGATACTGTTGACCTTGTTGGCCTGCATGGGGAGCACTGGCTGCCCGTTCCACATCGGCCCGGGTGCAAATACAAGGATAGGCCAATTCCCTGGATTGAAGAATTTCAAGGGATTCCTTGTGTTCTAAAAAACGATCCGATTGAATCAGGGGTTCCCCGTCCCAATCCAATCCAAACCAGGCAAGGTCATCAACAATCGACTCAACCGACAATGGCCGAACCCGGGAAAGGTCAATGTCTTCCATCCGCATCCATAATTTGCCGTGGTTGGCCCTTATCGACAACCATGCGCACAAAAATGTCCGCAAATTTCCAAGGTGCATCTCCCCGGTAGGAGATGGGGCCAACCGCCCCACGGGAGGAAAGATCAGGTTTTTCGAATTGCCTTCCCTCCCAATACTCATGGATTGGAGATCCGGTGCCGGGAAACCTCCTGAAGAAAGGAGGTCAGTTCGGTTGCGGTTTGACTTTTGGGGCGATTGATTTCTGCCAATAGGGATATGTGGTTGGTGGAAGGGATGGTCCGGTTCCGGCATGGAACCCCGGATTTGACCAAAGCCCCTTCAAATTCGCCCGCCATGAACCCAAGGCCGGGCAAATCGCGCTCTGCAACCAACAGCAAAAAAGGAGGCAGACCTTTTTTGGCATGGTTTACAGGCGAAGCATTTCGACAAATGGCCTCATCTTCACCAAAGGCAATCTTGAATGGATTAAATGTTTTCCCGCCAGGACCGGTGATCCCGGCAATCTGGCGGGCCAGACCAATCTGTTCTGCCAGGTTTTTGATCTGGTTTCCTGCGGGGATCCGGTAGACTCCACATAGGCCAACCACCCCGCAAACGGAGGAGCGATCACTTGCCTTGGGGCCATCGGTTTTTCCCCAGAGTTCACTATCCGTCGCCAAAAGGGTCACCAAATGGGCTCCCGCGGAATGACCTACCAAACTCACTTTGGTAACATCCCCCCCATGAATCGTGGGGTTGGCAAATACCCACGCCAAAGCCTTGGCAACATCCTCAACATGGGCTGGGTGCTTCACATCGGGGGAAAGCCGGTAATTCGTGGCAATAACCACAAAGCCTTTGGTGGCAATGGATTTAGCCACACTTCGGTGGACTCCGAAGAAATCCTTATCGCCCATAAACCATGCCCCACCGTGGACAAACAGCACAATGGGCAGTTTATCACTCCCGGAAGGACGAAAAACATCCAGCTTTTGCCGTTTGGAAACCTTGGCATAGGTAATATCCAAATTCTGTTGCAATACGACCTTGGGGTGGGCAGGGCCCTGGCCCAAACACAATCCCCCCAAAAGGACTACCAAACCAAAACAGGTAATATTCATATTCAACACCCAATGGCTAAATTCATTCAGAGTCCATTTTACAATATCGGCGAGAACAAACGGGAAGTTTTCCTGGCATTTTTCAGCTCTATCTCATTCCAAATACTCAATCCTTTGGAATTCACCCCTTCAAAGGAGAAAATTTCTCGGAAACCCGAAATAATCGTGGCTATCACAATAGG
Source organism: Planctomycetia bacterium (assembly GCA_005808665.1). Classification (GTDB taxonomy): domain Bacteria; phylum Planctomycetota; class Planctomycetia; order Gemmatales; family Gemmataceae; genus SYLG01. The sequence goes on along the minus strand of SYLG01000107.1, from coordinate 10,487 downwards.
TTGACAGGGTGGATTGCATGGTTTTTTCACAAGGCTAACACAAGTGGGAGTATCCTCATGGCCTTTTCCTTACTCGTTCTGGTTTTCGCAGGGTTTTGGATCGACCCACCAGAAGGCAAATCCAAAGAGGAGCAAGTTCCTGAAAAGGAAAAAATCGAAACCCTCATCAAGCAGGTGGAGGGGTTAAAAAAAGCCAAGTTTGTCCGAAATGATCAGGAATATGATGCCCAATCGGCCGCCACCTTCCTAAGGCGAAAATGGGCCAACGACAAAACCATTCAAACCGTGGATGACTTTATTGCCAAGGTGGCGACAAAATCAGGCACCTCAGGCAAACCGTACCTGATTCGATTTCAGGAGGGTAAAGAAGTCAAAAGCAACGAATGGTTTCGCGCTGAGCTACAAAAGCTTACCAACAAAAGCAGCTTGAAAACCAGGTAGTTTTGGGTTTACCACAACAACAAAAGCTTACCATGAATATCAATTGTCCCTAAGGAGGTCTTTCTTGCTTTAGTCCCCCAAGAATTATTCGAAAGGAAAGCTTGGCCCCCCAAGGGATAAGATCGTTCGGTCCCAGGACAAATTGACCTTTTCACCCCACAACCAAAGAGCTATGAGGCCCGGTTGGAGGTATTTCCATGCGACCGGGCTGGATGGGGCTGTTGGGCATTTTCTTGGCCGGAGGGTGTGCCTTGCAACGCCAGGACGAAATCCGTTCCTACACCCAGGATGGAGTTTACCTTTTTCAAATGGGTGCTTATCCCGAGGCGAAACAATATTTTGTTAAGGCACTTGCCAAGGACCCCGAGAATCCCCAACTTTTATACAACAAAGCCCAGGTAGAAGAGGCCTTGGGGAACATTACCGAAGCCGAGCGGTTGTATACCGTGGCATTGGAAAAGGATCCCGGACTCAATCAGGCCCGCCATGCCTTGGTCGTCCTCTGGAATCGAAGTGGACGCCGGGAATACGCCCAAACCCAAGTCGAAACCTGGATGAAATCCCATCCCCATTTCGCTCAAGCCTTTGCGGACGATGGTTACTTGTGGTTGCAAGCCGGGGATGTGGCCCGAGCCCAAGCCCGCCTCCAACAGGCCCTTGCCATTAATCCAAGCGACCTGGTTGCCATGATTGAGTTGGGAAGCCTTTTTGAATCCCTCAACCGGCCCGATCGTGCCCTTGCCCTTTATGAAAGGGCTATGGAAGTTCGGCCAAAACAGGTGGCTCTCCAAACGAAAATCGATCAAATGAAAAAAGCAGGGGTCCACCTACCCACACCTGACCGATAGGGCTAACCTGAAAATACCATGATTTTACACCTTGTGGCGGGAACCGACCCAAGTGCTCCCACCACCCCTTACACCCATCCTTCCCTCGAAGCAGAGGGTTTCATCCATTGTTGTTTTCAACATCAGGCCTTAAAGGTAATTGATCGTTTTTTTCCAAAGGAGGGGAAAATCTGGGGTTTTGAAATCGAACCTAGTGCCATGACCAGTGAATTGCGATTGGAACCGTCAAGCAATGGGGAATGCTATCCTCACATTTACGGCCCGATCAATCCTGCTGCCTTTGGCAAGAGGATCCGCATTCGCTGACTATTAAGGCATAAAGGCCAGGTGGCCTGGTTTAGGCCCAGAAGCAACCGGGTTTTTTCAGTTTGGAACACCGAATCCTCCTGGGCCGATTTCTCGTCTCAAATGGGATAAAAACTTGTCCGAACGGCAAATGGAATCCTGCCAAAAGAAATAAAAAAGGCAAATTCTAAAGGCTTTTGCGACCTAAAAAGACATAATATGGTGCCTTGAGAAAAGGCACATAGGGAATTTTTCCCTTTCCCTCCTCCAAAATTAGCGACTCAAAATGGGATCCAAGCCAGGGAAGATGATCCTGGCTTGGAAAAACATTATCATTGGCAAACCATAAGGGCCATAGGCCACGGGTTAAGGTGCCGTGTTTCTTGTATTTTCCCTCAGGCCATTTCCGGGAAATATAGAAATCCACCACTCCGATTATTCCCCCAGGCTTAAGATTGCAAAAGGCCCTTTCCAAAGCCAGAAACCAATCCGGGATCATGGTCAATGAATAGGAAAAGGTGATTGCGTCCACTGGCCCGGCAGGTGGCACAAACTTTGTCGCATCTGCCTCGGCTGTATGGACATTAGTCCATCCCTCCTTGGTGATCCTCGCCTGGGCCACACCCAAAAGGGGACTACAAAGATCAATAATGTCCACTCTACCAAGCTTGGCCAGGTGGGTACCAAGCCCGGCAATGTTATGGCCCGTGCCACCCCCCATATCCAAAACCGTGGCACCCGGCTCAAGCCTTTGACCGATTTCCCCCATGAGCGTTTCCCGTCCATGGAGGAGTTTCTTCCGGAAACTGTCGTAGTCGCCACTTTGGCCGGAATAAAACTCTTCGAGGCGGGATTTCAGGTCGGTTGATGAGCCCCGATGAAAGGCCATTCCCCAAATCACCCGCATATCACTCCAAAAACTCATGGTCACTCCGAAACGGTACCGGGTTTCAGGCGTGCTATGTGGAAGCTGCCATAGGTGTGAACCCGGTCAGTTGGGTGAAGCCTTTGGGCAAGGGCCGTGTCATGAAGCAGGCAATCGCCAAGTTTGGTTGTGCCATGAGCCGTTTTCACCAAAAGGTCATCCAGAAAGTCCACATTTAATCCCGCACTCCTGTACAGGATAACCGAATCAGGTTGGGCCCGTTGGATCAGGGCATTCCATTCATCCACCAACCCCTTGGGGTTTTTTCGTGCCATCCAGTCCATGTGATCAAGCAAAGTAAACTTGTTGATCCTATGGTGAGTCGATTTGAGAAATCCTTCCACGGAGTTTGTGGTAATCTCGAGTCGGTCAACGAGTCCTTTGAGTTTTTCAAAGTTTTCCTCCTTGAGGTACGAAGGGCAGGAATCGTGGTGGTACCGGCCCTCCATGTAGACACGCCAGAAATAGTTGTCATGGATAGGAAGTTTGGTGGTAACCGCGGTTATGCAATCTTCGATGAATTGAACCAATCCGCCTGGATATTGATTACGAATCTGCTGGATTTGCGGCCCAGGGACCCCGAGGAGGGTCATGGTAAATTGCCGACCCAAAAACCACCTCATGGAAGGGGTCATTACTTTTTTATGAATCTTTGAGAACCATATTTCGGCTTGCTTTTCCAGGGTAGGTGCCTTGATAAAGTCCTGAATCACCGTTCGCATACGACCGAAAAGGTTCAGTTTGGTCATAACCAGTTTTGCAAAAAGGCCTGAGGTTCCCCGGTAATAGAAACTGCTTCGCCAGCCTTTTCCGGCAAAGTAGCCTATTTTCCTGTCCCACCAAACCCGGGCATACTCGGGAATTGCCGGGCGAAGGCGCTGGTGATACATTTCCCTGATCCGGGGGTGATGCCCCTCGCCAAACATCCTCCAAAAATCGTCGTAATCGAGTACCTTGATTGCTGCTTTTTTGAGTTCAAGAAGGCTGTTTTGAATCGGGTTCATATCCACGGCATGAACCCCGGCCACTCCGGCCAGGAGGTAATCCAGGGCGTTGCAGCCGGCACTGGTAATTACCAATACCCTGTCCCTGGGTTTGAGGCCAAACGCTACCTGATCCAACACCGGGTCTTCCCAACAGGTGTTGTAAATGAGATTGCCTTTGTGAACCATTTGAAAGATCTTTGCATGCATGCAAACAAGTCCTTGCCGGAAATCGCCAATACCCTTTCAGGTCATCTTACTTTGATTGGAACCACTGTCCTTTGAAATGTTGGAACAGGCAAATACGGGCCAAAGGATTACCGCCCGATTGGGCTTTTCAAGGTAATGGAATCCAAATGGTTTTGCATCCTTTGGCGGAGCTTACTACCGAAATCTCCCATTTGGGGATCAAGGCTCATCCCTTTCCTCTGGGCCGAAATATCGATTCCATCACTGACGGACAAAACCGCCTCCACGGGAACCGGAAATACCGATTCACAATCGGTAAAGGCCTCTTCCAATCGGGCAAAGGATTCCCATATCCTCTCCACCGTTGGCTTTTCCCGAACATAGTCCATGGAAAGGGTGGTTACACTTTCCCATTTCAAAAGGGAGGCAAGTTTTTCCTGAACCGATTCCTCCTCTTTTGGGAATCCCGCCGTTTGGGCCAATTCCCTGATCAATCCTTGCCTTTGTTTGCGGATGGCAAGCCCAATGGATGCTTTGGGATCACCAACCTTTGCGGGTTCCACCTCAAAGTGGTTGGCGACCAACCGGCCTAATGCCGTGTCAAAGTCCTCATTCCTCAAAAAACCCTGCTGCAAAACCATTTTCGCCTCGTTTCCCAAAAGCCTGACCACCCCGGTACGAAGGATCGCCTCCAACCGGTTCAGGTCATCCTCTTGGGAAGCATTCCTTAAACCCCATTCCTTTTCCAATCTGCTCCATTTATGCCTCAGTGATGGCATAGGGTCTTCCAAAAACCAATATTTGACGGCAATAAGGTGGACCACCATTGGCCGGGTTGCCTTTTTCAAAGCATTGCGCAAAATCAAACCGGTCCCCTCCAGGAGGGGACCAATCCTGTCATTTTGTTTCAGATAGGTGCCCTCCGGAAACACCAGAACGGCTCGTTTCCCCTTACACAAAAGGTCGATTGTTTTCTTGACGCTTGACAAATCGGGTCCGTCACGAAAAATGCTATACCCACCCAGGCGACGAATGACTTCCCCTAGTATTTCGCCCTCCTTAAAGAGGTGGTGCGAAGCGATAAAATGAATCCACCTTCCGGATGCCTCCGCCAATTTTCCAAGCAGAAGGGGGTCTATACCGCTTTGATGGTTCGAACAAAGGAGGATCCCAGCGTTTTTTTGATAGCTCTCTTGCAGATATTCCAAACCCGGAAAACTCCATCGTTTCAGGTTCAAAACCCAAGGATAGTAAAACGGGGTGATATGACGGAATAATTCAATGAACCAGGTCGATTCCTCGGGTACAACGAACTGATAGGGCTCCGCAAAATAACGCTTTGTCATGTAGGCCACCCAACCCAATCAAGAAGGCGATTCCAAAGGACTTATTAGGATTACTGGAGGTCAGGCAGTAACTGGAATGCCGGAAAATTACATTACTTCAGCAAAATCCGTCACCTTTTCCAGGGAAAGGTAGGCCAAGGGAGAAATGGCAAACGCACTGATTAGGGCGGCGTGCATCCCCATTTCGCGCGGGACTTGAACATCAAACCGGAAGTTATCCCCCAAAAACAGGACTTGGGAGGGTTTTTGTTTTGCCCGCATTAAGGCCAATTCATAAAATCGGGGTGCAGGCTTTCGCCACCCTATTTCGGAACTGATAATGACCTCGGAAAATGCCCGTAATGGAGAAAATTCCCCGATCAGGTTCCTTAGTCGATGGTCAAAATTCGAGGCCAATCCAACCCTGATTGCACGACTTTTGGCTAAATCCAGCCAGCCAGCCAAAGCGGGTTCCACCCTCCAAGCCCAGGCCGTGGCAAACACTTGATAAAGTTCCTGAAAACATTTTTCGAGGGAATTCATGCCGGGAAAACTCTCCTGAACGATGGAGCGCCACCGGTTTTCTTCACGAGACTCATTGGTTTTCCATTCGAGGCTTGCGTCCATCGCTTCCTGCCGGCCAAACGCCTCCCGAATGCGCTGTTTGAGCTTGGTAAACTCCGCAGGATACCCATGTTTTCGGGCATAATGGTGGTAAATTTCACTTACGGAAGGGCTCGGGTGGAGAATGGTTCCTACGGCATCGAAATAAATAAAGCGGATCACGGCAAAGTTCCTTACCTTTATCTTACCGACCGAAACCCCACATATTAACAACCCTTCCTTCCCTGGATGGGTTTGCGAGCGGCCTTGGTTTTGTAAACTACATGCAATTGCCTCAAATAAGGAATGTTTCATGCGTAGCACCAAAGGGCGGATGTTTGCAGGCCTCACCGTTGCCATTGTTACTCCCTTTCGGGATGGATTGGTGGATTACCCTGCCCTTTGCCGATCGGTGGATTGGCATATTTCCCAAGGAACTCATTGCCTGGCTCCGGTAGGCACAACCGGTGAATCCCCAACAGTGGATCACGAGGAACATGAGAAAATCATTGAAACGGTTGTTCAACAGGCTTCTGGGCGCATTAAGGTGATGCCTGGAACAGGTTCCAATTCCACCAAGGAGGCGGTAAGGTTAACCAAATTTGCGAAAAAAGCCGGGGCCGATGGAGCCTTGGTGGTTGGCCCCTATTACAACAAACCCACACAAGATGGGTATTATCTCCATTTCAAAGCCATTGCGGAAGAAGCGGGCCTTCCCGTGGTTCTTTATAACATTCCCGGAAGGACCGCATCCAATATCCTTCCGGAAACCATTGCCAGGTTGGCTGAGATCCCTCAGATAGTGGCGGTAAAAGAGGCAACCGGTTCACTCGATCAGGCAAGCCAAATTGCCGCCCTTTGTGACCTTACCATCCTTTCCGGGGACGATAGCCTGACTCTGCCCCTTATGTCCATTGGAGGCGAAGGAATCGTTTCCGTGGTTGGCAATCTGGTCCCAGCCGACATGAAAGCCATGGTTCATGCATTCGCTTCCGGACAATTGGAAACAGCCTTGGGTTGGCACCGCAAACTCTTTTTCCTTTGCCGGGATTTGTTGGGTATTGCCACAAACCCCATCCCGGTTAAAACCGCCCTCAAACTTTTGGGTCGGGATACCGGCGAACTACGACTTCCCCTATGTCCACTAGACATTGCTGGGGAACAAAAAGTGCGACAAACCCTTGTGAACTATGGATTGTTGCCCAACTGAGTGCGGGTATTTGTGGTAAAACCCGGTTTTTCAGGGCTGGTTAAAACAGGCTCGATAGTGAGGTCATCCACCAGAACCGACCCCAAGCCTGTTAAAGCTACTACCGCACGAATGCGGCCGGAAATAGGAACCTGACGATAAAGCGTTACTTTTCGCCAACCTTGTGTATGGGTGGTACGAAAAGCAAGGGGTTCCCCCGAAGCGCTGTCATAAAAAAGAGCCCCATCCACGGAACCAGCCACAGGTTGCCTTACATTGAGCCACGCACAAAGTTTCACCCAACTTCCTGGCGCCATTTTCAAATCGGGCGTGTGTATCGCCAACAAAGCCCTTTCCAGGGCGGCCGGTGGATTGTTTGGATCCTTGGCATCAAGCTTCAATTCCAAAGCCTGCGCACCTGTATGTTTGGCCAAACGGGTCCGCTGAATCGTAGGCAGGACATCCTCCAAAGGGATGTCCCTTTGGGTCATCCACCCTTGAGGGGATTGCCCTCCAATCAATTCAAAATCGCCCCCCTGCAAAAGGTTTTCCCCTGTTTTGAGGCCTCCTGTTGAGGCAAGCCATTTGTAATGACCGGGCAAACTGTAAAACCCGGACAACCCTGGGGCCGCCACCAAATTGTCAAATTCCATCAAAGCATGGTCCCAACAAGCCCTTTGCAAAATCCGAAGGGGCCTCATGGCCCGCATCGACTCGGCGTAGGCGTCCTGGTGGTTCCCTGAATTGAAATGGCTACGAGCACTTTCCCAATAGGATTTCGCCTTGGTAATGAGGGCTTGACCATCCGGTTGTCCCCTGCCCTGGGCTTCGATGTCGGCATAAATTCTTGCCGTCCGGTCGATGCTGATCCCCGCCAGGTCCACTGCCCATTGGGCAGCCGTTGGCACCATCTTGCGTTGCAAATCCTGAAAGCGCACCACAAGCCCGGTAGGGCTGAGGTCCGAAGTAAAGACCACCGCCCCGGTTAAATTGAATTCCTTGAATACGATCCGGTAACCCCCAGTCACCCTTTTCCAAGGGATCGAACGCACCTGGTGGGGACTGACCTCCCAAGCCTGGTGACCTGCGGGAATGGCCGGGATAACCATGGCCAACTCCGCTGCCGCTCCTTGGGGAACAGTACATTGCGCTCCCCTTCCCATCCAGATGGGAAGGACCAAAATCGACTTTTCAGATCGCAAAACCGCTGCTTTAACATCCGGGTGACTTGTTTCGATCCAATACGGTTTCTCCGCTGCCAAAAGTACTGGCTCCAACAATTGGAATTCCTGATTCAATAGCGCCATCTGAAGCAACCTGTCCCGGCCGGCCTGGGCATCGGACAGGGCCCCATCCGACCAATATCCAAGTCCCTTGATACCGCTGGCAATGGCGGTGTACGCCAGCAACCGGATCTGCTCGGGAGAGGGCCCGGCCGGATCCGCCGAGGTTCCTGCCTCCTGGTGAAACGATGGGGCGGTCCATTCCGGAGGCTGGGCCTGAATCCAGGTCCAGGTGTATACCCCATCAAGTGAAAGGTTGCGCTTTTGCATCAACCAATCACGATATCCGGGCAATTCCAGAGTCGTCCCAAGGGGAAATTGGTGAGCCCCCAAAAGGACCTGGTCTATTCCCTTGGCAAACCGGCCAAATCCATCCGCCACATCCACAAAAACCGGTCGATTCGGGTCGGCATTTTTATACGACTGGGCCATGCGAACGGTCTGCGTGACCTTCTCCATCGCCAAATTGGAACCAAGATCCCACCCGATGACCGCATCCTGCTCCAAAAATCGCCCCATCTTCCTGGAAAGCAACGCCCCGTTTACCGAACCACTGGTTAAATTGCCACCACCTGTAAGGGTGCCAGGTGTTTCTCCATTGCCTGAAACCGTTTCGGAGGCGATGGGCCCAAGCCCGGGAACCACCCAAAACCCCTGGGTAACCGCATCATCCAACAATCCTTGTGGGGTTGCCCCATCCAGCCACAAGGTGTTGAACCCAGCATCCCGAAGCGTTTTTAACGGGGTCCCCGAATGCCTTACACCCCGAAGGAAAAATTTTTGCCCACCCACTTCAAGGTGATTCCCCCGGACCTTGACTTCGGAAATCCGCCTTGCAATGGACCCGGGAACTGCTGCCGAAGGCGTCCCGCCTTGACCAGCCAAACCGGTGGGGTTCTTGGCCTCGCTTAGAGGCCCAGCTTCAAGGTCATCAAACCAAACCTCCACATTGCCTGGCCCAACGCCAACATTTACCAAAATGGAATCCACATAGGCATCCGCAATGGACAATTGGCGTTTGGCCTCAAGTTGCAGGATTTGTTGCTGCTCTTTGAGTTTTTTGGTGGGTTGACGAATGCTTAATTGCTGCCACCGATTGGTTAGTTGGTAAATATCCCCAGGAAGAACAGCGGTTAAAGCCCGATCCGGGTTGGCAGGATCGCGTTCCTTGGGAAGAACCACCCGACAAAGGATTTGAATGCCCGGCCGATTGGCCCTAATCCAACTCCCGATCGCAAGCTCCTCCGAGACAGGGGCTTTGCCAATGTCGATAAAATAGGGCACATAGGACGGCTTGGATAACGAAATTTTCAACTCTTCGCAGCGTTGGCCGCTGTGAAAAATCTCTTCGGTAATCCGGTGGCTTTGAACCGTTACGGGCCCGGTTGCTTGCCCTGCCTGAAAAAAAGTTTCGCGTCCCTCAAATCCCAGATTGAGTGCCTGCTGGGCAAGGCAAAGCGGAGCAATCCCTAGCCATAAACCCATTGACACCAAAAGGTTTCGCCAAGTGTATACCATTTCCGCCTCCGCAATAAGTATCAACCGGAGGGTTTAGCACGATTATGGCAAACAGGGCAAGCTCAATTTTTCCTTCGAGACTCTAAATGTCGATGGAAACAGTCAGACTTGGTTATCGCTTTCCAAATTATTTGTTACCCCAAATAACGCGGTTGGAGTGTTTTTCAACGATTTTTTGGCCTATTTTGTGTTTCGGATTGAGTTTTTTCCCGGGAATTTGGGAGTATGTCGAGTTCAAAACGGGATGTAATCAATAACAAAGTACTTGATATTGGGAGTTCCTTGTGCGATTTGAACAAGGGAGGTTGAAATTGTTCGGAGATACGCTGAAAGGTTCCCAACCACCTGCGTGGTTTTGAAGGGTTGTAAGCTATTGGGAAACAGGGTGCTAACGCTTGAACCGGATCCCGAAAAAAGGAATTTGTTGGCCCGTTTTTAGCCGACGGATTTGAATATTCCCCGGAAAAACCAGGTTTTCATGGTCCGAACTCCGTATCCTGGGCCAATTCCAGCCAAATCCATTCCGTTGTCTCAGGCGGCCACGAAATCCGAAACCTTGGTTTCGGGGTTAAACACATAGATCCCGTATTCACCGGGCATGATGGTGCCAAGGGCAAATTGGCTAACAGGGGCTTCATAACCGATTTCCGCTTTGTTTCATTTCAGGGGAGAATCAGGTGTATTCATTGGGCTGATTTCATGGGTGGGAAGGAGGGATGGGAGGAAGGATAGGCCTCACTTCCCTATTACCCACGAGGCAAAATAAAATTTCAGGAAAATCCAAATCGGCGGGAAGCAACTTCAAAAAATAGCATGTTCCTTGAATGGCAATTTGAAAAGGAAAAGCCCCGTGCCTCCTGACGGGGGCCTAAATTTCCTTTCCATTTTGGGTTTTGTT
>SYLG01000106.1 GCA_005808665.1 Planctomycetia bacterium | reverse complement strand
GGAATACATCAGGTCTTGCATCGAATCCTTCAGGAAAAAGCTTCCCTCACCTCGACTCATCCCACTACAGGGTTGAGAAAATCGGGACCCTGGCTACTATTCCTATACCCGTTTAGCACTAAAACCCGTGAACGCATACTTATAAACAGGATCCTTGGCAATAGGTATCCTCCCTGCATCCTTTCACCCTCTCGTCAGCCTCAGGCTATTGAAAACCACGCTTACCGACGAAAAGGCCATAGCCAAACCCGCAAGGGCTGGTCCGGGGGAGTAACCAATGAGTGGTTCAAATAGGCCAGCGGCAAAGGGCAAAGCAACCAGATTGTATCCAAATGCCCAGAAGAGGTTTTGATGGATGATCCCTCGGGTTCTTCTGGCAAGGGCAATTCCCTTGGGAAGAAGCATCAGGTTGGGGCGCATAAGGGTAACCATAGCGGCGGCAATCGCCAAATCCGCACCCTGTGCCATGGCAATGCCCACATCGGCCTTGGCCAGGGCGGGACCATCGTTCAATCCATCACCCACCATCGCCACTATTAACGATCGCCTTTGAAGATGCTCAATGTGTTTTAGTTTTCCTTCGGGAGAAACCGCCCCCTGGAATGCGTCGATCCCCACCTGGTGGGCCAAATGCTCCACCACACCGGGTTGATCGCCCGAGACAATTTCCACACCCAAACCCAACCCTTTCAATTGGACAATAGTGGCGGCAGCCTCAGGACGAACTGTATCCTCGAAATGCCAGCCCGACAAGACCTGATTGTCCTCCGAAAACAGGGAGTTTGTCCTTGTTTCTTGGTGGAGTTGATTCGGTTTGGAATGATCCTGGTTCAAGGGGTGGTCGAGCCAGCGGGCTGTACCAAGGCGAACTATCCGGTTTTGAAAACAGCCTTGAATGCCCTTGCCTGGCCAATTGGTAACCTCGTCTATAGGAAGGGTCGGTTCCGATGCCAAATGCAAACATAAGGCCTGGGACAGGGGATGGCCGGATTGTTTTGCCAAGCTCTTGGCCAAGGCCATGGTGTTTGGTCCGGCTTCGGTGGAAAACCACGATTGAACCACCCGTGGCTTCCCCAATGTAAGGGTTCCTGTTTTGTCAAAAACGAAATGGTTTATCTCCGCGGTCCGAGCAAGGGCATCCCCCCCCTTGAAGAGGATTCCCATGCGGGCAGCCTGACCCAGGGCGCTGACCACCGCAACCGGAATCGCCAATCCAATGGCACAGGGACAGGCCACCACCAAAACTGCAACCGCACGAGCCAAGGCGTGTCCCCAATCGCCGTTCCATGTGGCCCATCCTAAAAGCGTAATTAAGGATAGTAAAAAGATTATTGGTACGAAAACAGCGGATACCCTATCTCCAAGTGCCTCAATTGGGGCACGGCGCATTTGGGCTTGGCGTATCCATTGGGCAAGGCGACCCACTACCGATTCCGAACCCAACGCCCGGGCGATCATAATGATCGAACCGGAAAGGTTTAGGGTTCCCCCCGTTATCCTATCCCCTTGTTCCCGATAGGCCGGAAGGGGTTCCCCGGTTAACAATGCCTCATCAATTTCTGTGCTACCCTGAAGGATGTCTCCGTCCACGGGAATCCGTTCCCCGGGCAGAACCCGAAGGTGGTCCCCAAGCCTTACCTCCTTTAGGGGTATGTTTTTTTCCAGGCCATTTTCGAACCGACGGGCTGTGTCCGGTTTTAGTGCAAACAGGGCTCGAACGGCATCAGATCCTTTGCTTTTGGCACGAAGTTCAAGTGCTTTGCCGAAAAGAACAAAGGCAACGAGCCAAGCGACTCCTTCGCAATAAGCGGCCTTGCCATGGCCCAACGGGCCATCCGGCCAAACCACTCCACTTACCGAGGCCAACCAAGCCACCAGTATACCCATGGCAACCAAGGTGTTCATATCTATACGGCCAAAGCGAAAGCCTAAAATCGATTGAATAAAAAACACTCGTCCTGGACCAATCAGCACCAATAATCCTAACATGGACGCAGCAATTTCAAGGGCTTTGGGTGGGGTATTGTTTAAAGGGATTCCAAGGCCTTGGACGATTGTGGCCATTGACTTCATGAACCAGGAAGAAAGCGGATCCCCAGCCATTTCATGAGACATCATTCCGCTTGTCAGTGCCAGAATGGCAATGCCAACCACTGAGGATAATGCCGCCTGCAGGTAAAGGCGCTTGGCCTCACCATGGTCGTTTATTGCCGCCCATTGGAAGGGATCCTCCCCCATGTCTTTGGGCAATTCCGGTTGGTAGCCACCCTTACGAATGGAATCCAGAAGAGTTTGCGGGTCTATTGTGGAGTCAAAAACCACACGGGCTTCGTGGGTGGCAAAGTTCACATTTGCTTCGGTAACCCCCGGTTGGCCTAGAAGAAGGGCCTCGATACTCCGGGCACAACTTGCACAATTCATGCCCTTGACAGACAGCAGGAGTTCTTTTTCCATTGGCATGGAACTATTGTAGTGCGGAGAGTGACGGATAGGGATGTAACTCCGAATCGCCTGGGAAACGAATAGGTCTACTAACCAGTCGGATTTCCCTAATCTCCAAAATGGTTCACTGTTGCCTTGAATGCCCCGGCGATTTTAACAAGGGAAGATTCCGAGGTACAGTAAGGCGGCATGGCATAAAGGACATTTCCGATAGGTCGCCAAAGCACTCCATATTTTAGGCCCATGGCAATTGCCTTTGCTCTTAGTGGCGAAATGTATCCAGAGTTCAGGGCCAATTCCACTGCAGCAATGGAACCACAAATCCGAACCTCCGAAACCATGGAATGGTCCTTTAGGGGGGTCAACTGTTTTTGCCAAAACGCCTCGATGCGCTTTGCATCGACTGGCCCCTCCGCAACCAATCGTTTCCAGTATTTGGCCCCAAGGGCACAGGCTATCGAATGAGCCGTATAACTGTGGCCATGAAACAAGGCCTCGGCAGGATCATCAGAATCCAGTACCCCAACCACCTTGGGGGAAACAAGGGTCGCCGCTAACGGAAGGAACCCGCCTCCGAGTGTTTTGCCCGCAGCAATCAGGTCGGGTTTGGGATAATCCGAAGGGAGGCCAAGGTCTTCAACATGTTGATGGGCCCAGATTTTTCCTGTGCGACCACCTCCTGTCATCACCTCATCTGCTATCAAGAGGACATTGTGCTTTAAACATGCTTCCCAGATCCTTCCTAGAGTTTGCGGGGAGTGCATTACCATCCCTGCCGCACCCTGAACCAGTGGTTCAAGGACGACCGCCGCCACTTTACCTCCTTCCCTTTGCAATAATTGATCAAGTGCAAGGGGATCCAATGGACAAATTCTGCTCTCAAATAAAAGGGGCTCAAACCCCTTGGAAAAAAGGGGATGACGGGCGACCGACATGGTAGCAAAGGTATCGCCATGGTAGGCATTTTCAAATCCGATGAACAGGTTTCGTTGGGGTTGCCCTAACTTTCGCCAAAATAACCAGGCCAATTTAAGGGCCACCTCCACAGCCGTACTACCATTGTCCGAATAAAAAACGCGCCCCTTGGGCATTTTGGCGGATTCGAGCAATAGGCCGGCCAAGTCCACCGCCCCAGGGTGGGTGATTCCCGCAAATTGGACATGATCCAGGGTGAGGTCGGCCATTTCCTTGGCCAATTGGTTCCCTTTGTGCCCATAAAGGATCGTCCACCAGCTTGAAATGGCATCCACCACTACCCGGCCATCCGCAAGGGTAACAAACTCATCCTGCGCAGCCACCACTGCCAAAGGGGCCTCTCGTTGCCTCGTCGGAGCATACGGGTGCCAGATGCGTTCTGCATCAAGTCGAACTAGTTCCGCTTGGGTCCGTCCAGGATTGGCAATCAAACAGTTGGCCAAACCTGCAAATTGAACGGTTTGGGAAAGGGCACATTGCTTGATTCCTTCAATGGTCCAATCCGTTGGCGGTGAAAGGTTGAACAAAGGTACCGAAAGCCGGGTGCTTAACTCGTTGATGGTCCATGCATCTTCCCCAAAAAGGGCGATGGCTTTGGGCTTAACCCCATAGGAGCCAAGTGCCTCGATCGTGGTGATCATGCGCCCCACGCCGCCAAGGGTGGTAGAACCCACCAGAATTAGTGGCCAGGCAAGCCGCCTGATAATGTCTATTTGCAGGGAGTGTTCATTCCATGGAGAAAATGGACCGCCAAAGGTTTCCAAAAGGACGGGGCCACTCAAAGCGTGCTGGGTGGCCTCATGAACCACCCTGTCCACGGGGGGCATGGCAGCTCCTTCCAGGGCAGCGGCTCGATGAGGCACCAAGGCTGCTTGGAAGGCCCCTAACGGGGGATAAACCACCAAAGTAATGGGACCTAGCTCTGATAGCCTTTGGGAATCGGATTCTCCGGTTTCAACAGGCTTGAAATAAGCCCATTTGGGGTCCGGCCCGAATTCTTGCCAATGGGACCAAAGCAGGGAAAAAGTGGTTTTACCAACTCCGGTGTCGGTGGCACAAAGCACAAAAGAGGCTGGGGATGGGGCCACCATCATACACTCAAAGGCAGCTTCATTTTTCGACCTGAGTAGCCAACTTTTCTGGCCCCCTCAGGAACCGGCAACCCCAGCTTCTCCAAAAGGGAGGCATCGTCGCTAGAGCTGGGATTGGGTGCGGTGAGCAGTTTGTCGCCATAAAAAATCGAATTGGCACCCGCAAGAAAACAGAGCGTTTGATAGGTGGGTTCCATTTTATCCCGGCCTGCCGAAAGTCGGACCCGAGCTTTGGGGAAAGCTAGCCTGGTTACGGCGATAAGGCGAATCACCTGGAAAGGGTCCACTGGGGGTTGGTCCGCCAGGGGAGTACCCTCGATGGGAACAAGCAGATTAATGGGGATGCTTTCCGGCACAACCGAAAGCTTGGTAAGTTCGAACAAGAGTCCGAGCCGGTCTGCTTCGGACTCTCCCATACCAAGGATCCCGCCACAACACACGGATATGTCGGCATCGCTAACGGCACGAAGGGTTTTTATCCGGTCGTCATAGGTCCTGGTGTGAACAATGTTATCGTAATGGTCGCGTGAAGTATCGAGGTTGTGATTGTAAGCGGTAAGGCCAGCCTCTTTGAGGCGTTTTGCCTGGTCGGGGCTTAACATTCCCAAGGTAACGCAGGCTTCCATTCCCAACCCGCGAACCGTTTTAACCATTTCGATCACCCGATCAAAACTTTCGCCGTCTTTGGGATTGCGCCACGCCGCTCCCATACAAAAACGGGTAGCCCCAATTGCTTTAGCTTCCTCAGCTTTTTCCCGAACTTCCTCAAGGGACAACAAGGGGGTTTTGTCAATGTCGGCTTGGTGATGGGAGCTTTGGGAGCAATAGCCACAATCCTCCGGGCAGCCGCCCGTTTTAATGCTTAAAAGGACACATCTCTGGATGTCATCACTGGCAAAGTGTTGCCTATGAATGGTAGCCGCCTGATAAACCAGGTCCATTAAAGGCATTGCATACCAGTTTTGCAGGGTGACGAGTGTTGGTGTGGGGTGCGTGGTCTGGTTCATGAAATTAGTTTAACTTTCCAGGAATGCATTGCAACCCAACAAATGGTCGGAATTTCGCTTGACGAATGGACAATATTCCCAAAGAAAGAGGGTATCCCTCAAGAGGATGAACTTTCGCCCCTTTCTTGGCTACCCAGACGGTTTTCGGATCGTTTGGAGGGTAAGTTTGGCGAAACCACCCCCTTTAGCGGGATTTTTGGGAATCCAACCACAGTTCTCCTTGTCCAAGCCATTTGAAGCCATTAGATCCCATTTGACCCCGCCCTTAATTCCTGAACGATTGGGAATTGCGAGGTGGGTTCCTCCCAGGAGCCGGGCAATATGTTTAACAAGGGCCTCTTTTCCCTATCCCTTTGGCTATGCAAACCCGTAGTCCGAATGACGGTTATGTGTTTGGCGGTTAGCTTGGTTTCGGTACTTTTGGCCGGGCCAACCCTGGCCCAAGACCCTGATCCTGCGCCAGCTGTTGCTGCCCCGGCGGAAACCACCGCCGTCAAAATGGGGGGCAACCTGTTTACCCACATTCTCGAATCTGCGGGTATTTTCTTCGGCCCATTGTTAGGGGGTATCTCCATCGGCCTGGTAGCTTTGGTGGTCTACCTCCTGATGGAACTTCGGATGGAAACAGCTGTACCAAAAGGGTTTATCGACCAGTACACCGATTTGGTTAACAAAAGACAGCTGGTGGACGCCAAAAACTTGGCCCAGAATGACCCCTCCTTTTTGGGCCAAACCCTTTTTTCCGGGATGTCCCATTTGCAATATGGACTCGAAGATGCCCGCGAATTTGCCCGAGGCAAATTGGATGAGATCCGTGCCTCCAAAGAAAGTTCCATCTCTTACCTTTCTGTGATTGGCCAATTGGGACCCCTCCTAGGCCTGGTCGGAACGGTTTACGGCATGATCCTGGCCTTCATGACCCTGAAAACCTCCACCAAAGTCGAACCCGCCCGGTTGGCAGGCGACATCTCCCATGCACTGGTTGTCACTCTCCTTGGAGTGGGTGTCTCCGTTCCTGCCATTTTCTTCTTTACCTTCTTTAGCAAAAGGCTGGTGCGGATTTGCATCGAGGTAGGCCAAACTTCGGATGACCTCCTGACCCAACTTCACCACGGGGCCCGCCGGGCACCCCAGGCACCCGCCTCCAATGCACCTGTTGCCATGGCCGTTCCTATTCCCCAAAACCCTTCCACGAGGTGACAAAAGGAATATCGCCAGTCAGAAAAATGCTTGTATGCAATGCAAGGGGGACAAATAGACCATGAATTCGGGAAGTGGTGAAGCTCATGTGGTGGAACCGAACCTAATCTCCTTGTTGGATTTGGTCATGCAGTTGTTGATGTTTTTCATTATGTGCGTGACCTTTGTCACCGATCAGGCGGCTGCGGAGATATCCCTTCCTGATTCCCAGGCGGCGGCCCCCATTGAGGATAAGGACACAAATGTTCAAATCGTCAACATTCGTCCCTTTAACACCAACGACCCAGCCCTGATCGCCAAGTATTCCGGCAATCCGAAATACCTCGAGGAAATGGGGAAAAGATTTCTCCCCGGTCAGGTCTATGTGATTGTTTCAGGCCAAGACCCCATGTCCATTGGCAGCTTTCGCAACTGGCTTAGGGATCAACACACTCGAGCCACCATGGCCATGGGTTTGGAAAAAAAAGCAGTTGATACGACGATCATTATTCGGGCCCACAGGGACACCGACTATAAGGATGTTTACTCTGTTTTGGAACTGTGCCGAAATCAGGGCTACAACCAACTGGTCGTTCGGGTCCTGAAAGTTTGATTCATCCGTTTAGGGATATTCATGAACCAGCAATTCAAGGTTCGCTGTTTTGACGCAAAGACAGGAACCCATCCTGAACTTTTGCTCCTGGGGGAAAACGAAGCCTCAGTAATTGCCCTTGCCGAACAGGCTGGCCTAACAGTAACAGGTATTGAAGCGGTAGTAGCCCAGGTTGCTGTAGTGGTCCCGGGTTCCACACCCGTCCATCCTCAGGTGATGGTTGCGCAAGTGGTTAAAGCCCCGATTGTTGCTCAACCAGTTGCACCCTCCCAACCTGCCAAGCCGCCAAGCCCAAAAGCTCCCATTGCCGTTCCCTTAGCCACCCCGGTTGGGTCTGTGGCTCCCCTGGTGATCCCTGTTTCAAAATCCCCTGCACCCTCCAACCCGGTTCAAAGGCCTGTTTCACCCGCCACAAAAACCGGGGACATTTCGCCACCTCCCAAGCGAAAAAAACACGGGGAGAACCTATTCCCACCCACCGGGGAGGTGGTGATCAATGTAGTTCCGATGTTGGATATGACCTTTCAACTCCTTTTTTTCTTCATCATCACCTTTCAGGCCCCCACCGGTTTGGAGGCCCAAATTCCTCTCGTCCTCCCGCCACCCGAGGGGCAACAGGAGGCGGCCAAGGACAAAAAAGACAAAACGGACAAGGACATCGTTCCGACCATTGATTCGGATGTCATTGTGGAGGTCAAATCGCTTAACAATCCCCAATATCCAGGCGAAATGGGTGAAGTCGAAGTATCAGCCCTTGCCAAGGAAATCATCCGGCCGACCCCAGGTAAATCACTTGAAGATGGCCGCAATGAAGTCTTGGTGCGGCTGGGTGAGGCTATGAAACAAATGGCCCAGGATCTCAAAAAGGACAAACTTTCCTTGCGACTTAAGGCCGATCCCGGTGTAAAATGGGAACGGGTAATCCAGGTAGCGGACACCTGTCGGCAAGCCAAATTCCTGGGCATCCGCTTTGAAAAACCGGGAGGGTCCTAACTGCTTATGCGACCTTCGGTCCGAGGATTCTGTGTCCTGCTTGGCCTGATCCAATGGGTTGGGGCCTGGGAGAGTTCGTTGGCCCAGGAATCAAACAACGAAAGTCCTTTTCGTGGTTTGGTCGCTCCCGACCCTATCAACATGGGCACCTTAACGGTTGGCAGTGCGGCCACCGGGCCGGGTTGGATTCGCGCTTCAGCCAATTTGCTCGCGGGGGGCGAGGATCATTTCCGCGTTTGGAACCTCGAAGGCCCTTGGACCACCACCAAAGGCCGGCAATTGCGGGCAATGGTTGGATTGGCATTCGTTCCGTCGTTCGAAACCGCCCCCTGGACCACTTTGGCACAAATCACAGGGGGACAAACTCTGGATTTTTGGACAATCATTGACCCAATGGTTTTGAAACCGTTGCCTCCACCATTCCTGGCCATGGTTCGCGATGATCGGGGCATTCCCTCCGCCAAGGAGGATGATCAGGAGGTATTGGCTTACTGGGAAACGAATTTGATCGCCAGCCAAACCGATCCGATGGCGTTTCAAAGGGCGGTTGACAAAAGCATTACTCGTGCCGACATGATTAATCATCCCGTAAAAAACCGGGGTAAGGTGGTCCAGATCAAAGGGCGGTTGGTGCGGTTGCGTCAAATCGAACCATCGCCTATGGCCATTCAGGCCGGGGTGCCAAGGCTTTATGAAGGCTGGATCATCAACGAGATCTATGGGGCAAATCCCACCGTGGTACTTGTCAGCGCATTGGCAACCGGAATGGTTCCTGCCGAATCCATGGATACCCAAGTCGAGGTTAACGGTTTTTTCTTCAAGCGATATCGCTATGAATCCGCCGGTCCGGGACCCGATGGAACCCCTTATCGCAGGGCCCCACTTGTGATTGGCAGGTCGATCTTATCCTTGCCCACAACTCCGATTCTCCCCTCTTCGGAAAGGCAAGCTTTGGGATCGCTTTTACCATGGTTTTTGGGCATGGTGGCCGGGACAGGCGGTTTGGTGGCGGCCCTGACCTTTTGGCTGGCAAGGCGCGATGAAATCGTCCGGCGGAGAATTCGGCTGATGCAGGGTCAATCCATTGACCGCTTTTTGGAAAGTGGAAACCAATGGTGTCCGCCCCCTGCGGTCCTTTCCTCCGAGGAAATGGACCACCGCCAAAAGCGTTGGGTTACCCCCTCGGAAAATTAACCCTGGTCTCCGGCATGGGTCGGAGGATTCCCAGTCTCATACGCAGTGGATAAGGAGTGGATTTCATGAGTAGCCAAGCCCTTCCCCAGGGACAATATTCCAGACCTTCGTGGATCATGTTGCTTGCCCTCATCATAAGTCCCATTGCGATTGCGGTTTTTGTCAGCTTTTTTATGCATGGGATGCTCTTTACCATTTTATATCTGACTCCCTCTGTAGATACCGAAATGGTGGACCAGGCGGAAAAAGCCCTTCGATCCCAAACGGAGGAAAAGCCGGTGGACCTCACGGTGACCGATGTGGGTGAGAATCCGGAAATTGCCCCAATGATGGAGGTAAAAAACGATGCCCCCCCTCCACCCGAAGTCCCTGAGGTTCCCGCCCAAGCGCAAAATGTTACCGAAAATCTGCCAATGAATTTGACGCCTCCACCTGGTTTGGGCTCCGCCAATATTGCACCACCCGCGATCGATCTTTCTGCCACGGGAGCCCTTGCCTCTATGGCCGGAATGGGGGGCATTTATGCCCCGGGTGGAGTAGGAGGTCGAACCGGAGCCGCCAAAAACCAACTCATTATCGAACAGGGGGGCAATCCGGAATCCGAGGTCGCCGTGGCCAAAGGGCTTCGCTGGCTTGCCTTACATCAGGCTCAGGACGGCAGGTGGTCGATGAAGGAATTTCATAAACATGGCCGAACGGAACCTTTTCCAAAAGGAGCCATGGTTCAGGGGGATTGTGGCTGCAAAAATCCCGGTAATAGCGTAGACGATATTGCCGCCACCGGCCTTGCGCTTCTGCCGTTTTTGGGAGCCGGGGTCACCCAAAAACCACCCAAGGAAAAACCCAATGTCGATTACCATCTTACCGTACTCGGAGGACTGAATTACCTCATTAAAAAACAAAACAAGGAAGGGGCCTATTCGGATGGAGCCTACAGCCATGCCATTGCTACCATCGCCATGTGCGAAGCCTATGGCCTGACCAACGATCCCCTCCTCAAACGATCAAGCCAAAATGCCCTAGACAACATTTTCACCCGCCAGGATCCAGCCGGGGGGGGATGGCGTTATGGTTCCAAGGAGGCCGGCGATATGTCGGTGACAGGGTGGATGTTAATGGCCATCAAGAGCGGCCAAATGGCAGGCCTTAGGGTCAATTCCCAGCGAATGAAAGTCCTGGAAAGATTTATTGAGGCCTGCCAAAATACCAAGGTCAAGGGGGAGTTTCAGTACCTGCCCGCCGAACCTGGAAATGTCTCGACCATGACCAGCGTCGGAATGCTTTGCAAACTCTACCTTGGGGTTCGTCCAGTCAATGAGATCATGCTGGCGGCAGCGGAAATCCTGAAGAAGCAACCTCCTGGGGTCAACAAGGACATTTACTATCTTTACTATGCCACCCAGGCCATGCACCACATGGGACCAGCCGCCGGGGCATGGAAATTCTGGAATGAAGGAAGCGATGGCTCAGGACGGGGCGGTATTCGGAACTTCTTCGTCAGCGAACAATTCGGCGGGCCAAGGAAACCAACGGTCAACAACCCCCATCAACATGGCAGCTTTTTCATAGGCTCCACTCCGGGCAACATCTCGGACAATGAGGGAGGAAGGCTCATGCACACCTCGTTGTCCCTGCTTTCCCTCGAAGTTTACTACCGCCATCTCCCCCTATACCGCCGTGAAATGGCCGCAGGAAATTGACACATAGGGCGTTGCGTCCTTTTTTTGCATTCTTTAATAAAGGGTTCCAGGATGACACTTTCTCGCAGGCATTTTAACAATTGTTTATTGGCGGCCTCCATGGCCCCTTCCCTACCACCTTCCCTTGCCCATTCCAAACCTCTTGGGGAATGGCGGCGGTTGTTCGATGGGAAAACCCTGAAAGGTTGGACGCCAAAGTTGCGTTATTGTGAATTGGGTGACAACGACCGTAACACCTTTCAGGTAAAAGACGGGATGATTCAGGTCCGCTATGACAAATACGACACATTTGGTGAGCGTTTTGGTCATCTTTTCTTCGAGGAGAGTTTTTCCCACTATCGCCTCCGGTTGGAATACCGGTTTGTGGGAAATCAGTGCAAGGGGGGTCCAGGTTGGGCATTGCGTAATTCCGGGGCCATGATCCATTGTCAGGATCCCAAATCCATGACCAAGGATCAGGATTTTCCCGTTTCCATCGAGGTCCAATTCCTGGGAGGTAACGGAATCAATCCAAGGACCACTGGCAACCTGTGCACCCCGGGAACCCATGTGGTCTACAAAAACAAACTCCACAAAACCCATTGCACCGATTCCACATCCAAAACTTTCCACGGGGACCAATGGGTTACGGCGGAAATCGAAGCGCACGGCGGGGGAGAAATAAAGCATATCATCAATAGGGAAACTGTTTTGGTGTATGAAATGCCCCAATACGATCCGGGCGATAATAACGCCAAACCCCTGATCAAGGGAACCAACTTTGTCATCAAGGGCGGCTATATCTCACTCCAGGCCGAGAGCCACCCCATCGATTTTCGCAATATCGAAATCATGCCTCTGGAAAGGTAGCCAACGGAGCCCTTTGTCTTTACCCACGGGACTCCTGAACGAGCAGGGCACATGAATGAACCCGGTTAGGTCTTCAGGATACCCATTAGAAATGGTTGAAGACACGGGCAAACAATCATATTTTGATAACCGGAACATTCGCCGCGCTCAAGGACATTTCTCGCATGGCAACTGCTTTTACCTGGATACCTTTATACTGCGAACTGGCTGCCCGTCTGTTGGACTGGGAGAGTCGTCAGCCAGAATTGATAGCCATGCTGGAACAGCTCCATTCTGAAGGCAACGTCGTTACCCCTTTGAACGACAAGGATGGTGCGGGTTCGAGTTTCCTGTTAACCCAAGTTACGCAGTTGGGACCATGAAAACCGTGTTTTTCCCGGGAATAAGTCAAATCAGTCTGAAAAAATCGGGACTAAAAATCCCCTTTACAGGTTCTGTTTCAAGGCGTTTGATCCTGATTGGCGAGAGACTGAGGAATGGGATAGCTCGGGCTTTCAGCCCTTTGTGAATTTGGGAATAGGTACCTGGGGCGGTGCCCCAGGCTGGTATGGCACCACGCCGTTG
>SYLG01000105.1 GCA_005808665.1 Planctomycetia bacterium | reverse complement strand
GAATACATCAGATCATGCATCGAATCCTTCAGGAAAAAGCTTCCCTCACCTCGACTCATCCCACTACAGGGTTGAGAAAATCGGGACCCTGGCTACTATTCCTATACCCGTTTAGCACTAAAACCCGTGAACGCATACAAAAATGCAACCAGATTTAACTGATGTTTCAATAAATCAATCGTAAAGTCCATTTACCAATTGTAAAAGGACCGAAATGGAGAAATGGCAATGACATTAAAATGGTCAAATTGCAACCAATAATATTAAAACAACCATCCAAGTATCTTTAAAATTACAATTTTAGGATAACTATAAAAATAAATAGATAAAAACAAGGATGGTGATATGAAACTATTAAATTGGTTTATGTTTTCGATCTATGTTTTACCATCCACTGCCAATTTGAAAGCCAAAGATATTGAGTACGCCAAGGAAATCGCAAAAAAGAACAAAACTTCCGTCGATTTGATAACATCATTTTCGTGTGAAAGTAAAATTATTGTAACGAAGGAAAACGGGGAGGGGCATCCGGAGCAGAAGCTATTTCGTTCAGGAATGTACTGGAAAAATAAAGAAGGTTTTCGTTTCAGGTACGAAAAAGAGGACGATTCCTGGCATGATGGACTTTGCAAGAATGGGATTATGATTGGGTTAAGCTATATTAAAAATTTGTCAAGAAATATAAATTATCTCGGAGAAAAGATACCTTATGGAGAGATGATTTACAATGGATTAATTCAAAAGAGCCCAAACATTTTGGCCTATGGAACAGATATAGAGGCAAGGATTCTTTTCAAGTTAGACAATATAAAACCACCCTAGAGCAATGACCAATCTGAACTTTTTAAAACAATATACCTAGATGATCTATTTGCGGAAAATTACAGAACTTTTAAACATTGCGAAGTATTGAAAAATAATTTAATAAGAATTGAATTTCATGTTAAAGGAAAATACAAACATGAGATTACATTAGACCCAAAGATAAATTTCCTTACTACAAGATATGAAATTTCACCGTACTTTTTATCTAATGAAACACCGTTAGGCAAAATTACCGAGGTTTCGGATTTCACAGAAATGAAACCTGGCCTTTTTTTTCCTCGAAAAAGCAAACAAATATTTATGGTTAACAATAAAATTGAAAAAATTGAAACACTGGTATTAACTGACTTGAATATAAATGAAGTTGATTTTTCAAGGAACTTAATTTTAAATTTTCCACCAAACATACAGGTAAGTGATACTATAAAAGGTCGTGTATTTAAAACTTTGGAAAGTGGAAAAATGGAAGATTTTGGAGAACTTAAACAAAATAAACCACCAAATCTTATTCATGGCAATACAAGCAATATTCAATACACTGGTCCGTCAATCGAGGAACCTTATTCAAACATATATTGGTACTCTGCTGGCTTTTCTTTGCTTGTAATATTATTCGGACTTTGGTATTATTTCAAAAAATAGGACAATTTTTGAATGAACCTTTTTACAATTTTCTGTTTCAGCTTGTTTTTTTTTACATTTGCTGGCGTTATATTTATTTACAAAAGCGATCACCTCTTGGAACAAAAACAGGAATTCCATTCGAGTTCTAAAAGAACGGATTTATTATTGTGATTAATTTATATCAAAAAAATATAAAATCTGGTTTTACATTTATTGAACTTGTTATTTCCATTGGTATAATTGGCTTATTAATAAGCATTACATTGCCTGCTGTTCAATTAGCAAGGCGTGGATCTGATCTGTTATCATGCAAAAATGCGGCCAAGGAACTTGCTTTGGCTCTCCACAATTTCCACGCTACCTACAATTGCTTCCCCTCCAGTACCGGCTCCGGGCATCCTGGGAACATCAAGGGAATTTCATGGCTTGTATTGATTTTGCCTTATTGCGGGCAGGAGGAACTTTGGTTTCATACCATTCAAGCCAATCAGATTCAGCCGCTTAACAACCCATTTTCGGTTCCCCAGGATCCCCCGCATATAGTTAAAAGTTCAGTGGTCAATGGATTTATTTGCCCAGCTGATTCAAGGCTTAAATTTCCTATTATCACAAACTCTAATATCAAATCTTCATTTTGTTCTTATGTTGGGTTTGATGGAGTTCGCTCTGACGCCTCAAACGGTTTTGGATCTTATTATCAGGCTTCAGTATTTGGGTCTGATTTTGGTTCCAAAATTTCAGATATGACCGATGGTGCCAGCAACACTTTACTTTTTGGCGAACGCCCTCCTCCGGCATCCTTTCAAGCGGGTCAATGGTATTCAATGCTGATTGAAGAACGATTTGGTGGGCCAAACACCACTTTACATATTCCCCAACCTCCGTTTGTCAAAGGGGATCCGTGTTCGGGTGCAAATTCCAACCAATCTCTGGGGCCCGGGATTCTGGAAAACCCTTGTGACCGTTTTCATTTCTGGAGTCTTCATGAAGGCGGGGCCAATTTTGCCGCGGTTGACGGATCTGTCCGATTTATCAACTATTCCAACAAAAGAATTATCCCTATTATGGCTACCATTTCAGGTGGTGAAATATTAACATTGGATTGACTTCCGGTAGAACCAAACTGGTCTCAGGAAAAAGCTTTCCTGACAATATCGATCAGGTCCCAGAAAAACATAAGGGCAACGGTACCCCCCATGAGTACCAGGACCCAGGCCCACAAACCCAACTTTGGGGCTTTGATCCTTTCATCCGGTTCCGTTTGGGTCACATGAACCTCCTTTTGAGATCGTTGATGATTACAAAAGCGAAGAGCAACAGAATCATGCCAAAGCCGGTTCCGGTTACAATATCCACCAACAGCCTTGGAGCTGGTTTCCCGCGGGCTCCCTCATAGGCCAAAAACACCATATGCCCCCCGTCCAGGGGCGGAATCGGCAGAAAATTCACCACGGCAAGATTGATACTGATCATGCCAATCATGAGCAGAAAAGTATAAATGTCCTCGGCGGCGGCAAAGGTTTGGGCCGCAATCTCGATGGGACCTCCCAGTCCATCCATGGGCAGGTCACGACTGACCATTCGCGCCAAATTGCGGTAAATCAGCACCACCATGGAGTAGGTTTCCCTCCACCCCATATGAAGGGCCCCAACCAGGGAATCCGCTTTCATGAGGCGGCTATCGCTTGGAAACAAAAAGCCCCTTTCCATGAAAGAACGGGAGGGATCCGCTACCAGACTTAGGGTAATGGGACCGTTTGCTTTTTCGGTAGCCTCGTCCGGAATCTGGGTTTCACCACGACGCAGGCGAACTTGCACCTTGGGGATTTCGAGTTCATCCATTGCGGTTCCCACATAGGCCCATTGGTCAAATTCTTTGCGACCATCCTGGCGCAAAGTGCTTAATACCAACCAGTTTTTCCCATACTCGACTTCGCCCTGATCGTTTTTCCGCAAAGCCAGGCGGACCGCCTCGATCACATCCCCGGGTTTGATTCCCGCTTTATCCGCCGGTCCCCCCGGGGAAACGGTTCCCACCGTGCCAAGGACCTGATAGCCAAATCCCAAACCCAAAACAGGCAAGGGGGAATAGGGTCGAAAGGAAGTTTCCTCGGTAAACAGGCCAGGGGTTGGCAGGGGTATGGGCCCAATCACCACCCGGGCAGGTTCCCTGGCGGTTTTATCCTGTCTTAAAATGGTAAGTTCTATGGCCATATCCGTCCCTGCCCGATTCCGGATTTGCTCAGGCAATCGCATGGGGTCTGGGGGATTGTTGTCTTCAACCGTCTTTGTCCCTTGCAAGATGCGCACCCGGGCAATAATGTCCCCTTTGCGCAAATCGGCTTTTGCCGCAGGGCTACCGGGCCGAAGGGCCGTTACAGGCCCCATGCGCATTGTCATTCCCGCATCCCATGGCAAGGCAGGACCCACCAATAACTTCCGGGCGATTCCTTCGTCATTGATGACTTCAAGGACCATTGCCTCCTTTGCCTGAATCTGGCACCTTTCACGAAAGGTATAAAAACCATCCTCATTGGCGTTGGATTGTACAGGTGCCATTTTCAGGATGTCATCGCTCGGTTCTCCCGGGGCACTTTGAGTCGTAGCAACGATTCTCTCGCCCCAATTTACACCGATGGGTGCCAGGACTTCGTCCCTTTCCTTGTCCTTGGCATCCTTGACCTTGCAGGCAATGTTCTGATCGGGCCAGGAAGCAAAGGCATTGGTTAGTTCTCTCCACCCGGCTCTTCCAGGGGCAACCTTTTTCCACTCGTTTTCACCGGTTTTCCACGCAATCAAAACATCCCCTTGAACAAAAGGGATTTCACGGGCAAATTGGGCCGGGCTACCCTCACGCCAAAGTTTCACCCGGATATTTTCAGGCGGCTTGGGACGGAATTTGAGCGAAAGGGGTGGGCTGAATCCCAGGGACCGCAAGGAATCCCCCGGGCCAAGCCTTGGCTCCAGGGAAATTTCTTTCGGAGTGGCACCATCAGGGGACTCAATAAGGAACGGGATACTGCTACCACCCTTCGTCAAAATCGTTTCGATCTTGACATCCTCAAAGGAGGGATTTGCCAGGGAACCGATCTGTTTAATCCGACTACCAGTAGGAATGTCCGCCTCCCAAGCGGGGGAACCTGCATCGGTTCGCCAAATGGAACCCACTACCCTGTGCACCCCGTGGGCCCGAAACACGATGATAAAGCACAACATTCCCAGGAGAATGTTCATGATTACGCCGGCGGACATGATCATCATGCGTTGGCCGACCGTTTTCTTTTTGAACGATCTGGGAGAGTCTTCACCGTCTTCGGTTTCGCCGTTTTCGCTCCCCTCCCCCAACATTTGGACAAAGCCACCAAGCGGCAGGGCCCCAATCAGGTAACGGGTTTCCCCAAAGGTAACCGAACAGCCCGGCAACGCAGGCCCAAAGCCGATACTAAAAACGCGGACTTGAACTCCGCACCATTTGGCGGCAAGGAAGTGACCCAATTCGTGGATAAAGATAACGAGTCCAAGGCCAAGCCCCACCATGCAGGCTTTGACCAGTCCAGGGATGCCAAAGTTGGTGTATATCATCACCACCATGGCACCTAAAATCAAAAAATAGACGAGGTTGGCACGGAACCATTCGATCGGGCCAGGCCCCGGAGCTTCGGGTGCCTGCGGGCCTGCCTCAACCTCTAGAAACTCTGCCTGATTTGGCAAACCAGAACCGCCCTTATTCACTTCCACCGAGCCACCTCCCGCCTTGCCCAACCATCCAGGCGGGTCAATTCCCCAAGCCCTGGATTCGCTGAAAACTCATGATTTGCCAATACCTGACCGGTTGCCTTGGCAATGGTCAGAAAGGGCAAATCCCCCCGAAGGAACCGACCGACAGCTACTTCGTTGGCCGCATTAAGCACCGCCCCCGCCGTACCACCTAGCCTGGCTACCTCAAATCCTAATCTTAGGGCCGGAAAATTTTCTGTATCAGGCGGTTCAAAATGCCAGGCAAATGGTCTGGCCCAAGTGAGCCTTTTGTTGGGGCCACTGGGGCGATCGGGCCAAAGCAATGCCAGCTGAATGGGTAGCTTCATATCAGGGGGTGATGCCTGGGCAAGAATCGAACCATCGTTGAACTCAACCAGCGAGTGGACGATGCTTTCGGGGTGAATCACCACATCAATTTTTTCTGCCTGAACCCCAAATAGCCATCGCGTTTCAATTACTTCCAGAGCTTTGTTCATAAGTGTTGCGGAATCCACGGTAATTTTAGGTCCCATTTTCCAGGTGGGATGGTTAAGGGCTTGGTCTGGAGTGACTTGGGATAGCTCTGCAAGGGTTTTGCCTCGAAAAGGCCCTCCACTTCCGGTGAGAATGAGTTTTCTCACATCGGATTGTTTTCCCGAACATAGTGCCTGAAACAGGGCACTATGTTCGCTATCCACGGGCATAATCCTCGCTCCCCGTTTCTTGGCCAGGTCCATTACCAAAGGTCCCGCCATTACAAGCGTTTCCTTGTTTGCCACCGCAATGTCTTTCCCTGCCTCCAAAGCGGCCCAAGTACCTAATAATCCTGCTGACCCAACCACGGCTGTAACCACCACATCCACATCATCCCCAGCCACTTTCCGTGCCAGGGCCTCGGCCCCAACCACCCATTCAACCCCGCCTGGAAGCTCGGATTTATCAAACTTTTGGGCTGCGTCCGCATCCGTCAGGGCGACCCATCCCGGGCGAAATTGCTTTGCCTGGGCTATTAAATCGGTACCATTGGAATGGGCGGAAAGCCCGGCAATGGCAAGCCTTTCAGGAAAATGGGATACCACCTCCAGAGTGCTTTTCCCTATGGACCCCGTTGAACCCAACAAAGCCACTCGCCTTACCCTTCCCTGCTGGGTAAAGGTGGTCGCTGGCCCCAATGAATCTCTATCATCCATAAAAAATGTGCCTAAAAGGTAACCGGTAGGACCATCCTGTTCGGAGGATTCTAACCTTGAATCGCCCAAGATTGCAAGGATCCGCAAACCCGGCCTTGTCTTGCTCTTTCTATCTGCCATACTGCCAAAAGGACTTTCTTCCCACTTCATGGGTAAGGTTCCAGGCGTTACGACTCCCTTTGGCCCATTTGGAAACCGTTCACCATGGCCAAGAACCGCGGCGATTTCACAGATATCCTGCTTCGAGAAGGCTTGATAAGTGTCGATCAGCTCGAAGAAGCTCGGTCCATGCAAGCCCAAACGGGGGCAAAGCTCCACGAAATGGTGGTAAAGCTTGGCTATTGCTCCACCGAACAGGCCATGAAGGCGGTCGCCGAACATTCCAATTTCGAGTTTTTCGACCTTTCCGACAAAACCATTCCCGCCTCCGTTGTGGAATTGGTCCCCGAATCTGTGGCACGGGAAAACCTGGTGTTTCCGCTTGCTCTCGAGGGCAATACCCTCAAAATCTCCATGTCCGACCCGACCGATTTTGACACCCTTACCAAGCTTCAATTCATCCTCAACAAGGATGTCCACCCTACCCTTGCCTCCAAAGAACAGATCATCGAAGCCATTAACCGCCACTATGGCCAAACCGAAACGGAATCGGTCGACTCGATGCTGGCGGAGTTTACTGATACGGCCATTGACTTTACCGAAACCGAAGCGTTGGGTTCTGCAGCTGGTCAGGAGGAGAATTCCGACTCCCCTATTATCAAGCTTGTAAATCTTATTATTTCAGAAGCAATTGGTTTGCGGGCATCTGATATCCATATCGAACCGTTTGCTGATCGCATTCGCATTCGCTATCGGGTGGATGGCGTTCTCATTGAACGGGACAATCCCCCACGCCGAATGCTTGCCCCAATCCTTTCCCGTCTCAAAATCATGGGCAACATTGATATTGCCGAAAAGCGGCGTTGCCAGGACGGTCGCATCAAAACCATTGTGAACGGCAAGCCGTACGATATGCGGGTTTCCGTCCTCCCTACGGTTCAGGGACAATCCTGTGTCATGCGCATCCTCGACCGGGGAAATATCTCGGTTAACATTCGGGATTTGGGTTTTGCCGAAGACGATTACCAACGCTTTCAGGCGATCATCAAGAGACCTAACGGGATCTTTTTGGTAACCGGGCCAACCGGATCAGGCAAAACTACAACCCTATACGCCGCTCTCAATGAACAAAACCGGCCGGACAAAAAAATCATCACTGCCGAGGACCCGGTGGAATACTACCTTCCCGGGATCAATCAGTGCGAAGTCAAGCATAAAATCGGGTTGGACTTTGCCCGAATCATCCGCTCCATGCTTCGGCAAGCCCCCAACATCATTCTGGTGGGTGAAATTCGGGATCGGGAAACGGCTGATATTGCCATTCAGGCATCCCTAACCGGGCACTTGGTCTTTTCCACGCTTCATACCAACGATTCTCCCTCGGCAATTACCCGCTTGGTGGATGTGGGTGTGCAACCCTTTTTGGTGGCAAGTTCGGTGATTGCCATCATGGCCCAACGCCTGGTCCGGGTGGTTTGTGCCAAGTGCAAGTTCCCTTATGTGCCTCCCCAAAAAGAGATCACGGCTGCGGGAATCAAGCCAGAACAGCTCAAAACGGCCACCTTTATGCGCGGGCGGGGTTGTGCCAACTGCAATAACACGGGGTTCCGGGGCCGAAAGGGAATTTATGAATTGCTCAAAATGAATGGCAAGATTCGGGAGATGACTTTCAAGGGATCGCCCACCCAGGAATTGCGGCGGGCGGCCCGTGCCACCGGCATGAAAACCCTGCTCGAGGATGGGGTAATCAAGGCCCTCAAGGGAATCACCACCCTCGAGGAGGTTTTGAGCATTTGCCACCATGCCGACCCCGAGGAGGACCTGATCAAGAAAAAGGAAGACCCCAAAGAGGGGGGCAAGGACGAGACGGGAAAACCTGGTTTGCCTTCCAAACAGGGTGTCACGGCAACATCAAAGGTATCCGCCAAGCACTAAATTCGGTGCGCCTAACCTGAATTCCATTCCATTTTGAAAGTTTTTTTTAATGAGGTTTGGACGCCTATGCGGTTGAGTCGATACCCTAAGAGATAAGGAAAAAGGTATAGGCCATTGGCTTTTGCCCCTTTTCTTTTGTTGCAGACCACTGCATGCGCTTGAGGGCTCTTTGCCCACCCGTCCTTGTGTTTCCCAAGGGGAGTGATTGCCGTGGCATTATCTTCGGTTCTTATTGACAAACTATTGACCACCGTTATCCAGCTTAAAGCGAATGATCTCCACATTACCGTTGGGCAACCCCCGGTTATCCGCCAGCATGGCAGAATGCGCAAACTGGATACCAAAGTTCTTGAAAGCGATGATACCACCGCCCTGATGAAATCGATAACCCCTGACCGGTGCCAGCAAGAGCTACAGGAAAAGGGTGGGGCCGACTTTGCCATTGAGTACACCGGCGGTGTTCGTTTTCGTGTTGCCGTTTTCAAGCAACGCGGCAACATTGGCATGGTGATGCGCAAAATCCCCTCGGGCTTCCTCACTTTTGAACAAATCGGAATGCCGGAAGCCATCAAGAGGCTCATTACCCGCCCTCGTGGACTCCTCCTTGTAACCGGTCCAACAGGTTCAGGCAAAACGACTTCTCTTGCCTCCATGCTCAATTTCATCAATCAAAATTACGACAAGCATGTAATCACTTTGGAAGATCCCATCGAATATTTCCATACCCACCAAAAATGCACAATCAACCAACGGGAAATCGGGGTCGATGTGGGAACCTTCAAGGAAGGTATCCGGCGGGCCCTCCGTATGGATCCCGACATCATTCTCGTGGGTGAACTGCGTGACCTTGAAACCATTCATGCCGCCATCGAAGCCGCAGAAACCGGTCACATCGTCTTTGGCACCCTCCATACCAACGGAGCCGCCTCTACCATCAATCGAATCATCGATGTTTTCCCCCAGGAACAACAGGACCAAATTCGGACCCAGCTTTCCACCGCTTTGATCGGGGTCCTTTCCCAAGCCTTAATGCCCAAAAAACCGGATGGGGTCATCGCCGCCTACGAAATGATGGTCATCACCCCCGCCATCGCCAACCTCATCCGTGAAAACAAAACCTACCGCATTGATTCCGCCATTCAAACAGGGCGAAAGGAGGGGATGTTCCTTCTTGACGAAAGCCTTTTCAAATTATGGCAAAAGGGGATCGTTGCCAAAGAAGAGTGCCTCATGCGTTCCTCCAAACCCGCAGAACTCGCCGCCCGCATTGCCCGGGCTGAGGCCGGCATGATGGAAGAGGAAGGCGATGAGGCCGAAGAGGAGGAGGACGAGGAAGAAGACGAAGAAGAGGAAGATGATGATGAGGATGAGGATGATGGCGACCGTCGTGGTCAAGGCATGAGGCGTCGCTAGTCCCCCCCCATTTTCCCTAAAACCGGGCCCAAACAACTATGTCAACCAACCCACCCAACCCATCTCCCGGCTCAAACCCAGGCACTCCCAGGGCGAACGCCGGTGCCCCAGGCCAACCTGCACCAGCCCCCAAGCCCGCCGCTCCCGTTGCTGGTCAACCCAACCCGGCCGTAAAGCCCGCAAGTGCCCCGGGCCAACCCGCACCATCCCCCAAGCCCGCCGGTCCCGTTGCTGGTCAACCCAACCCTACCGTAAAGCCTGCGGGTGCCCCAGGCCAACCCACCACATCCCCCAAGCCCGCCGCTCCCGTTGCCGGTCAACCCAACCCGGCCGTAAAGGCTGCGGGTGCTCCGGGCCAACCTGCAACCACCCCAAAGCCCCCGGCAGCTAATCCCGCCACCCAAGGATCGCGCCCGGCAACTCCCTCCAAACCTCCCGCACCCGCTGCTCCCAAGCCAACTCCAGCCGCCAAACCCGTCAAACGCAAGGATGATACAGAGGCTGGGGGGCGGCGCAAATTGGGTCAGGTCCTGGTGGACCTTGGTTTTCTGGATGATGATCAACTTTGGGATCTCCTCGAAGAAGCCAGAAACTCAGGAAATCAGGTCGGACAGGTTGCCATCACCCGCGGCCTTTTGAACCAGGACCAACTTTACCAGGCGCTGGCCGAACAACAAGGGATCAAACTTGTCAATCTCATCGAGGTAAAGCCCACCTCGGAAGCCCTTACCCTGGTTCCCGAAACCATGGCGGTCGTTTACAAGGTCCTTCCTCTCAATTACAAAGACAAGGTATTAACGATAGCGGTTTCAGATCCGGCCCATATGGGTGCCGCCGACGACCTGAGGAACCTCCTCAGTCTGAATGAAGTTGTGGTTTGGTTGGCCCACCCCGAAGCAATGGAGGAAGTCCTAAAAAAATGCTATCTGGGCAAGGAAGAATCCCTGGTCGACCTCATCAAGCAACTCGAATCCAACACAGATATTGCCGGAGGCAGGGGAGGCGGGCAAAGCTCCATTGACCTTGAATCCATGATGGAGCTTGCCGAATCGGCCCCCGTGCGGAAACTTATAAACATGGTCTTTTTGATGGGGATCAAAGACCGTGCTTCGGATATTCACTTTGAACCGTTTGAGGATGAGTACAAACTCCGAATGAAATGTGATGGCGTGCTTTATGAACTCGTCCCCCCTCCCCGCCAACTTGCCAACGCCATCTCCTCGCGTATCAAGGTCATGTCAAACCTCGACATCACCGAAAGGCGTCTACCCCAGGACGGCCGCATTGAACTCACGGTCGGTGGTGCCCGTATCGATATGCGGGTTTCCATATTGCCCACCATGTTTGGCGAAAGCATCGTCATCCGGATCCTGGACAAATCCAATGTGAACCTGAGCCTTGGCAGTACCGGGATGCCCCAACATCTGATTGACCAATTTCGCGAGGTTATCACCAAGCCAAACGGCATCATTCTCGTGACAGGGCCCACCGGATCAGGGAAGACCACCACCCTTTATGCGTGTCTTTCCGAGCTTAATATCATTGAAGACAAGATTATTACAACCGAGGACCCGGTCGAATACGAGATCGAGGGTCTCATCCAATGCCAAATCAACCACGAAATTGGCTTGGATTTCGCCTCGGCACTCCGGGCTATATTGAGGCAGGATCCCGATAAAATCCTTGTAGGCGAAATCCGGGATCTTGAAACCGCACAGATCGCCGTCCAGGCCTCTCTGACTGGACACATTGTTTTTTCCACCCTCCATACCAACGATGCCCCCTCCACGATTACCCGCATGCGGGACATGGGACTTGATCCCTTTCTCATCACGGCGACCGTGGAAGCCATCCTGGCCCAACGCCTAGTCCGGAAGGTTTGCTCCAACTGCAAGGAACTGTTCAACCCATCCCCTGACCTTTTAATGGAGTTGCAACTCACTCCGGAAATGGCCGCCGGGAAACCGTTCTACTATGGCAGAGGATGCGAAAAATGCAACAATTCCGGTTATAAAGGCCGGATGGCCATCCATGAATTGATGATCATGTCTGACCCCATCAGGGACATGATCTCCAACAACGCCTCCACGGATGATCTTCGCATTTGTGCCATCAAGGTGGGCCATATGGAAACACTCAGGGATTGCGGCCTAAGAGCGATTCACGCTGGCCTTACCACCATTGAGGAAATCGTCCGCGAAACGATCACGGACAACTAAGCCAACCAAACCATAGAATTACGACGCCGGGTTACCGGTTTTTTGCCAAGGAGGATTTGCCATGCCGACCTACAAATATCAGGCGATGGACAATTTGGGTAAGGAAGTCAAAGACCAGGTTGACGCTGCCTCCGAAGAAGATGCCCAGCAGAAAATCAAAAACATGGGCTATTTCGTGACCCAGCTCACCGAAGTCGCCGGCAAAAAGACCAAAGGCAAGAAAAAGACCAAAGGCAAGAAAAAAGGCAAATCCTTCTCCATCGGCGGCGTGTCGATGAAGTCGCTTTGTACCTTTACCCGCCAATTCTCGACCCTTCAGGACGCTGGCCTTCCCGTCCTTCGGTCCCTCAAAATCCTCGAAGGTCAGATGAAAGGGGGCATCCTCAAAAATGCCCTCATGGATGTGGTGGAGGATGTCGAATCCGGGACAACCCTTTCCGAGTCTTTTGGCAAACACCCCAAATGCTTTGATCGACTGTATGTCAACATGGTCAAGGCTGGCGAAGCGGGTGGTGCCCTCGAAGTCATCCTCAGGCGCCTTGCAGAATTCAAGGAAAAGAGTCAACGCCTAAAAGGCAGAATCACCGGGGCAATGGTGTATCCCCTGGTGGTGATCATGGTGGCGATTGCCATTTTGGCCTTCATCATGATTTACATCATCCCGAAATTTGAGAAGATCTTCAAAGACTTCGGCATGAGACTTCCCGATATTACCCAGTTCCTCATGGATACCTCCAAGTGGTTTGCCACTTATTGGTATGTCTTGCCCCTGTTTCCCATGTCGTATTGGCTTTTGATCAAGCTCATCCGACTCAACAGGACAGGAAATTACATCATCGACCGGCTCTATCTTTACATTCCGATCATTGGTCCTTTGATCGAAAAGATTTCCGTGGCCCGGACGATGCGAACATTGGGAACCCTGATTGCCTCGGGTGTGCCGATTCTGGAATCGCTGTCCATTGTGAGGGAAACCTGCACCAATGCGGTATTCGAACGCATGTATCAGCGCATTTACGAGTCGATCCGTGAGGGTGACACGATTTGCGCCCCCCTTCGTGAAAGCCGCCTTGTCGATGACATGGTTGTCAACATGGTGGATGTGGGTGAGGAAACCGGTGACCTCGACTCCATGCTTTATAAAGTGGCGGATGTCTACGATGAGGAAGTCGATGTGATGGTGGAGGCACTGCTCAGTTTGCTCGAACCGATCATGATCGTCATCCTGGGCCTGATTGTGGGAACCATCGTCATCGCCCTCTTTTATCCGCTGATCAACCTTTTGGAAACCTTGTCCAAATAATGCGAGGAAACTAAAGAGGAAATCCCATGAAAACGATCATC
This sequence comes from Planctomycetia bacterium, assembly GCA_005808665.1. GTDB lineage: Bacteria > Planctomycetota > Planctomycetia > Gemmatales > Gemmataceae > SYLG01. The sequence goes on along the minus strand of SYLG01000105.1, from coordinate 32,554 downwards.
CCCGTTTCCACCAACCACCGGGTATCTTTGTACCCGGTTCATCCACCTCGGGCGGTAACCCCCGCCCGGGGGGCTTTCACCCTTGTCGAACTCCTGATCGTGATTGCCATCATTGCGGTCCTGGCATCCTTGCTTACGGTCGGGGTCCAACGGGCCATCCAATTCAGCCGGCAAGTCAGCGTCAAAACCGAAATGTCCCAAATCGAACTGGCTTTGGCCAATGCCGCCCGGGAACTGGGCAGTGTCCCCTACATTCCCAGCCAAATCATCCTCCGTGATGACCTGACCTACGATACAACCGACCCCATTCAGGCCGCCTCCCAGCGCCTTTTGCAGATGATGTTTCCGGGGTTGTCTGGCACAGTAAACTGGAATGGCAATGCCTCCACCACGGATGTGGCTACCTTGAATGCGGACCAGGCTTGGGTCTTTTTCCTCGGGGGGATCCCTTCCCTCTCCGGAGGTGATGGGTTCAATCGCGGGACCAATCCGACAGTTGCCGGAGGAAAACGGAAAGGCCCCTTTTATGATTTCAAACCCGATCGGTTGATCTTGCAAGCCAACGGATTTTTCACCTACCGCGATAGTTGGAAAGCCAATTCCGGGATTGGCATGATCGTTTACAACAACATTTCCAGGGACCCTACCGCCGCTGACCTGGACCGTCCCTCCGTTTTGTTCCCCGGTCGCTACCTCCAAGCGGCCAACAAACTCTACAACCCCAAGGGCTACCAAATCCTGAGTGCGGGAAAGGATGGATTGTTCGGCGTCAATCAGACCCGGCCCGTCCTTTTCAAAGGGTATACGGATGCGGATGTAACAGGTGGGGCCGATGACCAGGCCAACTTTGCCGAATCTGTGCTTTCGAAACCTGTGGATTGAGGTGACTCATGATTGCCTCCCTTGAGAAACTCCTCCCTCACCCTGCGCCGGGTCGTTCCCATCCGAAAGCCCTTTTGGGGGCGGGAAAAACCCTTTTCCCCTTGCGATTGGCTTTCACCCTAATTGAGTTGCTGGTGGTGATCGTCATCATTGGTATCCTTGCCGCCGCCACTACTGGTGTGGCGGTAAAGGTGATTGCCTCCCAAAGACGGGCCGCCACCCAACTGTTGGTGGATACCCTCAATAATGCCCTAACGACCCAAGCCAGCAAATTGGTCGATCAGACCAGAAAGAGTGTGGATGCGACCACTGCAGGGGATGCAGACATCGAGGTTCTTAACCAGGTTTTAAATCAATGGAACCTGGTATTTGTGGACAATATCAATAATGCTCCCCTGCCCTCCCCCGGCATCAACAACCAAGCCATCAACCACCCCGCCTACAAGGCAACCATGCTAAACCATGGATTGAATGGGGCCAGCAATACTGCCTCCTTCAACGGGTTGGCCCTCCCTAACGGATCGGTGGTAAACGGCGGGGGCAAAAATGATCCTACTAATCTGGTTTTTGAAAAGGCTTTTTGCCTTTACATGGTTTTGAAGGTGGGCCGGTTCAGTTCCCTGGATCCCGAAACCCTTGGGGGAAACACCATCCAATTTGGGTCTGATGGCTCACGAAAAATTCCATTCCTGGCCGATCAGTGGGGGGACCCTATCTACCTGTTCCCGGGCAATCCCTTCCTTCAGGGAAGCCCGGCCACTCCAAGCAACCCACCCAAAGCATTGAGCAGCAACCTTTAGGGAAGGAGGTCGGGCCGTGATTCACCAGAAAAATTCGAAATACCGACCTGCTTACTCTTTGGTAGAGCTTTTGGTGGTCATTGGCATCATCCTTGGCGTAATGGGAATGGTGATGGCCATTTACCCAAGCTACAACCAACGCGAGGAAATGTACAAATCCGCCGACATCCTCCGCAATTCCCTGATGCGGGCCAGGCAATGGGCTATCCGGGACAAAGCCATTACCGGGATCGAATTCAACACCCTTCCCGGAAATCTGGGAGTTTCGCTTACTTTCGTTCAATCCCCCCCCCTGATTTATGGCTCGGTTACCAACCTTAAAATCGAGGCTTGTACCACCCCAAACAATACCCCTGACCTCTACCTGACCAAATATGATCAGGGAACCGGAAACTGGATCGCCCCCACTTTCACCCCGGCGGTTGCCTCCGGCGATTATATCATCTCGGACAAAGCCGCTTACATCGGTGGTACCAATATGGCTGCACCCATCGAGCCATTTCAAGAAAGTTCAAAACTCCGTTTACCTCTTTCCGGTGCGATCCTTTTGAACGGTCAATCCTTCAAAATCCTTCGAAAACCAACGGCCATTCCCAACGAACCGGTCCTGAAATGGGATCGAAGCCCGGGCATTGTCGTGGACCTGTCCCTGGCGGCAACGGGGGGTTCAAAGACCATCCTTTTCAACGCCAACGGCCAAGGCATACCCAAAAACAGTGGCAACCTGACGGTCAAGGTTGTCCAGACCGATCCGGGAACGCCCTACATCAAACCCGCACCCGATTCGGGCAATAGTAATATCGTCCTGACCACTGGGGAATCTCAGGCCCTGGCCAACCTGGCCATCAATGAAACCTACATCAACCTGGAAGCCGCAACCGGGGTAACAAGGGTGTTGGGCAAGGCGGGGGCCAACTAATGATTGGTTACTCCCCTACTTCGGAAAGGCCCTCCCATCGTCAAGGCCTTACCCTTGTCGAAGTCCTGGCCACGATTTTCATTCTCGCTGTCGGTTCCCTTTCCATTCTGGTGCTTTTTCCGGTCGGGGCGATGAAGGTCAAAACCGCCCTCAACAACGCTCGTATTGCCCTTGTGGCAAACAATGGGCTTTCCAACTTGTCGGTGCTGGTGAAAACAGGCATGTTGAACATTAACAATCTGACTTTTTCGAATCCTTTACAAGACAACATGCGGATTTGCCTTTTCGATCAAACTGCCCAAATCACCGGAGCCTTAACGATTGAATACCCGGGAACCTCAACCCAAAAACCCCTCACCTATACTCCTGTCAATTTTTTAAGCGTCCTTCCTAACGGTGTTTCAGGGACCATCCTTCAATTTCGGAAAAAGTGGTTTTCGCTTCAGGATGATATTGAGTGGGATGCTTCTGGTTCGGTTGGCCCGGTGGTTGGCCGAGGTCAGGCGTTTTCCCTGGCTTATCTGATTCGCAAAGAGTCCAATGGGGGACTCTATGATGTAACCCTTTTGGTGTACAACGGGCGCAGTCCCAATCTTTATGATTCGGGAAATGACCAGGAACTTACCCTGGCTACTATGGCCGATGCCGGGGCCGCAGGAAATACCGCATTGGCTCTTTCCGTCCTTCCCACCAAAGAGGGTGCCCGTACTTTGGACAAAGGCTCCTGGATCGTGGAGACCACCAATCGGGAATTTGAGTATTACCAACTCCAATCGGTTACCGAAGGTAAGGATAGTGCGGGGGCCACCTGTTACAGGTTGGAATTGGATCGTCCCCTGGTGCGCAAATACAATACGGCGGCCACGCCTGAATTTTTTTGGGTGGATTATCTGGGTGGCGTTTTCCCCAAAGGTCAATTGCAATTCAATTAGGAGGGCGTCATGACTTTTAAGACGGCCCTTGGGCCACAAAAGGGAAAACGATCCCAAGCCTTCACGATTGTGGAATTGCTTGTTTCCCTTGGCCTTGTCATTTTTATCATGAGCTTGGTCAGTACCATATTTGTCCTTGCCACCAAATCCTTTCGGGATATGAAGGCCGCCGGGGACCTTTCCGAACAATTAAGGTCGGCGGGCCAATTGATCCGGAGCATGGCCAAGGCAACCCACTTCACCCAAAATGTCCAACCCTCTGATGATACCTTTTGGCAAGCATGGGATTCCAGCGGTACCGGGGCCTTTTTTTCCAAATGCGGGAACCCACCTGGTTACCTGGAGGAGCAGTTAAAAGATCCCACCAATACCTTTGGTCGGGAGGGATACCTTAGGCTGGACCAACTAGCCCAACCTGAGGATCCCGTACCTGGGGGAAGTTTGGATTTTGATTCCATTGGGGTCAAAACCGGCAATGCGATTTCGGATCATAGGCTTTCCATGACGGTTTTGCAAAATGGATTATCCCCATCGGACCTTTTTTCGGCCTATTACGATCCTTCCAATGCCACCCGGCCAGCATTTTTGACCACCATTGACCACAAGTTTTTCGAAAGTGCCCAACTGGTCCGTCGGCCCAAAGGTGAGGTGGCTTTTTATCTTGGCCCTCCCGATGTTTTGGACGCCGCCAAAACCGGGCTGATTTCAGGGGACCCTACCAATTTGCCCCTTTATTCGCTGCATATGAAATCGTGGCTCCTGAAAGAATCCACCGATGCCGGAACCGTCCCCGATTCCCAACTCAGTTTCTCCCCTGCCCCGAGTTGGAATGGTTTGACAGAAATGACCAATCCGGCCAATCGGGCCTCCGTGCAACCGATTCAGGCCCCACTCAATAACCGGTTCAACACCAGTACCCTGATCCTGAGAAATGTGGTTTCGTTTGAAGTGCAGTTACTGGACAAGGTGGGTGATCCCATTTCCCTTGGAGTGAATGGTTTTTTTGACACCTCGGCGGAGGCCAATTGGGCGAAAAACGCGATGGTGAATCCTCCCACCTATTCCAACAAAACCGGATCATGGGTGGCCAACCAATGGCAATGGACCACAAACCCGGACGGCATCCTTACTTCGCGTTCTCCTCCCAAAATTTTTGCCATCAAAATCATCCTTCGCGTTTATGACCCGGATAATGAAATCACCCGGCAGATGACCATCATCGAACCGCTCTAAGGAAAGGCCTCCGGGGTACCCCGGCAGGAGGTGAACCATGAAGATCCCAATCCAGGAACCGGACAACAATCGCCAAGGGGTCATTCTCCTTGTCGTACTGGCCATGCTTACCCTTTTGGCCATTATCGGCATCACCTTTGTCATGTACGCCTCGTCTTTGGAACAGGTCAGTGAAGCCGTTCTGGACGAGCAAAAAGCAGATTACAAACCCCGCATGGATCCCGAAACCGCCCTCAACCTGATCCTTGGACAGTTGGTTTACGATGTAAAGGATGACACTTTTGGCAAAGCCTCGGTGGTTCGCGGACACAGTTTGGCCAGAGGCCTCTACGGCTACACCAACCAAACCTTCCCCCTGGACAGGCCTTTTGGGGGATCCGGTTTCAGCGATCCCAACACCCTTCTCCCGGAACTCAACAAGGTCAATTTTTTCGGCCAAACCACCGTTTCCGGCCAACCCAATGTAGGCTACACGGCCCCGGACACCCGCCACTGGTTCCTCGCCAAAACCAGAATGGATCCCAACACCAAGGCCATGGTAATTGAAGAGCCCTCCTTTTGGCGCAATGCCGTTTCCTCCGGTTCAACCTCCATTTTCGATCAAAAAACATTTCGCTACCGACCCGGTGCGGAAATGGCTCCCGGATTCCCCGCCTACCCTCCCCAAACCGGAAAATATGATGTGATCAACCTCCCCGGGGGAACGGTGGAAGACTCCATCTGGATCGACATCAACTCGCCCATCCAGACCCTTGCCAACGGCAAAAAATACAAAATGATGGTGGCCCCCCTCATCATCGACCTGGACGGAAGGCTAAACCTGAATTGGGCGGGTAACCGGATGGCCCGTGACCCTGTCAATTTCGTTCACGGAAGTCACGAAGGGTATGGTCCCTGGGAAGCCAACCTCGACAAGCTCATGGCCGCCATGGGGGAGAATCCCCAACAGTCCAATGTTTTGGACACCAAGTACGGTGGCCAAAACGCCCTCCCCGACGGGTATTTCTTTGCCGGGGGGGGGTCTGGAAGTAGTTCCGGCGGCTATTCCCCCCGAGCCCATTTTCAGGTCGATTTCAACGGTGGAGTGGATGTCAACCAGAACGGGGGGTCAGGGGTACCCGCCATGCTACCCGGTGCGGGCGGTGGATTCTATTTCCATTCCTTTCCCTATTTTACCTCTGCTGTTTTTGGCAACTGGTCCCACATTGAAACCAGTGCCAACGGGATGGGAGGTAATTACATCCATCCTGTCGGGTACAACCCAAGCTTTCCAGGCGGCAGCAATATGGCTTTCAAACTGAGAGACCTTGGCCCACTGCTTCTTTGGAATTCCAAAAAAGATCAGGATTTCTACAAGTCGCCTGCTACCAACACCTATCCAATCAAGAGTGCCCTGTTTCCCCACCTGGATTATTATGGTGATCGCAACTCCAAACGCCCCTTTTTGGATACGATTACCCTCCATAGTGCCGATTTTGACAAACCGGGAATTTCCGGCTATTTTTCGGACCGCAAATCGCAAGGACTCCTTTGGGCCGATGCCTCCATCGCTCCTTTTTACCCAAGGCACCCGGTTCCCTTTGCAGGCCCGGGGGGAAGCCCCCTTTCGGAATTCAATACGGTGGGTTTGGCCATCAAAGACCTTACCCGCTTCGCCCGCATCAACCTGGCTCAAATCGGGGCGGATTATCCGGCCATTGACCCGGCCACCGGGCTTTATCCGACCGATGCTGGATCACAAGCTCAAGTCTCCCTAGCCACCAAGTCCCGGTTGCTCCTGGCTACCAAAGTGCTGGATGGCCTCTGTTCGGCTACGGGAACGCCTGACATGCGGCCCACGGCTGACCTCGCCAACCCCCAATACAAGGCTTGGGTCTGGCTGGCCCAGTTGGCCGTCAACATTGTCGATTTTATCGATCCCGATGATGTCATGACTGTTTTGGATTTGTCTCCCACCAATGCTCCGGGAACGGGTCGCAAACTTTATGGAACCGAATTGCCCAAAGTCGTCCTTAATGAACTCTATGCCCAAGCGGATAACACCCAGGCCGATTTCGCCAAAACCTCCGGAAACGCCACCGATGATTACACGGTCAGCGTTTTTATGGAACTGCTCAACCCCACTCCCTCTTCCCTCCCACCCGTGGCCAACAATGTCAACCGGACCAATGATGCCTACATTCAGATAAAAAACGGGATGACCCTTCAATCGGTTTACCAGTTGGAACTGGCCGCCTCCCGGCCCCTGGCACTGAACGACCCTTTTGCTTCGGACCGAAGCGGAGAGGTCAATTTCTCGACGACTCCCCATTCTTTTGGCGGGACACCCTCAAGCATCACCACCTGGAAAGATGCCTCTGATTCCGATACCAACCCCCTGATCCTTCCCCCCTCTTGGGATCAATTTTCCGGAAATGCCCAAACGGGAGACAAAGGGATTCTCCTGATAGGCCCCAAATTGGCAGACAATATCTGCGAGGCCTTTGGTCCTTCGGTTACTCCTTTGGAACAATCCACCCTTCGCTACACCTGGCCCAAAAACCAGGCAACCGCTCCCGAAGCGACCATCCTGCTGAGGCGCTTGGCCAACCCGGGCCTTGCACCCGAAGCAACAACCAATCCTTATGTCCTGGTCGATTTTGCCACCCTGAAACCGGAAATGGTCCAGGATGCCCGCAAGCGAACCAATTCCGGGGTCAATGCGGTTTTAAAACCAGTTGCAGAACGCAAAAGCTATGGGCGCCGCCAACCTTATGCGGGAAAAGAGGTCAAGGATGCTTCCACCGGGGCAACCAAAGATTTGGGTGCTTACATCGAATCCGCCAAAACCAATGTCGCTGCCCCACTTCATACCTTTGGCCAGCTCAATTTTACCTCTCAGCCCATTGCCTTTGCCCCCTCCAACGGAACCAATGCCGAAACCCCCGATTGGCTGGTGCACTATGACCGCCAACTTGTCAGCCCCGCTGGCCTCCTTTTGGTCAGCACCTTTAGGCCTCATGAACTCACCCAGAAATTTGTCGAGGTGGACTCCACCACCAAACGATCGATTGCCCACCAACATGCCTCCGCCTGGATGGATGAGACAACCGGCCTGCACCGTTTTCTTGATATGGTCCAATGCCACGGGGAATATTTCCTTTCCAACTCTTCCGGCAAAGCGGTTGCCTTGTTACCCTCCGGTGGCCGGATGATGGGAAGAGTCAACCTCAATACCATGCCATTGGATGAAACAGGAAACTTGAGCCCTGTCCTTGATGCCTTGCTCGATGCGAACACCGCTTCGCATTTTTCCCCTGATTCGGTCCGTTCCGTGGCTCGATCCCTGGCCAGTGCGAGGTCCGCCGGAAACTACATTACCACCCTGAACCCTTGGTCCCGGATGGGTAGCCTCTATTCCCAAGGGAGCAAAACCCCCTTGCCCAACCTGGACCCATGGGACCAACAGTACAGACTGCAATGGGACCCGTTCGTAGGGACCAACCAGGGAATCAATGGCGCGCCTGACCTAACCCAATCCGGATCGGTACACCCGTTGGTTCGGCTGGAGATGTTGGACAAGATTCTCAATCAGACAACCATTCGAAGCAATGTCTTTGGCATATGGCTTACCGTGGGTTTCTTTGAAGTCACTGATTCCACTACCTTGCCCGTGAAACTGGGGGGCGAAATCGGAGCGGCAGCAGGTCGCCAAACCCGGTACAAATTGTTCGCCGCAGTCGATCGTACCCGGATCAAGGCCTATGAAACCTCGGCGACCGGAGCGATTACCCAGGCGAACATTGACGGGGCAATCGATCCCTCCACCGGGGATTTTGGAAACCTGCCCGTTCCCATAAACACAAACCAACCTTTCAAGGAAATACTTACCAACAATCCCACCAACATCGAACCACGGACAGGCAATGCGGTCAATCTCCTGGCCTTGGCCCAGGCCCAAGCCCTGGTGCTAACTATTGATCCGGATACCGTGGACGAGGAAACGGTGGAGGCCCAGTTTGCAGGTGGACAGTTGTGGGCCGTTTTCCGAAGGCCCCATGCCCTTGGTGCGAAAATCATCAGTCGGGGCAACCCTGGGCCTATGAAAGATTACAAAGTCAATGATGATCCCGATGTGGTCTTTTATTGGACCATCCTGGAGTAATAGGTGTTTTTGAACTTGGAATTGTGAGCAGAGTCTTGATAGGATAAGGAGGTCTTATCCTATCATAATACTCTCCCTGATTGAGGAGGAATGTCATGTCCAGAATCAAATCATCCCGAAAGGGTTTCACCCTGATTGAGCTATTGGTGGTGATCGCCATCATTGGGGTTTTGGTTGGCCTCATGATGGGGGCCGTGCAAAAAGTGCGGGAAGCTGCCAACAACATTAGTTCCGTAAACAACATGCGAAACATTGGCCTTGCCCTTACCAATTGCACCACCCAAAACAAAGAAAGGCTGCCCCCTGGTTTTGGCAGTTTTCGAGGTGGTCCCCCGGTCTCGGCTTTCTTCAATCTCCTTCCGTATCTGGACAATGATGTCCAATATCGTCAAGGTATGGTCGCAATCAGCCAAGCCTATGTGGCGGCAGGATTGGTGGATCCGGGCAATCCGAGTGTAGGCCTCCTCTTTGACACTTCCTACTATCCCCTTGCCATTGCTTCCAACGGACCACTGGCTTCCACAACCGCTACCGGGGCTTTGGCAGCCCTTTTTGGCACCAAGGTTTTGAAGGTCCTGAATTCCCCTTCGGATATTTCCACCAATGGCTTGGAACCGGTTTCAAGCTATGCGTTAAACGGTGTCCTTTTTCCGGGAGGATCTCCCAATGATGGAACAACCGGGGTTGCCTCCGGGGTCAACTCCCTGGGTGGTTTACCCGCCATCCGCTATCCAACCGACATGGTGAACGGTGGTTCCAACACCATGGTTGCGGTGGAGAAATCGGGCAACACGACCACCAACAAGAGGGTTTGGTTCGGGGAAGCCACTGCGGGGGGCACCGTGGCCAAAGTGGGTGTTCACCCTGGATCCCTTTTTCCGGTCCAGCTTAGACCAGGAAAAAACCTTTCCCAGGATTTGTACATCCAGGCTTTTACTTCCGGTGGGTTCAACAGCCTCATGGGCGATGGCAGCGTCAGGAATATCTCCCCCAACATCAGTGCGACCACCTTCAATACTGTAACCCGATTTGACACTCCCGGAAGCAACTTCGCAGACTGGGATTGATCCCTTTCCAGGAATCCTTTCGAAATCAAAAACTGGCCTGCCCGATCTTCGGGCAGGCTTTTTTGTGCCCTTTTGGGTTTAGGGCCAAAGGAAGGGCTCCCAGCCCAGGTACGCGACAATTTATCTCTTTTTTAATGCGATCGCATGTTCCGCCCGGGGCCGCCGGGAAAAAGCTTCCTGGCCGGGGCCATGAAAATGGGGTCTTGCCTGGGACGCCTTGGCGGTGGGGAGATAACCGCAGTCCCGGGCTATTTCCGCCACGATTTCATCCGCACGAAGGGCAATGTCTCCCACCGAGGAATCGGCAATCACCATCACCAGATTCCCGCCTTTTTTCAACAAACCATGCGCGGAAACAAGGAATCGGCCAAGCTCCTCCGACCAAAGGCGTTTGGCGGAATTGGGATACAGTTTTTGATAGGCGCTACGGGATCCCAATTCGCCCCTTTGAAAGGGAATCGGGTCCATTCCCAACCACCTGAGCCGGACATCATGATGTTCATAATAGTCATAGGTGGCCGCATACGGAGGCGAGGTTACGATTGCCTCCACCGGGTCCATGGAGAGGAGCCCAAGATGGGTGGCATCTCCCTGGAGAATGGTAGCTTCTGCCTTGGAGCCGGATGGCAACAGGGAGGCAAAATCGGCTAACCGGAGAGCCCATTCTTCGGCCTTATGGACAAAGTGTTTCGCAGGAAATCCGGGAGCCAATTTGCGGGGAGTGGTGTTGTTTGAGGTGTCCCCTACCCGGTTGGAACATTTGATCAGGATGGAGGACAATACCAGAGCCAAATCGGGCCCGACAGGACTTTTTCGTCGTTCATGAATGGCAAGCCGAAGCGAATCAAGCTCCATGAGGAGATGGGGTTCGAAAAGGACAGCATCGAGGCGGGGATAACGCCGGGTAGGTTTGGTCCGGGCAATCCGGCGTTCATCCGCAAGTGAGGCACATTGGGCAGCCTCAGCGACCATTTCCGACAATTGGCTTTGGTTGCGAGCCTTTGTTTTGCACGAAGACAAAAGCACCGCCAAAGGGTTGAGGTCTACTCCCAAGGCGGTCCGCCCCTGAATCAGGGCCTCGACCAGAACGGTTCCCGAACCGCAAAAAGGATCGAGAATTCGGCCCCCCGCCGGGCAAAAAGCATCCACCAACCGGGCTGCGGTTACCGGGTGCATCCGGGCAGGATAGGTGTGAAAACCGTGAACATGATTACGGGTTGGATTGTCATTGGAAACGGCCCCACTCCCCATGGAGGGATTTACTTCCATGGCAAAGGCCAACGCCTTGGCAACAGAAGCGTCTCCTGCGGTTTCAATGGCACCCCCCACATGGGAAAGGGAACGGCGTCTGGGAAAGGAATCAGCCATGTCGATCGTGCTTTGTTGCTTTTGGAATCTCCTTTCATTCTAGGGGAATAGGCCGGGCAAAGCGTGAAACAGGGGTTTCATGAGGGGGTGAATCGACCCACCAGAACCTTATTCCCAGGCCTGACCAGGATTAGGAAAAACCCTAGAATGAAGCTCACTTGGCTTGCCATGGAGGACGGTCCTTTTGACAAAATGCATAGGCATCATCGGGGGCGGGCAACTGGGCAGAATGCTTGCCCTTTCGGGTTATCCACTAGGGTTAAAGTTTCGCATCCTGGACGGTTCGCCAGAGGCCCCGGCAGGTCATGTTTCACCCCTGGTTTCAGGCCCTTTGGACCAATTGGAAACACTGGACCGTTTTGCCGATGGGCTCGAATGTGCGACCTTTGAGTTTGAAAATGTGCCCCTGAAGGCCATCGAACACCTCTCGAACCATTTGCCCGTCCACCCTGGGTGTTTGGCCCTTGAAAAGAGCCAGGACCGATGGGTGGAAAAGGAATTTTTCCGATCGCTTTTGATTCCCACGGCACCCTTTGCCCCGGTGACAACCCATGAAGGACTTCAACAAGCAACGCTTGAAATCGGTCTGCCTGCAATCCTCAAAACCAGGCGATTCGGTTACGATGGCAAGGGGCAGGTGCGGCTCAACATGCCTTCCGATGTGAGCCAGGGATGGGACGCTTTGGGAAGTCAACCTCTGATTCTGGAAGGGTTGGTGCCCTTTGACCGGGAGCTTTCGCAGGTTTCCGTCCGATCCACCAAAGGGGAAATACGCCACTATCCCTTGGTGGAAAATTTTCACCGCAAAGGTATTTTGCATAAAACCATTGCCCCCGCCCCGGGAATAGCACCCAACGATCCCTTGGAACACCAATCCAGACAAGCCATGGAAAAGGTCATGGAAGCTTTGGATTATGTAGGTGTCCTGGCCATCGAATGGTTTCAGGTGGGAGCATCCCTGGTGGCAAACGAAATGGCTCCAAGGGTTCACAATACAGGGCATTGGACAATGGATGGGGCAAAAACAAGCCAGTTTGAAAACCATATCCGGGCGATTTTGGGCTGGCCCCTGGGGTCAACGGAAGCAAATCATCACACGGTTATGCTCAACCTGATTGGTTCCCACCGACCCCCGGAAGATTGGCTGGCCATCCCGGGTGTAAGGCTCCACCTGTATGGGAAAAGCCCCCGTCAGGGACGAAAACTGGGTCATGTCAATGTGCTTGGAAACACCGCCATGGAAGCCCTTTCCCGATCAGAAACCCTGCTGGATTGGTTGTCCGAATAGCCCTGGTTAAAGTTCGAGAACGGCCCCTGGTTCCAAAACAACCGCCTGGGTTGTCGTCTGGGACCGAACATTCCGGGCCCATTCATGGGCATCTTGCTCAATGATTGGAAAGGTGTTGTAGTGAATGGGTATGACCTGCTTCGGCCGTAAAAACTCCACTGCCCTAAGAGCGTCTTTGGGGCCCATGGTGTAGTTGTCGCCGATTGGAATGGCGGCAAGGTCGATACCCTCGTCGCCAATGAGCCTCATGTCCCCAAAAAGGCCCGTGTCGGCCGCATCGTAAAAGGTTTTTCTGTTATTGAAAGTGAGGAGAAACCCGGCGGGATTTCCTCCATTGGAGCCATCAGGCAAGGCCGAACCATGAAACGCCAGGGTGAGTTTGCATCGGCCAAAAGGGAAGGCATGGCCCCCTCCAGGCTGCATTCCATGGGTTTTTAGACCCTTGGCTTCCAACCAACCGGCGATTTCATAGTTACTGATCAGGATGGCGTTGTCCCTTTTTGCAAGGTCCAAGGCATTTCCCACATGATCGCCATGACCATGGGAAACCAGGATGTAATCTGCCCGAATGTCCATGGCATCTTTCGGGGCCAAGGGATTTCCGGAAAAAAAGGGGTCAATAAGGAGGGAGGCTTCGGGGGTCTTTATGTGAAAGGAACTGTGACCTAACCAACGCACCGTAATCATGTTTCGTTTTCCCAGACGGGGTTTTGTCCTATCCATGGTTTATGCAGGTGGGATAAGATTGGGAAAGGGCCACGGACTGGGAAATGAGCAGAAAACGGACTGTGAAACGGTTTATTTATACCTTGGTCCCTGGGGGGTTCCTGGGGCTTTCCCTGTTTTTTTTGCCTGTAATCCTACCTTTGTTTTTCCTTTGCCAACAGATTTCCAAAGCTACAAAACAGGTGTTTTTGGCCCAATCAACCACGCTTTCCTGGTTGGGGCCAAGCGTGGTGGAGGGGGTCGAATTAAAAGTTTTGGAAGATGCAAAACCATGGGTCAAATTGCAACGAGTCCGTGCGGACCTTGGGTTATGGCAGGCCATTTCGGCGGGAACGGAAAACCTCTGCCTGGATGCTTCCGGAGTTGATTTTTCGGTTGCGTTTGATCAGGTTGGGAACCTTTTGACCCAGTTTCCTGCTACCGGACCGGAAGGAGCAATGGGCCATTTACCCCTGGTTCGGGTCGAGGATTCCGTATTTCGCCTGATTCACGAGGGACATCCGCCCCTTGAGATTCGCCAAATCAAAGGTCAGCTTTTGCCGGATATGACGGGATACCAAATAGAGCTTTGTTCCAGTGATCCGGAATGGGGAAGTCCCAAACTCAAAGGCTATTTAACCCTTATTCCAGAGTTTTCGTTGAACATTCATCTGGAAGCCGGGACGATTCCGGTTTCCCTGGAAAAACTCCATTCCATTCCTTTTGTGGGAAAATCGGTTTGGGAGAATGTCCAACTTTCAGGTCAAACACCCCTGGTTTTGGACCTTGCCATTGGCCAGAAAGGCATCGATTTTCGGGTGGATGTCCTACCGACCAAGGTTTCCGTCTCCATTCCAGCCATTCAACTTGAGGTCCAGGAAGCCAAGGGGCATGTCCAGGTGGAGAAGGGAAAGGTCACCTTTGATGGGTTGGAGGGGAACGCTTTGGGCGGAAAAATCAAGCTGCCGAAAGGATCATTTCATTTTGAAAAAGGAGTCCAGACCCTGGACCTTTCGGTGGGTGCGGAGGCATTTTCCCTGAAATCCCTGCCTCAAAGTTGGGGCGATTCCACCATTTGGAAACTGATTCCCGTGGATGCAAAAATCAGCGGCGAGGCGGTACTGGGGGCTTCCTGGACCAATCGGCAACCACTACGGGTAGGCGGCGGTGGGAAGGGCAAGCTTTATGCGACTTTGTTTGGATTCACAAAGGCGGAGTGGGGACTTCGCCTGGAATCACAGGGTAACCGGTTTTTGGTGATTCCCAATTTATCCGGGTTGTCGGCCCCTTTGCCCTTGCCGAAACCCGTAAAATAGTAAATGATAGATCGTGATGGTATTCAAAAAGGAGGTGTCCCATGTCTTATGGTTATGAGAGTGAAGGATTTGAAGTTGCTGCCCAAGCGGCTACCGCCGAACGAGCCACCTTTATGCGGCGAACCTACGCCTTATTGGCAGGGTCGCTGCTTGCTTTGGTGGCAATGGAAACCTTTTTGCTCCAAACCCTGACCCCAAATCAGGTATTCGGTTTTTTGGGTAGAAGTCCCTTTGGAATGCTTGGCATCTTCCTGGGATTTATGGCCATCAGCTGGGTAGCTCAATCCATTGCCTCCCAACGGGTCAGTCAATCGCTTCAATATTTGGGTTTAGGCTTGTTCATATCCATGGAGGCCCTGTTACTTTTACCCCTGTTCTTTTATGCGGAAATGACTTTGGGCAGGGAAAGGATGCTGGGACTAACCCAGTCTGCCGGGATTTTGTCCCTATGTGTGTTTGGAGGCCTAAGTGCGGCGGTCATCACCACGGGAACGGATTACAGTTTCCTCCGGACGGCCATCACCATGGGTTCCTTTCTGGCTCTGGGCCTGATCCTTTGTTCCATCCTGTTTAACCTTTCCCTTGGGGTTTGGTTCAGCTTTGCCATGGTGGGCCTGTTGTCTGCCTGCATCCTTTACCAAACCTCCGAGGTAATGAACCGGTTTCCCTCGGATATGTATGTTGCGGCAGCATTGATGTTGTTTAGCTCGGCCGTTACCCTTTTCTTTTACATTTTCCGGATTTTGATGAGTTTTCAAAGCCGGGATTAATGTGTCCCTGACAGGATGAATCATGGTCCAGGCCCTGGGTGAAACCGGGGCCTTTTTGTTTGTCAAAAGGGTTCGCCGACATGGGTTTTCTGCCAGTTTGACATGGCCTTGGCATGAATTGAGGAAGGGAAAGGGTTTTATAAGTTTTTTGGTAACAATAGTTTGCGGCTTTTGCATAGGTCGGCACAGAGGTTGCTTAAGTCAAGGAATAACAAGGGGTTCGCCGCTGGCGTTATGGGAAAAAAAGACCCGCCCCATGGTTCACGGATTTTTCGCAAGGTTTGGATAACTCAAGGAGATTCGAATGGGCGCAAAGCAAATGCTTTACAGCGACGATGCGAGGCAGAAACTTTTGGCAGGCGCCAGCAAGTTGGCTCGGGCGGTTCGCTGCACCCTGGGGCCCCGTGGTCGCAATGCGGTTCTTGACAAAGGCTGGGGGAGCCCCACCGTTACCAAAGACGGTGTGACGGTTGCGGAAGAAATTGAATTGAAGGACCCTTTTGAAAACATGGGGGCTCAACTCGTCAAGGAGGCCGCCAGCAAAACAAGCGATGTGGCCGGCGATGGCACCACCACCGCCACAGTCATTGCCGAAGCGGTTTTCCGCGAAGGCCTCAAGATGATTGCCGCAGGTCATGATCCGATGGCCCTGACCCGTGGCGTGCAAAAAGGCGTAACCGCGGTGGTTGCCGAACTGCACAAGAACGCCGAAAAGATCGACCCGAAAGACAGGAAGTCGATCACCGAAGTGGCCACCATTGCCTCCAACGGCAATTCGGAAATTGGCAAAAAGTTATCCGAAGCCATGGACAAGGTTGGTGCAACCAACGGTGTAATCACCATCGAGGAAGGCAAAACCGCCGATACGGAAGTAGCCGTGGTTCAGGGGATGCAGTTTGATCGTGGCTACCTGAGCCCCAACTTTGTCAACAATCAGGAAGATGTCAGCGTCATTTTCGAAAACCCTTTCATCCTCATCCACGAAGAGAAAATCAGCTCCGCAAAGACCCTGATTCCCCTTCTGGAAATGATTGCCAAAAAGAATGCACCGCTCCTTATCATTGCCGAAGACATCGAAGGCGAAGCCCTTGCCGTCCTGGTATTGAACAAGATTCGGGGAGTCCTGAATGTGGCCGCCGTCAAGGCCCCAGGCTATGGCGATCGTCGCAAAGCCATGCTTGAAGACATTGCCACGCTTACCGGTGGAAAGGCCATTTTCAAAGACCTTGGCGTCACCCTCGAAAGCATCAAGCTGACGGACCTTGGGCGTGCCAAAAAGGTTCGGATCGACTCGGAAAACACCACCATCACCGAAGGTGCAGGCGATAAGAAAGCCGTCGCCGGGCGATGCGAATTGATCCGTCGCGAAATGGAAAAGACCGACAGCGACTATGACAAGGAAAAGCTTCAGGAGCGGCTGGCAAAGTTGGCCGGTGGTGTGGCCCAGGTTAAAGTGGGAGCAGCAACCGAAACCGAGATGAAAGAGCGCAAAGCCCTTTACGACGATGCCCTCCATGCAACCCGGGCGGCCCTTGCCGAGGGAATCGTTCCTGGGGGCGGCGTGGCGATGCTCAATGGCCGAAGGGTCCTTGATAAACCAGACCTGTTCCTTTCCAAAAACGAACTCAATGGCGATGAAATGGCCGGGGTTAACCTCCTCAAAAAGGTATTGGAATACCCATGCCGGATGATTGCGGAAAACGCCGGCCATGATGGTGCCGTTGTGGTCAACCGGATCTACAAGGAAAAAGACAAATCCTTTGGTTTCGATGCAGACCTTGGTGAATACCGGGACCTGCGGAAAGCCGGCATCATCGACCCGGTTAAGGTAACCCGGAGTGCCTTGGAAAATGGTGCCTCCGTTGCCTGCCTGCTTTTGACCACCGAATCCATGATTGCGGACATTCCCGAAAAGAAGAAACCTGAAGGGGAAGGTCACCACCACCATGGCGACGAAGGCATGGGCGGAATGGGTGGCATGGGCGGCATGCCAGGCATGGGCGGAATGGGTGGCATGGGCGGTATGCCAGGAATGGGCGGAATGGGAATGTAAGGTCCCTTGGGAGCCCGGCAAGGCGTTGGGCTCCCCCTTTTTCAATTTCTTCTGGTTCTCAATTTGTTTTGGAGATAAAGATCATGGCAAAAGACAAGGCAGTTTCGATTCGTCCCCTCGATGACCGTGTGGTTGTGGAGCAACTTGAAGCCGAGGAAAAAACCTCTGGCGGCATTTTGCTTCCCGATAACGCCAAGCAAAAACCCCAAAGGGGCTCGGTAGTTGCCGTGGGACAAGGCAAGCGGCATGACGATGGCACCGTTACCGCTCTTTCCGTCAAAGCGGGAGATGAAGTGGTATACGGCCGCTATGCCGGCAGCGATGTCCAGATCAATGGCAAGGAATACAAGATACTCCGCGAGTCCGATATTTTGGCCCGCTTGGTATCAGGCAAGTAACACCCAGGCAAACCCAAATTCATTTGAAGGAGATTCCAGATGGCGAAACAGTTGCTTTACACGGATGATGCCCGGAAAAAGCTCTTGGCAGGTGCCGAGAAGTTGGCTCATGCGGTTGGGATTACCCTTGGGCCCACCGGGCGCAATGTGATCATCGACAAGAGCTTTGGCGGACCTACGGTCACCAAGGACGGCGTAACGGTTTCCAAGGAAATCGACCTGGCCGATCCCTTTGAGAACATGGGTGCCAAACTGATCAACGCCGTGGCCCAGAAGACCTCCGACAAGGCGGGTGATGGTACCACCACGGCAACGATCCTCGGATTGGCCGTGTATCAGGAAGGCCTTCGCAACATTACCTCGGGTGCCAACCCGATGGCCGTGAAAAAAGGTATCGACAAAGCCGTAGAGAAAGTGGTTGAGGAACTCACCAAGCTTTCCAAGCCCATGTCCTCCACCGAAGAAGTGGCCCAGGTTGCTTCAATCAGTGCCAATAATGACCGCAAAATCGGCGACATGATGGCAGAGGCTTTTCAAAAGGTGGGTAAAGACGGCGTCATTACGGTGGAGGAGGGTAAAACTTCTGAAACCACGCTTGAACTTGTCGAGGGAATGCAGTTCGACAAGGGCTACATTTCGCCCTACTTCATTAACGATCCGGAAGACATGTCGGCCAAGATGGACAATCCTCTCATATTGATTTATGAGAAGAAGCTCAACAATGTCCGTGAAATGGTCCCCATGCTTGAGCAGGTTGCCCAAGCGGGTCGCGAACTGGTCATCATTGCGGAAGATGTTGAAAGCGAGGCACTTGCGGCCCTGGTTATCAACAAAATGCGCGGTGTTTTCAAGGTGGTTGCGGTCAAGGCGCCCGGGTTTGGGGATCGCCGACGGGCGATTCTGGGTGACATTGCGATTCTGACCGGTGGAACCTTCATTAGCGAAGACCTCGGCATCAAAATCGAGAATGTAACGCTTGAACATTTGGGTACCGCCGAAAAGGTCACCGTCGAAAGGGAAGCCAGCACCATTGTGGTGAGCAAAATGGATGCGGCTCGGAAGGACGGCATCCAAAAGAGGATTTCCCAGATCCGAAAGCAAATGGACCAGACCGAATCGGACTATGACAAGGAAAAATTTACCGAACGCCTTGCCAAACTGACCGGTGGGGTCGCCATCATTCGCGTCGGTGGAACCACCGAAGCCGAAATGAAACAAACCAAGGGCCGTGTTGAAGACGCCCTGCATGCCTCCCGTGCGGCGATTGCCGATGGCATCCTGCCCGGCGGTGGCGTTGCCTTGCTTCGCTGCCAAAAGGTGGTTGCGGACCTGGTAAAGAAACTGCACGAAGACGAAAAAGTCGGTGCGGAAATCGTCAACCGTGCTTTGGAAAAACCCGCTCGTACCATCGCCGAAAACTCCGGCCTTGATGGTGCCGTTGTGATTGAGGAGATTCGCTCGGTTGGCGAAAAGGGCCCCCAATTTGGTTTCAATGCCGTTTCGAAAAAGTATGAAGACCTTTTCAAGGCGGGGGTCATTGACCCAACCCGGGTTACCAAACAGGCCCTTTCCAATGCCGCCAGCATTGCAGGCCTGATGCTCACCACGGAAGTGATGATCACCAAGATCGATGAGGACGAACACGCCACCAAAGTTGTCGGGGCGGTTCGTTAAAAATCGTCGGGGGACTACCTAAGGACGGACGGGTCGGGCCAAACAACCCTTCCGTTCGTCCTTTTTCGTTTTGACCATTTGAAAATACGGATCTCCTGAGATGTCCAAAAGACGCTGCCTTTATGAAGTCCTCGAACTGGAAAAAGGGGCCGATGATGAAAAAATCAAATTGTCCTATCGCAAGTTGGCCATGCAATGGCACCCCGATCGCAATGCGGGAAATCCCGATGCTGAACCTCGTTTTCGTGAGGTAACCGAGGCTTACGAGGTCCTAAGGGACCAGGACAAAAGAAAACGGTATGACCGCTATGGCTTTCCCGGGATCGAAGCCACCGAGGGAGCAAACTCGGGTGGTCAGGGTAGCATTTTCGACATTTTCAACGACCTCTTTGGTGGATCGGGCGGGCGCCCACAACGGAATTCTGGCGAAGACATCCAGATCGAAACCCTGATTGATTTGGCCGAAGCTGCCAAGGGAATCACCCGAAAGATCAAGGTTCCCCGAAGCGAATCGTGTGGGGATTGCTCGGGATCAGGTTGTAAACCGGGCACCAAAAAAACCAAATGCCGAAAGTGTGATGGTCAAGGGGCCGTGCTTCAGGGCCAAGGCTTTTTCCGTATCCAGCGGGCCTGCCCATCATGTGGTGGAGCGGGCCAAACCATTGCGGATCCTTGCAGGAATTGCGGTGGCAAGGGAACCCGACCCGTTCAGCAGGAAGTCGAGGTCAAGATCCCGCCCGGAGTGGATGATGGGGTCTCCCTGCGGTTAACGGGTTATGGAGAAGCGGCTCCTGCCAGAGGGACACCTGGGGACTTGTATGTTCTCATCCGGGTTCGGAAACATCCGTTTTATCAAAGAGACGGTACCGATCTGATTTGTGAGGTTCCCTTTTCCTTTGCCCAAGCCGCATTGGGAGACAGCCTTGAGTTACCCTGCATCCTTGGTGACCCGGTTAAACTGGAGATACCAGCCGGATTACAATCCATGGAGGTCCTCCGGGTTCCCGGCCGGGGAATGCCCAATTTGCGGGGTGGGCGTCCTGGTGACCTGTTGGTCCAGATGCGGTTGGAAACACCCCGCAAGTTGACCACAAAACAGCTCGAGCTTTTCAAGGAGTTGAAAGTCCTTGAAGACAAACATCCCCAGTCCCAAACCAAGGGATTCTTTGAAAAAATCAAGAATTTCTTTGCCGGATCCCCGGATACTCCCAAACCAGAATAAAAGCACAATTAGGAGGGCCATTGTGCCATGAGTGAAGCGGAACCACAAAATCAACCTGCCGATATCGTATTTACGGATGCCATTGAGGTCGAAGGACTCAAACACAAATTGGCAGAAACGGAAAAAACCCGTGACGAATACCTGGCTTTGGCCAAAGGTGTCCGTGCCGAATTTGAAAATTATCAAAAACGGCAACAGCGGGACCTGCAACAGGAACGCCGATATGCCCAATTGCCTTTGGCATCCGACCTGCTTCCTGTCCTCGATAACCTGGATCGCGCACTTGAAGCTGCCGCCCAAGCGGGTGACAACAGTGCCCTGACCCAAGGGGTCCGTTTGGTTATGGGCCAATGCATCGAGCTTTTAAAACGCCATGGCATCAACCGGATGGAATGCGTAGGCAATCCCTTTGATCCAAACCATCATGAAGCAGTGACCCAACTTGCAAGCCCGGATCACCCCTCACAAACGGTGTTACAGGCTTTCGAACAGGGTTGGTTACTCCACGACAGGGTATTGCGTCCTGCAAAAGTCATCATCAGCAGTTAATCCCGCAGGGAATAGAAATCAAGCTTCGTTTATAAAGGAATGGTTACAATGCCAACCTATGAATATCAGTGTTCCTCCTGTGCTCACCGCTTCGATGAATTCCAGTCATTCAGCGAAGCGACCCTTAAAAAGTGCCCCAAATGCAAAAAGAACAAACTGGCAAGGCTCATTGGTACCGGGGCAGCCATCCTATTCAAGGGCAGCGGATTTTACGAAACGGACTACCGTCCCGATTCCTATAACAAGGCGGCCAAGGCCGACAATCCTTCCCATACCGAATCCTCCAATAAGGAAACATCCAAGGCCCCCGAAACAGGCAAGGAAGGGTCCGCAACCGCACCTGCCAAGGAGCCAACCCCGGCTCCAAAATCAACTCCCTCCAAGAAATCCAAAGATTAATTCCCTTGGCCTGAACCTTTGGAATTGTAACCATGCCCCCAAAAATAATCTGTCCAATCTGTGATAAACCCATGCCAGGGTCATCCACCTTTGGGGCGGAGTGGCCTTCCTTTCCCTTTTGTTCGAAAAAATGCCAACTTGTGGATTTGGGCCGTTGGATGAACGGCAGTCACGCCGAAAAGCTCCATGCGGCAATGAGTGGTGATGTGCCAAACCCGGTTCAAAAGGATGAGGAATAGGGCAGATGTTAAGGATAATCCTATCATAACTGTGGCAATCATTGATCAGGCGTTGGGGTATTCAGGATGACCTGGTCGGTGGAAGAACTTGGAACACTAGCAACAAAGACGGTACCCTCGGCCAGAATCGTCTCCAGGCAACTTTTACGAAATATCCTCCAAGCCCATTTGGGTTATCCGGGATTGGCTTGGAACCTTCCCCATTCGGACCTCTCCCTAATTCCTTATTCGAGTCTTTCGAATATGGGCGTTTTTGCCCCGGAAGAACTCCCACCCCCGAGTGGTCCTGATCAAACCGTTTTGCTAATTGCCCAACCAACAGTGGCCCAAACGCGGTCCTGGGATCGGAATCAGGCCCTCACCTGGCTTTGGCGCAATTTGTTTCATGGGCGCATTCATGCTGCGGTTCATCGTGCCAAAATTGCCGGTGTTTGGGATGAAACCCAGGCGTTGGACTGGGTAGACCGTTTGGGTTGGATGGAATACCGGGAGATACGAACGGTTCTGTTGGAAGAAAATCTCATTGGGTCCGATGCCGAAACAGGTCAGGTGTTGGAAGAGTTTTTGTCCGTGGTATTGGAACTTTTGGTTTTTGAAACGGATCGGGTCAGGGAGTGGTTTCCCCTTCTTGAACCAGGTCGGATCCAGGATTTGGTGTCCCTCGTGGGAAGCCCCCGGGAACACCTTTCCGCTAGCAGGCCAGATGGGGCGATTCACCCGGCAACCCTTCGTACCCTTTCACCTGAAAAAACATTTGTTCCTGCCGATCGGGAATTTGATGGTCGGGAATACGACAATTGTATTCGGTCTGCCAAACGCCATGAAACCGAAGGACGATATTTTGAAGCGGCTTTAACCTATTTGGACGCCTCGCTGGTTGAACCGACCAGGTCCCGGGGCCGCATGCATAAGGCTGCCTGGAAACAACTGGCCCAAACACTTGGGGGTGAAGGGTTATTTGAAGTTGGTGGGGTGGTTCCCGATTGGGCCCTTCATTGGCTTGACCTTGCAGCAAATCAAAAGGCCTCGGGAGGGCCCGAGTTCCAGGCACTCCATGCCGTCTTTGATGCTCGGGTGATGCTTTCCCAAAAACCAAGTGAACTTCGTCCCTGGAGTTGGCTCCTTTCCATGTGCAAAGGCCCACTCCGAAAAGAATTGCCCGGGGTGGAATTGCTATCCGCCAGGGGTTGCCTTCAAAAGGCAAAGCTTTTCATTCTCCGGTCCGACCTGGGCGAGCCCGTCATCGGGGCAATCCTTGCCCAACTTGATGCCTCCATTCATCGTTTGGAAATTCAGATACGAAATACTTTTTCACCCCTGTTTCAAAAGGCCATGGAAGACGCTTCCTTTAACCCAACCCTCGTGGTCGAGAAGGCGGCAAGAAATGCGATTATTGAAGAGATGGTGGAGCGCCTACTGCAATCCAGGCAGCTTTCGTTCGGAGACCTTCGCGACATTTTGGCCCGAAATGAGTTGAAGTTGCCTGATTTGACGGGTGTTTCCGGTTGGTGGCGGGGGGATCCCTTGCGCAATTTGGATAAAGCCATGGCACGGCATGTACCCGGGGCGTACCGGCCCGGAGAGCTTTATACAACGGGTCTTGAGGCTTTAAGTTCGCTTTTTTATGCAACCGCCACGGGGCGTTTCGTCCTGCTTTGGGCCATCCTGCCCTTATTGATGACAATTGTCCTCTGGAAATTTCCCCAATACATGCACGAAGAACTCCTCAAGTTCGCCGGTTTTGTCAGCCGTAATCCTGAACTTTATGATGCCTGCCTGGAATCCGAGGCGGCCCACCTTCCAACCTTTGAAACCACCTCCTGGACGACCCCGGTTTTGGCTTCGGTGGAGGATCATGCCAACCACAAAGGGGAGGTGGAGAAACGAATTGTCCTGGGAAGCCCCCCCCTGCTGGCGATTACCTTTCTTTATTTCCTATTCCTCCTGCATGTCGGTCTTGTAAAACGCCTTACAATATCCTTTTTCTCCCACTTTGCCAAAGGGTTTCGATTCATTTTCTGGACGATCCCGGGAACTATTTTCCGCACACCCATAGTCCAAACGGTTTTGGGTCTCCCTCCGATTCGGTGGTTATGGACCTTGGGGTTTAAACCCTTACTGATTGCTGCCCTGGTTTACTGGCTGGTGGCAGGTCGGCTAGCTTCCCTGGGCTTTGGCCCAATCCTCAAGTTTTTGGTATTTGGCATTTTGATGGCCATTTTTGCAAGCCGACCTTTTATTCGGGCAAATGCCTGGTTATGGGACCTGTTTGGGGAATGGATGCACGAATTTGGCATTCAATCGCTTTATCGGGTAGCCGCCTGGTTTGCCTGGTTGGCCAGGCAGGTGATGGATTGGGTTTCCATCGTCCTTTTGGGAATCAATGAATGGCTCAGGCCCAAGGCCGAAACAAAAGGGGCTTCTCTTGTATTCAAGGGAATCCTCGGGGCCATTTTTCAACCTGTATTGTGGTTCCTCCGCTTTGCCGTCACCGTTTTGATCGAACCTCAAATCAACCCCATCAAACATTTTCCGACCGTAACCATTGGCCACAAATTCATGTTGGTTTTGGTTGTTCCCATTGCCGGCCAACTGGAACAATTGGGCTTGGACAAAGCAGTGGCCTACACCACCTCCCTTTTGTTTGTTTTTGGAGTCCCCGGGTTTTTTGGATTCATGGTTTGGGAACTCAAGGAAAATTGGCGTATCTATGATGCCAACCGTCCCAATCGACTGGGACGCCTACGGATTGGCTCTCACGGAGAATCGTTCCTTTCCCTTTTTTCACCTGGATTTCATTCGGGGACTTTGGCAAAAGCCTACCGGCGACTTAGACATGCCACGGGCATTAAAAGGTTGCGTATCCTTTCGGAAATTGCCCACCACAAGGAAAAGCTTGCCTTGATTTTTCATCGTCACGGCGATGAACTTTCCCAATTGACCGGAAATACTTCCGGGAAGGGTGTTCCCCGAATCTCCTTCCACCGATTGGGAATTCGGGGAGTTTGTCTTCATTTGTCAACCGAGCAAAAGCCGGCATACTGCATGGCCTATGAAATCATTGATCACCGTTGTTGGTTATTCCGTGAGGAAGAAATCCAAAGCGACCTGGTTGAAAAAAACCTGGAAGGCCTCGATGCTGCCCTGGGTCTGCAAATCCGTCAAAGCGACCTCCCAAAAACAGGTGGAAAACCTTGGCAGACCGATGGTCATCTGCTTTTGGTTCCGGGCCAAAACCATATTCCTACTTTTGAGCTTGATACCCGTGATCAACCATTGAGGGTACTAAATGATGCTGGACCAACGAACTATCTGATAGATTTGGATGAAATGGACGCCAGGAAAAAAACACCGGAATGGACATCATGGGTTCAATTTTGGGACCAACCCATTAGGAAAATGAAATAAACCATTAATAGCCTACCCTTTTTGACAAGACTCCCCATAATACGACTTTGTAATTCCCTCTCCTTGTGATTTGGGGACCGACCCTTGCGACCGTTTATGCTCCTCGGGTCATTCGCCCTCACACTTTTGGCAAGTGCCCTCCTTTTGTTTGCTGTACAGCCCATGGTGGGCAAGATCCTGCTTCCCTGGTTGGGAGGCACGCCTGCGGTATGGAATACCTGCATGATGTTTTTTCAGGCCCTTTTGCTTGCGGGCTATGGATATGCCCATTATCTTGGAAAATCGTTTGACCTTCCCAAACAATGGCGGATTCATGGAATCGTTTTGGCGCTGGCCCTGATCCCGTTGGCTCTCCTTCGTTTTGATATAGCCCCACTAGCCCAAATCTATCCGCCCCCGGAAGCGACCAGCCCTGTCCCCTGGTTACTTTTGGTGCTGTTCTTTTCGGCTGGTTTTCCTTTTTTTGCGGTTGCCGCCACTGCCCCCTTGCTGCAAAGGTGGTTTTCCAAAACAAATCACCCGGATGCAACCGATCCTTACTTTCTTTATGGGGCCAGCAATCTTGGCAGTATGGTAGCTTTGCTTGCCTACCCTTTTTGGGTGGAACCAAAGATTGGCGTTTTTGGACAGGGTATTGCCTGGCTCATGGGATTTGTGGTTTTGTCAGGCCTCATCCTTTGGACGGGCAAATTTGCCATGGGTTCCTTAAGGCCAGAGAATGAGAAGGGACCGGATACCGAAACCGCCCCTTCTGAAAAAATGGCCCTGTCAAAAATACTATGTTGGACCGTTTTAGGCATGGTTCCTTCCAGTGTCATGTTGGGAGTCACCACCTACATCACCACCGACATTGCCGCCATTCCTTTGCTTTGGATCCTCCCCCTGGCCCTTTACCTTCTTAGTTTCATTTTGGTTTTTTCCCGCATTCCCCTTTGGCTTACCGGCCCGGTAATCCTTGGTCTCACAACCTATTTCCTTTTCCTGTTTAAAGGCCCCGCTTCTGCATTTACCCTTCAGGAAGACGGCTTTCCCAGTTGGTTAGGTGACTTCCTTCGAACAGGAGGCACTTTGCGTTTGGTTGAGTTCTTTTTTGTTGGTTTTTCCCTATTGGGAGCCGGAATTGCCTCCAGGTCTTTTGTAAGTCAACACAACCTGATGATTATCCTCCTTCCCTTTGGCATTTTGGGAACCATTTTTGCCCCAGCTTTACGGGATTCCCTCGGCCTTGGTGAGGTGGAAATCATAACCGTTCACCTGCTTCTGCTTTTCCTGGTCTCCATGGTTTGCCATGGCGAGTTGGCCCGCACGAGGCCCTCGGTGGACCATCTGACCCTTTTCTATTTGGCGATGTCTTTTGGTGGCGTTTTGGGTGGAATATTCAACACAGTCATTGCTCCTGTCCTTTTTCACAAAGTGGTGGAATATCCACTCATGGCCGTAATGGCTTGCCTTATGCTCCCGGTCATTCAGGTAGCTGGCCAAAGTGTCCTTTCCCGGCGTCTTCAACAGGGCTTCACCTGGTTGACATTTGTATTTGGTTTGGCATCTGGGGGACTTCTTTTGGCCATTAACTACCTTCCCCTCGAAACAGGTCGCGAGTGGATTACCAAATGGATCCCGACCGCCTTTTTACGCGATCACATTCTTGAACAACTTCCGAAAAATTTGGATATTCTCCATGAGGAACGCAACTTTTTTGGTACCTTTCAAATCATTGCCGAAAAAGAAAAAGATGGTACCCTTTATCACAAACTCCTTCATGGAACGACCAATCATGGCATGCAGGCCTTTGAACCTATTGCAAGGCGAAGGGATACAGTAACCTACTTCCACAACAAGGGTGCCATTGGCCAGCTTTTCGAAACCATGCGGGAAAAAGCAAACACCCTGAAACGCCCCCTTAATGTTGGTGTTTTGGGTGTGGGTACGGGGACCTTGGCGGCCTACATGGAAACCAATTGGTCACTTGATCTTTTTGAGATTGATCCTGCGGTGGTAGAGGTTGCAACCAGGAGGGAGGACCTTTTCACTTTTATTCCGGATGCGATCCGTCGAGGTGTGAAAATCAACATTCAGCTAGGTGATGGCCGGCGCAAACTGAACCAGGCCCAGGATGGCAAATATGACTTGATATTCATGGATGCTTTTACCTCGGATGCCGTACCGGTTCACCTTCTCACCAAAGAGGCCTTTGAAATCTACAAATCCAAGCTCACCCCGGAGGGAATTGTGGTCATAAACATTGCCAACCGGTATTTGAATTTTGAACCTGTCCTGGGAAACATGGCTGTGGCAGTGGGCATGAAGGCTATGATTCAAGGGGGATTTGAACATGCCGAGGAGGTCAAATATGGAACCAATTGGGTGGTTATGACACCTTCTCCCTCCGCCTTTGCCTCTTTGGCCAAAATGGAATCCACCTTTGAACGCAACGGCGAAAATTGGACCGAAAAGTGGTCACCCCTGAATCCTGATAGGGATTTTGGGGTGTGGACGGATGATTATTCCAATCTCCCGGGGATTCTGAAATAGGCCCCTTTTTTCACACTTGACAACTGGAAAACTCCCGTGAAATCGGCTTTTTTAACACTCTTTGCATTTACTTTGACCCTGTTCACCAGCGCCCTTTTGCTGTTTATGGTGCAACCGATGGTGGGCAAATTGATCCTGCCCCTCCTTGGTGGGACTCCAGCCGTATGGAACACCTGCATGGTGTTTTTCCAGGCCCTTCTTTTGGGAGGGTATTCCTACGCCCACTTTTCCACAAGGTTCCTGGGGGTGAGACGCCAGAGTTTGATTCACCTTGGCCTCATGTTGATTCCCTTTCTTTTTGTTTTTCCAATCACGATTCACGAAGACTTGCTTGCCGACACCGAGAGCTATCTCATCCCGAAGCTTCTGGGTGTTTTGTTTCTTTCGGCGGGTATTCCTTTTTTCATTGTTTCCGCAAGCGCACCCCTTTTGCAACGGTGGTTTAGCCGGACTGGACACCCAGCCGCCTCAGATCCCTATTTTCTTTATGCGGCAAGCAACCTGGGTAGCATGATTGCCCTCATTGGTTATCCTGCTTTTGTCGAACCCTACCTTACCCTGGAACAACAGCGTTGGGGTTGGGGATTGGGATATGGTGTTTTGGTACTCTTTACAGGGATTTGCGCCTGGCTATTGAGAACCGCCCCTGAATCGGTTCGTGAAGTATCTCCACAAGCATCGCTTTACCCGGTTGCATCGGTACCTCGGTCCATCATACTTCGATGGATATTTTTGGGGGCCGTACCGTCCAGTTTGATGCTTGGTGCCACCACCTACATGACCACAGACATTGCCGCAATCCCCCTCCTTTGGGTTGCCCCTTTGGCCATCTACCTTTTGTCATTCATCCTGGTTTTTGCCCGGATCCCCTCCGGGGTCCATTTCACGATGATTTTGTTGATGCCTCTTGGGGTGCTTCTTTTGCTCTTTCTCATGCTTTTAGGCATCAAACCGGGTCAGGACATCATGAACCTGATCGGGGTCCACCTTGCTGTCTTGTTTTTAGTCTCCATGGTTTGTCATGGCGAGCTGGCCCGAAGTAGGCCAGCTCCGGAAAACCTGACTTCCTTTTACCTGTATATGTCGCTTGGTGGTGTTGTGGGTGGGCTATTTAACGGGTTGCTTGCCCCGATGCTTTTCCCCACCATTGCGGAATATCAGGTTGCCCTGGTGGTTGCCTGTATGCTGGTTCCCCCGCTAGGAGTGGCGGCGGATACTTCATTCACCCGGTTTGCCGATCTGTTATTAGCTGTAGGGGCCGTGTTTTTTACCATGGTGTTCATTACCATCCGAAGTGTGGATAGGGATGGATCAAGCCAAGTGATTTCGGGAGCTTGGCTTTTCGCCCTACTCACCGGATTTGGAGTGGTTTGGGCAACAAACCTATGGTTTCGTGGCAAATTGGGGGGTGCCGAAGTTTTTGACCTCGCTTTGCCGGCAGCGTTTGGAGTTTTGACAATAGGGCTCAACCTTGGCGTATATTCCAATACCATTTACTATCCCATTCAAAATTGGTTCTCTGGAGCGGATCCAAGTTCCATTCCCTTTCTGAAAATGTTCCAATCGCCGGATATGTTCCGGGGAGCCCTTTACATCCTGATGTATGGTGTGCCCTGTATTCTTTGTTACACCCTTGTCGATAGGCCCATCCGATTTGCTCTTGGAGTGGCCTCGGTGATTGCCGGGTCAACTTTTGCCGGGATGTTTGACAAGTCAGCCGTTTGGCAATCCCGTGGTTTTTTCGGTGCTTTGAAAATTGAAAAACAGATCGAATCGGGTGTGGAATTTACCCGTTTATTGCATGGAACGACCCTTCATGGAATGCAACCCGTAAATGAAAACCTCAGGGACATTCCATTAACCTACTACCATCGAACGGGCCCAATTGGTCAGGTCCTTGGAAACTACGGCAACAAAAACGCCAAAGGTGTTTACCCAGCGGTGGCCGTCATCGGCTTGGGGACGGGCACCTTGGCTACCTATGCCCATGAAGGGCAACAATTTGACTTTTACGATATTGATCCCCTCGTGAAGGACATTTCCTTCGATGAAAAGAAGGCATTTTTCCATTACACCCAATTGGCTTCCGAAAGGGGCGCCAAGCTCAATCTCATTCTGGGGGACGCCAGGGTAACCTTGCAAAAGCCCAAATTTTCCGGGACTACCAAATATTCCATCATCGCAGTGGACGCCTTTAGTTCGGATGCCATCCCGGTTCACCTGCTTACCAATGAGGCCATGTCCGTTTACCTCGATCGTTTGACGGACGATGGGATCATTGTGTTCCATGTAAGCAACAGGTACCTCCGACTGGAACCGGTCCTGGCCAACCTGGCCGAGAAACGCAATATGGCGATCCTGGTAAATAGCGATTCCACGGAAGATCATATTGGGAAAAGTGCTTCCACTTGGGTAGCCTTGGCACGAAAACCAGGCGACATGTCCCGATTGATGGGGCCCTTGAATACGGCAATTCAAACGGGAACCACTTTGGGGATTGCCCAGCCCTTGGCCATAATGCCCTTTGCCCCGGTTTCCAATCTGGGTACCACTTTGGCCGGGGTAGCCCAACTTTGGGAGCCCAGTTGGTTGGAACCAACCCCCAACCCCAACTTGGCCCTTTGGACGGATGACTATTCCAACATCCTTGGCGTTTTTAGCAATTTCAAGATCTCCCCACTCCTGATCTGGCTTTTGGTGGGCCTTTTGATTGCGGCCCTTGCCAAGGCACTCTTCCTTTTCCCGATGGTTCGTGACCCTGCCTCAACGGGATATTCCCCCGGAGAAACCCTTATCTCTCTCCTTGGAGAATCCATCACCTCGTTCCTCCTTTTGATCGGCGTTGCCATTCTGGTTGCTGTGCCCTGTGGAATGTTGTTGGACAATCATTGGCTAAAATCGAACCTGGGTATTACTGGTAACAAGATTTTAGTAGGTGGTGTTTTTGGTTGTTTGGACATTCTCGTTCAACTTGGAATGCTTGGGTCCTCGCAAGGAGTCCGGCCGGGTAAAGCTCGCCTTTTATCCTTTTGCGGGCTAATGGTGGATTTCCTTGCGGTTGGGTTAGTTCTCTTTTTGAACAAGGAAGGATAGCGTTTCCTGGGCCATTTTGGGGCCCAGGGAGGAGGTTGTCATGGTCCGCCGTGCCTTTCCCCTTTGTTTTTTATCCCTTTGCCTGGTGATCCCTTTATTAGGATCCGCCCAGGGTCCCGTCGGAGGGGATAACCCCCAGTGGGCGGCCCTAAAAAAACGATTCGCTGGCAAAATGGAAATTGACAAGGCAACCAATCGGGTAAACCTGACCTATTCCTTTGCCAGCAAATCCCAGCTTGACGACTTTACTCCCCAGGAAGGCTTGAGGCTCCAACGGGGTTCAATCACCCTGCCCGTTGGCTCAATATTTCGGCACAAGGCGGTTTGGAATGAGGTTCGGATTATCACTTCGATCCTCCCCACCAATCCCCACGGGACCATGGTTCAAACGACGGATAAAATCGAGCTGGTATTGGGTAAACCAACGACTACCTCCAACAAGGTAATCCTTCAGGTTTCAGGAAAAAACCTAAGCCAACAAGCCTTCAAACTAAAGGATTTGGGAAAGAGGCCTATTGCTGTTGATTGGCAAATGGACGATCAAAAAAGCTCTGTCAAATTCGGTTCACTCCAATTTGGCAGCGTTTTTCCCAAAGTCATGAATCAACCCCGACAGGTCGAGTTTTTAGCGGAGAAGGGTGAAGTCCAAATAGGTCCATTGAAATTGGTCGGAAAACTCGATTCCAAATGGATGGCATTGGAATCCGGTCCCGAATCCCCTGGTCCAAAAAAACCTTAACCCATGTAACCCAGTAGGAGTGGTGTATACGATTTTTTGGCCAATATTGGGATCCGGATTGAGGTTTTTCCCGGAAATTGGGAGTATGTCGAGTTCAAAATGGCCCGTAGTCCCGACCCGGTTAAATGTATTGCCTGCAATTGTTCCATTCCATCTGCATTGGTTTGAACGGTTGAAATTATTTTGGAAAAAAGGAGGCGAATAGTTGAACCAGGTCCCGAAAAAAAGAGGATTTGTAGTCCCAGTTTTCAAAGGCGAATTTGAATATCTCTTGGGAAAATGATGGGGGTTCGTGGTCTGACCTGGGTAAATTGGGCTAAAATTTTTCTCCCTTTTCTTGTTTTTCCCCTTGTCGGTTTGTTTCAACCGTGGTACAAAGCAATCAGTCTATCTTTCCCTCTTGTTTGTCTTGCTTTCCGTTTCCCGCCGGATCGAGGTTGCTCCCATGCTCCTACTCAGATCCCGTTTCGCATGGTTTCATGCCTTAATTTGCTGGCTCCAATCGCTGGTAACTCCTTTTATTTCTTCTTGGTTCAAGCAGCTAAATCCTGTTTCCGCTCTCTTTACTCCCCGTTTGGATCCGCTCGAAGATCGCTGCCTTTTCGCATCCAACCTTTTTGCCATTGGTTCCCCACCTGGCGTTCCACCCCTGGTCAAACTGCTTGACAGTAGCACAGGGCAAACCATTGACCAATTTCAACCTTTTTCCTCCGATTTCACTGGCGGAGTAAAGGTGGTCCTTTCGGATCTCAATGGGGACAACCAACCCGACATCATCACCGCAGCAGGTGCCGGGGGCGGTCCCCACATCCAGGTCTTTGATG
>SYLG01000104.1 GCA_005808665.1 Planctomycetia bacterium | reverse complement strand
GTTAATGGGGCCAATCCTTTTTGATAATCGGCCAATCGCCAAATCTCAAAACCAAGGGATCTAAGGTATCTTTGGGCATCACCGACTTTGTGGTTGGGGACCCGTTTTTCAGCCCAATCGAGAAATTCGAAAATAATCATTTTTATGCGATTGTTTATTAATAATTTTTCAGCGCCTTTTAAAACCAACACTTCAAATCCTTCAACATCTATCTTTAAAATAGAGATATTTTTATTTTCGCTTGAAAAATAATCGTCTAATGTTACACAAGGAACTTTTACTTCTTTTGAAATTGCACCCATTCCCGCTAGCCCACCCATGCCAAAAATGGTATCAGGTGCTTCAAAAAAGCTAATTGTTCCACTTGTATTTGAAACAGCACTATTGACAAGTTCTGCATTATCAATTGAATTTCGTTTTATATTTTCTTTTAATATATCGCATACAAAAAAACTTGGTTCAAAAGCGATTATTTTTCCACCTTTATTCAAGTGTTTAGAAACAGGAATAACAAAACAGCCAATATTTGCTCCAACATCAACCACGATATCATCTTGATTTGAATTTGATTTTATCAGATCCAAAACATCAGGCTCATAAACACCATTTATAAAAAGGCTAAACGCAATAGGCTCTTGTATGTTAGGAACAAAAAATTCATGATTTAAATTATTTTTTATAAGAAATGGTTTGTTTTTATTTGAAAAACCAAAAATAAATCTTGCTAATCTATTTTTGCCTTTTAAATTCCAAGGTAATATTCGAAAAAACATTCCAATTATATTTTCGAACATAGGCTAACTCGTTTTTTTGTGAAACCCGTAATACTGGGTTTCCGAAAATCTAGTTATTACTTGCTAGGATGTCAAGTTTGCCGATCAAGATTTTCATTGCTCTTGGGAGGCATTCACGAAAGACCAAAAGTCACCAAAACCACCTCAAAGACCACCTGAGAAATATGCCTATTCCGTTTCTAATTTTTAGGCTCAATTCGGAAGGGTCTCCTAGAATGATCGAATGATTGATAATCCCCCCCCAAAAACAACCTCTACCCCTCTTTTGGGTGGAGCTTCCCAGGTTTTTGATTCCCCCCACACCGTGACTTTTTGGGGAGCAGCCCGATGCGTCACCGGATCCATGCACCTTGTCCAATTGGGGGGATTTCGGATCCTCCTGGATTGTGGTGTCCATACCGGAAATGACCGACCCGCCATCACTCCACCGCTCCCTTTTCCTCCCGCCAAACTCGATGCGGTCATCCTCAGTCACAACCATACTGACCATGTCGGCCGCATTCACGAGCTTTTTGTGGAGGGTTATTCCGGCCCTGTTTATTGCACCCATGCTGCACAAGCACTACTTGAAGTTCAACTACTCAATTCGGCCCGAATCCAGGACCAGGAATTTGCCGCCAGGAAAAGCGTCAACCTCCAGGGGACGGCCCATCGCCTGAGTACAAACCTGGCCCGAAAAATAGTCGATCACTGCATTCCGCAAGGTTATGAGGACACGGTGGAAATCCTCCCCGGGATTGGATTAACCCTTTTTTTCTCGGGTCATATTCTTGGATCAGCCATGCCCGTTTTGTCGTTTCGCCAAGGAATCCGG
The DNA here is from genome assembly GCA_005808665.1 of Planctomycetia bacterium. Lineage (GTDB taxonomy): Bacteria > Planctomycetota > Planctomycetia > Gemmatales > Gemmataceae > SYLG01. The sequence goes on along the minus strand of SYLG01000104.1, from coordinate 77,483 downwards.
GATCGCCGTTTGGCGTTTACGGGTGACATTGGCCGCTCTGGACTTCCCTTTCTCAAACCAGCTCAAACACTGCCTCCCTGTGATTTTGCCATTTGTGAATCGACCTATGGCGACCGCCTACATGATTCTCGTGAGCAAATGGGTGAAAAGTTGGCCAAAATATTCAAGGACACCATGGATCGGGGGGGAAAGATCCTCATCCCGGCCTTTAGCCTTGGTAGAACCCAGGCGGTTATTCACCACTTAAGGCAATGGATGGATGAATCGGTCCTTCCCTTGTTGCCCATCTATGTGGATAGCCCGCTTGGGCGTTCTTTCAGTTTTATCTACCGTGACTTTCCTGAGGAGTTGGCGGTTTCAGAACCCACGACTCCTGAAGCCGATTGGCTCCATGATCCAGAAGATGCCCAACTGGCAAGCAATAGCAAGGAATCTTCGGTCATTATTGCTTCGGGAGGGATGTTGGAGGGTGGGAAAATCCTCAAACATCTTCGCAACCACATTGATGACCCGCGTTCCTCGCTGGTTTTGGTCAGTTATCAAGCGCCCGGTACTTTAGGGGAAAAAGTGCTTGAAAAACACCCTACCCTAACTTTTCATGGTCGTACCTGGAACAAATGGCTCGATGTCCAAGGCGTTTCCGGGTTTTCCGGCCACGGCGATCAACGGGACCTTTGTCAAGCAATGGAGCCGGTTTTGGAGAAACAGGGAACGGTACAGTTGGTTCATGGAGAAAAGGAGGGGATGAGCGCCCTTTCCGGTTCCTTAAAAGCAATGGGTCTAAAAGTGGGGAGGCCCGATGTGGGTGAAGTTTGGAAATTGGAGGCTACCCAATGACCACCCCTCTCAAGCCGCGCCGAAGGTTATGGCTCATGCGTCATGGAGCCGTTCGGTATTTTTCCCCGGATCGCCAAGGGCCGAATTGGCATGAAGCAGAACTTACAGAAGAAGGCCAGGGGCAATGCGATGCGGCCAAGGCTTTTTTTGCGGGCCATCAATTTGACAAAGTCCTAATCAGCAGCTTGGCTCGCACCCGGCAAACGGCGGAAAGGGTTGTTCCCGGAAGGGAACTTACCCTTGATCCGGACCTTCGGGAGATCGAACCCGCCCAACCGGAGTACATTTTGGAAAAGGCCAAAGGCGATCCAGCCAAGCTTGAGGCTTTGATGAAAATGGCTCTTGGGCCACCCTTGGGGGCAAACGACCATTTCATGTTTGGTGAACGGTTGGGAGATTTTCAAAACCGGGTGAAAAGGGGCATAACCCGCCTAATCGAAGATCCAAACTGGACTCAGGCCTTGGTGGTGGTTCATAGCGTGGTTCTTAGGGTCCTGTTGGCGGATTTCCTCATGGCCCCATTGGACCTGGTTCCCCATTTGGAACAGGATGCCGGTTGCATCAATTTGGTCGAACTTTGCGAGGTCAGGCATCCTTTGGTTCGTTTGATCAATTACACTCCAAACCTTCCGACAAAAGAGGGGCTTAACTCCTCCAGTTTGGAAATGTATGTCGAAGAATGTAGGAAAACCGCCATGGTGAAAGCAGGGAAAATCGTGAAATAGGAGGGTTGGTTCTTCCTATCTGGCTGGAAAGTCCGCTAAATTGGGAAAGCCAGAAAATATGGCAAAGTCATGAGAAATAGAAAAATCCCTCCTTTTTCTTTTCTTTTGATGCCCCGGAATGCGATAAGATCAATAACAGGATTTACAAAGGAGGCGTTCCCATGCGGATGCAATTTTTGCCATTGGTTTACCGCAGCTCCCTTGCTTTGATTGTGAGCATCTGTTTTTTGCATGAAGCAAATGCGCAAATTGGAGGCGGGGGGGGTGGCGGAGTTGGTGGTGGGAGTGGGGGTGCCTTTGGTGGTGGTATGGGAGGAAGCTCCCTTGGAAGTAGCTCCCTCGGAAGTAGCTCGCCTGGGGGCTCTTCCAACCCGGCTTCCTTGAGCACATTCCAGAATGGTTTCACAGGGTTTTCCACATTTGCGGTTGGGACAGGAAACAAGAATACTTTCGGTCAATCCTCGCCCACCCGGGCGGGAAGGGGGAGTACCGGAATCAATACATCCAATCCCTTTCAACAATACTATCTCAATCCGCTTCAACATGGCTATTCCAATGTGAGCAGTGCTACCTTTGGAGAACCCCTTTACAATGCAACCATTTTGGGCACCACCTCAACCGGGTCAACCGGTGGTTCAGGTCGGCAAAACGGAACAACGGGACGGGCAGGCACAAATACAAGAGGAGGGGCTTCCGGGGGTGCAAATTCGGGAGCAGCCGCGACTTTTGTCCCGTCCACCACCCCGGCCATACCGCGTGGATTACCGTATATAACCGGTCTTGCTTCTGATTTGGTCCCTACCCAATCACCCATTCCTGGGGCGGCCCAACGGAATGAAATGCGGACCCAGTTAAAGTCCTATCTGGTTGCTGCCAAGAACCGGTTGCCAAATGCGGATAAAATCGACATTGGTTTTGACAACGAGCAGGTAGTCCTTCGGGGTGAGGTGAATTCCGAAAGGGAAAAGCGGCTTGCAGCCAACATGATGCTCCTTACGCCTGGGGTGCGAGGGCTCCGGAATGAAATCCAGGTCAAGGGAAATATCCCTCCGGAATAGCCAACGAATCACCTTGTAGCTTGGCGGGCTCGGCCTAATCAGGACAATATCCTGAGGTCGGGCCTTTTTTGTTTGCCAACGGGTTGGTTTCCCGGGAGTCCATCCATGATGAAATACCATGTCCTTTTGACTTTGATTCTTTCCGGTTTTACGGAAAATCTTTGGGCAAAAGATACCAAAGAGCAAAATAACAAACCTATCCTTGTGATCCTTTGGTTCGATACGGAAGACTACATTCTCCCCGCGAGTGATGATGCCGCCCTGAAAGTGGCCGATTTTCTGAAGGCGGAGGGGATTCGAGGGGTTTTCAAAATCGTGGGGGAAAAAGCCCAAGTGCTAAAAGACCGGGGGAGGCAGGATGTTATTGATGCCTTGAAGGCTCATGAAATCGGATACCATTCCACCAACCACAGTATCCCACCGAGCCCTGCGATGTATCTTAATGGTCTGGGTTTTGAGGAAGGGGTTCGGGAGTTTCGTCGTCGGGAAGGAAAAGGGAGGCAAATGGTCCGTGATGTGTTTGGTGTTTGGCCTAGCTGCTATGGCCAACCTGGCAGCTCTTGGGGCCCACAAAGTTATCCTGTTTTGCGGGAATGGGACATGATTTATCTGGATTCCGGCCGCCATGTCTCTATTGAGGGAAAACCTTGCCGAATGGGGGGTGTTCTCAATTTATACCATCTCGAACATACCCTTCGGGCCGATCTCAAAACCCCAACGGGAATGGAAGAGGGCATTGCCAAATTTAATGCCGCAAGGGATAAACTCCTTGCCCAGGGTGGGGGGATTGTAAGTGTGGTTTATCACCCTTGTGAATTCGTTCACACCGAGTTTTGGGATGGGGTCAATTTTCGAAAGGGGGCATCACCTGACCGGAATCATTGGAAACTCCCGCCCAGGAAAACCCCTGAAGAGGAGGCGTTGGCTTGGCGCAATTTCGAGGGATTTGTCCGACACATGAAGCGGTTTCCGGAAGTTCGGTTTGTCACTTCAAAAGAGGTATTGGCCTATTATCCGGAAACGGCGGGTGTCTGGAATGTCCACCAAATTGGGGCGATATTGACCGCCATGGGTTCCGAACCGACTTGGGCCAGATTTAATGGGGGAAGTTTAAGTGCCGCCGAGATTTTTGAAATGGCCGTAAAAGCAACCCTTGATCGTTTCGAGGGAAAAAACAAATCGTATACGCTGAGAAATGACTTGGCGGGGCCATCCACGGCAAGTCCGGCCCCCTTATCCTCAACCTTAAAAGTCCCCGCCTACCTTGTTCGTCAGGCTCTTTCCGAGGTTCGATCCCAACTCGACCAGAATGGCCAGATTTCACCTGCGGTTTGGTTGGGTAGTACCGCCATTTCCCCAGAGTCTTTTTTGGCCGGAATCCGGAAGGTGTGGCTTGGGTCACCCGGTGGAGGCCCCTTTCCCGATTCGGATTGGGAGTTTTCCCAAGCCCGGTTGAAGGCTTCTGATGCTGTCGAAAAAGACGAGGCAAGGCTCTGGAACTGGGTCATTTTTCCGGAAGGTTTTCGGGCGCCAAACCTTATGGCCCAGGCCCGGAGGCAGGCATGGACCATTAAACCTGCCGACCTGAAATTGCCCGGATTGGCACCCTAACCGGCCCACATGGTTTAAGAAACGCTGAGTGATTGACCGTTGTTTTTCGAATCCAATTTGAGGATAAAGGGGACAGCCTTTTCGGCCCAGGTGGTTGGGCTGGGATAAGCGTTTGCCCCATCGCCAAAACAGGTTTCAAGCATTTGGGTATGGATGATTCCAGGGTTAAGGGCCACCGTGGCCATCTCTTGGGGAAGTTCCTGAGACAGGGATCCATTGAGCCCTTCAATGGCGTATTTGCTGGCACAATAGGGCCCAACATCTGCTGAGGTGGACCTTCCCCAAAGCGAGCTAAAATTGACGATGACTCCCTTTTTGACCTCGACCATGGCAGGTAAAAAGGCCTGGAGGATGGCTGCGGTTCCCACTACATTGATTTGCAGGATCCGGGCCCATTCCTCCGCGGGAATTCGCCAGGAGGGGGCCGGTTTGTTGATGACTGCAGCATTGTTGATGAGCAGGTCCGGAACAATTCCCTGCTCCCAAAGGGACTTTGCCCAAGAACTGGTTTCGGCCGAATGACAAATATCCACCTGGACAAGCTGATGTTGTTTTCCCAGAATTTGGGCCAAGGAATCCAATTCCGCCTGATTTCGGCCACAACCCATTATTCGATGACCCAATTTGGCAAAACCAAGGGCCATTGCACGGCCAAGGCCTTTGGTGACACCGGTCAATACTATGGTCCTGGCAGAGTGGGTCATGGAAAGATTTCCTTTGTCATGGGAGTTTAGGGGGCTGGGATCAACTATGATTTTCTAGAGAGAGGACAGGCCGAAATGATTTTTTTATGGCAAGAAAACGGATACCGTTTTGATTTTGATGAGACCCGGATCATTGAACGCATCCATCTTGCCAATGCGTTACCCGGTCAAGGGGTGAGACTGTTCAGGCGAAAGGTTAATCAACAGAAGGTTTTGATTGGGCTGGGAAGGGTAGTGGAGGATGGGTGGGTGCAACTGGATTCTCCCTTGGTGACTCAACCGGGGGATCAATTCGTTGCCCATCTTGATTCCCTGGATGGTCCTGACCTGGAGCCAGGTTAATGGCTCATAAGAACCTGGCCCAGGCGGTGGCCGACTTGGAGCGGACAGGCCAACTCAAACGCATTGATGTCGAGGTTCACCCCTCCCTTGAAATCCCGGCGATTCAACGCCGCGTTTCCGCTTCGGGTGGTCCTGCTCTCCTTTTCACAAGACCCCTTGGCTCCCAATTCCCTTTGGCAAGTAACCTTTTTGGGACCCTCGACCGGATTCGTTTTCTTTTCCGGGATACGCTGGATTCCGTGCATCGGCTTTTGGAAATCCAAGCCGATCCCGAGCGATTGGTCAGAAGTTTTTGGCGCTATTGGGACCTGCCCTGGCGTGGGCTTTGCGCCCTTCCAAGGAGGGCGTGGAGGGCACCGGTATTAGCTCATAACCTGGACATTGAGGGTCTTCCAAAGGTCAAAAGTTGGCCTGGGGATGGCGGGTCTTTTGTGACCTTGCCCCTGGTCTATTCCGAGGATCCAAGCCGCCGGGGCTGGCGCCATTCCAACTTGGGAATGTACCGTGTCCAGTTGGATGGAAATGAGTATCTTCCCAACAGGGAGGTCGGGCTCCATTATCAAATCCATCGGGGAATAGGGGTTCACCACACCCAGGCAATCGCCCAACACGAGCCCCTTGGGGTTAGTGTAATGGTCGGGGGACCTCCGGCTTTTACAATAGCGGCTGTGATGCCTTTGCCTGAAGGTATTCCGGAGGCTGCTTTTGCTGGAGTTCTTGCGGGAAGGCCAGTGCGCCTGGCCCGTTTTCCCGGAGAAAATGCTGTGCATCCTCCCGTATGGGCGGACGCCGATTTTGCCCTTTGTGGGGTGATCCGGCCAGGGGTGAATAAGCCCGAAGGCCCGTTTGGGGACCACCTTGGTTATTACAGCCTAAAACATGATTTTCCGGTTTTGCAGGTAGACCGGGCCTTTCATCGAAAAGACGCCATTTGGCCCTTTACCGTGGTCGGACGACCCCCTCAGGAAGACTCAGCATTTGGGGCTTTCATTCACGAACTCACAAGAAGCGTGGTTCCCAAACGGTTACCCGGTGTGAAGGGGGTTCACGCGGTGGATGAGGCTGGTGTCCATCCACTCCTTTTTGCGTTAGGCAGCGAACGGTATGCCCCTTATGAGGTTGGTTCCTACAAGGGGCCAGCAGAACTTTTGACTCAAGCCAACCTCATTTTGGGAACCGGGCAATTGAGTTTGGCGAAATACCTTTTCATCCTCGATTCGGCCGTCGAACCGGGGCTGTCCCTGATGGACAAACCTGCTTTTTTGGCGGCCTTGCTGAGTCGGATCGATTTCACCCGTGACCTCCACTTTCAAACAAAAACCACCATCGACACGCTCGATTATTCGGGGGATGGCCTAAACCAGGGTTCCAAAGTTACCTTCGCTGCGGGCGGCCCCATTCGTCGACAATTGGTTCACACACTTGACGGGTTGGATCAACTACCTTCGGGATTGGATCAGCCCAGGCTTTGCTTTCCCGGCGTCCTTGCGCTTAGGTCGCCCCCATTTGGCTTGCCTGGGTCCGGGTACCCTGGTGACCTTCGGGAAATTGCCAAGTCGATTCCACTCCATCATCCAATCAATCGGTTTGCCTTGGTTTGCCTGACGGATAATCCGGATTTTCTCAGTGCCAACCTGGCCAACTGGCTTTGGGCAAGTTTTACCCGTTCCGATCCCGCCCGTGATTTGGATGGTGTTGAGGCCTTCACCCTGAACAAGCATTGGGGTTGCAAAGGGGCTCTGATTTTGGATGCTAGGCCCAAGCCCCACCATGCACCTCTCCTGGAGGAGGATCCCCAAACGATCCGGCGTGTGGAGGGACTGGCGTCTCGTGGAGGACCTTTGCATGGGCTGTTTTGACCCTCTTAAACCGCCTGCAAACTTTAAGGGCTAACCTTGCGGTCTTTGGTAAGATGAAGGGAAAATCAATCCTCAAGATATCCCCTTTTGGAGTTTCCGGTGCCTTTTCCCAAGTTTGACCGTTCCCAACTAAAAATTCGACCACTTACGGAAAGAGAACACGACCTCGACCTTGGGGTGATTCTTGAATTGGATTCGACCACCCTGTTTGAACACCCAGCCCTACCAGGATTGGCAAAAGCACTGATCGAAGCCAAAGAGTTGGGCCGCCCCAGAATATTGATGATGGGAGCGCATGTCCTTCGTGCGGGTGTCCAAAAACACATCATTGACTTGATGGACCTTGGCCTGATTAGCCATATTGCCATGAACGGTGCCGGGCCGATTCATGATTATGAGATGGCCTTGATCGGAGCCACCACCGAATCGGTTGCAAAATACATCCGTACGGGTGAGTTTGGTTTATGGAGGGAAACGGCCGCAATTAACGATGCGGTGGCGGTCGGACACAAGCAGGGAATGGGCATGGGAGAGTCCATTGGCCGAGCCATCCTTGATGGAGTTTTTCCCCACAAGGAGGTGAGCCTATTGGCCCAGGCGATTAAGCGCCAAATTCCGGTGACTGTCCATATAGGCATCGGCTATGACATCATCCATGAACATCCCAATTGCGATGGAGGGGTCCTTGGGGCCGCCAGTTATGATGATTTCCTGATTTTCACCGAAGCGGTCAGACAATTGGAGGGAGGGGTGTTGCTGAGTTTCGGCTCTGCCGTTATGGGCCCAGAGGTCTATTTGAAGGCCCTTTCCATGGCGAGAAATGTAGCCTTGCAACAAGGAAAAAATATAGCCAAATTCACAACCGGGGTTTTCGACCTTGTTCCCATTGAAGGAGACCATCGGCAGCAGGCTCCCAAAACGGATCCCAAATATTATTACCGACCTTGGAAAACCATCCTTGTTCGAACCGTGGCAGATGGTGGGGTCAGCAGTTATGTTGCCGGGGACCATCGGGATACCTTGCCCGCCCTTTGGCGAGAAGTCCGGAAACAATTAACTTTCCCTCATGCGGAAATAAACCAATGATTTCTGCAAGCGCTCTTGAGAGGATGCTTGGCCAATTTGCAACCTGTCGGATTGGTGTTTTTGGTGATCTCTTTTTGGATCGCTATTTGGAGATCGATGGAAGCTACGACGAACCTTCCCTCGAGACGGGACTGACGGCCTTTCAAGTGGTCAAAGTACGATCCCAACCAGGGGCCAGCGGAACCGTGATCAACAACCTCCAGGCCCTGGGAGTTGGAAAAATCGAGATTTTTTCGATGCGTGGTGATGATGGCGAAGGGTATGAATTGGCTCAGGCGTTGGGTGAACTGAAAGGGGTTGGAGTGGACCACCTTTTTGTGGAACCCTCGCGGCGGACACCCACCTATACCAAACCGATGTATTCCAAAGAGGGATGCGGTTCCCGGGAACTCAATCGTTTGGATATCAAAAACAGGGAATCATTACCAAGGAAACTTGAAGTCCAATTGTGGGATGCCCTGGAAGCAGCCATGGGCCAACTGGATGCACTTATTGTCCTGGATCAGGTCAGTCAGAAGGATTGTGGAGTGGTGACGACTAGTGCGATCGACCGACTCAAGACCCTTCAGATGCGGTATCCCAACAAGTTTATTTTGGCGGATAGTCGCGAAAGGATTGGAGCCTTCCAGGGAGTCACCCTAAAAGCCAACCGGGTAGAAGTGACCCGGATGTTGGGGGGCATGGTTGACCCATGCCCGGAGGCCATGGCGACCTCCATTGCCCGGCTGGCCATGGAGCGTTGCCAGCCGGTTTTTTGCACCTTGAGTCAGGACGGCATCCTTCATTCCTTTCCGGGAAAGGATCCCGTTTATGAAAAGGCCTTGCCGGTGACTTGCCCGATTGATGTGGTTGGGGCAGGGGACAGTGTAAGTGCGGCACTCTCGGCCGCCTGTGCCACAGGGGCAACCATTTCCGAAGCCATGGGTTTGGCAATGCTTGTCGCCTCGGTAACAATTCACCAAATCGGAACCACGGGTACGGCTCCCCCGGCGTCACTTCGGAAGGCATTGGCGGGATTTAAGGAGTAGCAAACGGCTATTAGTTGGCGGAGAGCACACTTATCCTTTTACCTGGAGGAAGCCTACCGGGTCCTTTCCGCTAAAAAAACCTTGGGAAAACAACCCCAGGTAGCCAAGGAGTTCGTTCCAATTGCCTGATAAACCGGTTTTATACTATTTGCAATTGGATCTTTATCGAATTCATGGTAGGATTGCAAAGGCCTTCCTTGATTAGACATACGACCCAATTGGCGGATTCGGTTCCCACCTGAATTGCTGGAGACAGGCCCCTTGACAACTTCCCTTGGGACTTGGAATGTTTTCCCAAAATCTGTGGTACAGAAACTGGGTGTGGGGCACTTTACCCATTGCCCGCTCCATCGGTTGGCTTTAGCGGTATTATCTGTGGTTGCTGTTCTTTTTCTTCCCATGGATTTACGAAGCGAAATCGAGGTCAAACCTGCCACCGTGGTTCTTGTTGGGCCTGAGGCCACCCAGCAGATTTTGGTTCATGACAAATCCCCACTGATCGAACAGCAGGACCTAACACACCATGTCCGTTATGAAGTAGCCCACCCGCAGGTAGTGCGGGTTAATGCCACAGGTTTGATTGAGGCGGTAGGTGAGGGAAAAACTGAAATATTGGTTTTGGGGAAGGGCCCGGTTGGGAAAATAGGGGTCGAAGTTCGGGGAATCAAGGTGGCTGCCCCGGTCTCGTTTGATCAGCAGATCGTTCCCCTTTTGACCAAGGCGACCTGTAATTCGGGAGGCTGCCATGGTAAGGCGGAGGGTCAGAATGGCTTCAAGTTGAGTGTATTTGGTTTCGACACCCTTGGTGATCACCAGGCACTTATTGCAGAAGGTCGGGGCAGAAGGATTCTCCCCTCCTCGCCAGAGAATAGCATGCTTGTTTTGAAAGCCACCGGCCGTCTTCCCCACGGGGGCGGCAGAAAAATTGTGGAAGGGAGCTTGGCGCACAAACGGTTGATTCGATGGATTCGCGAGGGGATGCACTTTGAAACCACGGAAATACCTCCTGTGGCAGGGATTGAGACCGAGCCTCAGGAAAGGACAATGCAGCCTGGCACTACCCAACAATTGCGGATTACCGCCAAAGATGCCAAGGGTCAAACCCGATGTGTTACCTCGGAAGCAGAATATGAAACCAATGAACCCAACATTGCCGGAGTTGACCGTTTGGGCAACATTCAAACCGGTACGATACCAGGCGAAGCAGTGATATTGGTAAGGTATATGGGTCAGGTTACTTTTTGCCGGATTACAGTTCCCCAAAAGGGGATTACCTTCCCCAAGCCCCCTGAAGCAAATTTTGTAGACACACTTGTTTGGAACAAGCTTGCTCGTCTTGGCATACCCCCCAGTCGGGTGGCGGACGATGCCACCTTTTTAAGACGGGTATTCCTTGACACAATTGGCACCTTGCCGACCGCAAGCGAGGCGAGGGCCTTTTTGGCGGATTCCGGTCCGGACAAAAGGAACCGGTTGATCGATCATCTGCTTGAGAGACCTGAATATGCCGAATTCTGGACCCTGAAATGGGCGGACATCCTTCGGGTAGATCGTGATTCGTTGACGGCCCAAGGGTCGGTGGCGATGACTCGGTGGCTTAGGGAACAGTTTTCCCAAAACCGGCCTTACGATCAATTTGTCCGTGACATTATCACTGCCAAGGGAGGATTTACCGAGGCAGGCCCGGCAGGGTTTTACAAAGTTCTGGAAAAACCGGAGAACATGAGCCGGTCAATCAGTCAACTTTTTCTTGGGGTTCGGATAGAATGTGCGCAATGTCACCATCATCCCTCGGAGAAATGGACTCAGGAAGACTATTTTGCCATGGCGGGGTTCTTCACCGGTGTGCAAAAAAAAGCCGGTCCCCAGGGTGAGGTGATCCTTTCCAAACCTGGTGTGGATTTGAATAATCCAGCCACCAACAAACCGGTACCGGTGCGCTACCTTGGTGGAAAACCCCTATTTTTGACCAATCACCCGGATCGGCGAGAGGTTTTAGCCGACTGGATGACCTCTGCGGAAAACCCGTTTTTGGCTCGGGCCATCAGCAATCGTATTTGGTCGCATTACCTTGGCCGCGGGATCATTGAGCCGATCGATGACCTTAGGGTGACCAATCCCGCGACCAATGAACCGTTATTGGCCGCGCTGTCCAACCATTTGGTGAAATCCGGTTTCAACCTGAAATCACTGACCAAAATGATCCTCCAATCCCATGTCTATCAGCTTGGCCCGTCGATGCCTGGCAATGCCTCTGACGAGCAAAATTTTTCCCACGCCATGGCAAGGCCTATGCCTGCCGAGGTATTGCTTGATGCCATTTGTCAGGTCACCGGGGTTCCCGAAAAGTTTAATGGCTGGCCGGAAGGGGTGCGGGCCATTTCGATGTGGGACAATCGTATGCCTTCCTATTTTCTCAAGATTTTTGGAAGGCCAGGGCGGACCAGTGTTTGTGAATGTGAAAGGAGCCAGGAGCCTAGCATTGCCCAGGCCCTTCACATGATGAATGCGCCTGAGATCAATGCAAAAATTCACTCCCGTCGGGGCATTGCGAGAAAACTGGCCGATGGGATGGCGACACCTGAAGCCCTCATCGAAGAACTTTTCCTTGGGGTATTGGCACGCAAGCCTAATTCCCTGGAAAAGGCTGCGATGGCCGATGTTTTTGTGGAAACCAAGGGCAATCGGCGTGCGGCGGTTGAGGACTTACTTTGGGCGCTTTTGAACACCAGGGAGTTTGTGTTCAACCATTAGGCCAAATCGGGTCGATAATGGCCCCAAATGGAGGGATTGGGAAATGTCAGGAAAATCGCATTCTCGTTTTATCCCGTGTGATGGAATAACCCGCCGCCAAGGCTTAAAAATCGGGGCTTCCGGCCTGCTTGGAGGGTTGACTCTTCCCCGTTTTCTGGAAATGGAGGCCAAGGCGTCCACAGGAAGTGAGGCTACGGCGAAAGCCTGTATCTTTTTATTTTTACAAGGGGGCCCTTCCACAATTGATATGTGGGATATGAAGCCGGATGCTCCCTCAGAAATCCGGGGACCTTACAAACCCATTCGAACCAATGTCACGGGAACGATGGTAGGGGAACATTGCCATCGTTGTTCCAAGGTGGCAGACAAATTCACCATTTTGCGATCCCACAGCCACAATGACAATGGTCATGTCACCGGATCCCATTTCGTCATGACGGGTTACCGCCCCAATTTTCCAGACGGAGGCAACTCCAAAATTCCAGTCAATGAACTCTATCCTTCGATAGGGTCGATAGTCTCCAAGGAATTGGGGAGCAGGGGAAGTGTACCACCGTACATCAATATGCCTCATCCGTTTAGTGCGGGTGGCCCTGGGTTTTATGGGGCTGGCCATGCCCCGTTTGTCATCGAATCGGATCCCGTTCAACCGGATTTCGAGGTCAAGGATTTGCAACCTGATCCAAGGCTTGGCGAATCCCGCAATCAGAGACGGCAAAAAGCCCTTTTAGCCCTTCAAAAAGAGGTCCATGATTCTGGCCGGGCAAAAACGATGGCCACTTATTACGAAAAAGCAAGGGGTCTGGTCACCTCCCCTACTGCACGCAAGGCCTTTGATTTGCATTCGGAAAAGGACACCCTAAGGGAGGCCTATGGCCATACTTCCCTGGGACAATCGTCCCTTTTGGCAAGGCGGCTTGTGGAGGCGGGATGTCGTTTTGTTGGTGTGGACCACGGGAGTTGGGATACCCATTTTTCCTGTTTTCCAAGCCTTGAGAAAGATTTGATACCCCATGCGGACATGGCTTTCAGTGCTCTCGTAAGCGATCTGCACAATCGGGGAATGTTGGATAGTACTCTTGTGGTGATGATGGGGGAAATGGGACGGACACCCAAGATCAACGAAAAAGCCGGCCGTGATCATTGGTCGCAGGCCCAAAGCGTTTTGTTTGCGGGGGGAGGGGTCAAACCTGGCCAGGTAATTGGGGCAACGGATAAACACGCCACCCAACCAACCGGGGATCCAGTTAGTATTGCGGACATTCTCCGAACGGTCTTTCACCTTATGGGGATCGATTCCGACAAGATGCCTTTAACGCCCTTGGGTAGGCCCGTACCCATTGTCAGCGGGGGCCAGCTAATCCGGGGGTTGATTTGAAACAGTTAACCCTTTTCGCTGGTTTTTCCAGGCGGTTGGTTGGTTTGGCCAAGGATTTGTTCTTTGGCGTTTGTTTTTTCGGATGGGCCGGTTTTTTTCCTGTCTATGGGCAACAGTCTCCAGGCAAAGATTGTTATTGTTTTCCCGCGGGGGGAAAAGCGGGAACCTCAATAGAGGTCCGCCTTGGGGGTACCGACTGGACCCCAGACACAAAATTTTTTATCCATGACCCCAGGGTCAAACTTGAAATCCTTTCCAAGCCTGGTCCAGTATTGATCCACGAGCCACCCTTTTGGTTTGACATTAAGAGCTTTGCGAATGATCCCCGGCTTCCCCGTGAAGTATCAGCCAGGTGGATCATTCCCGCCAATATGCCCGCTGGACCGGTTCAATGGAGCGTGGCAAACGCTAACGGTGCGTCCCAGGGCGGGATATTCATGATTGGGGAGGGGGAATCGTTAATTGAAAACGAGTTGCGGAATGCACCTCAATTGATTCCCCATTTTCCCATAACAATTGAAGGGCGATTGGGCCGGATCGAGGAGGTGGATCATTACTTCTTCAAGGCAACAAAATCCGGTCCCATAACTTGCCAAACCATGGCTCGCAGCTTGGGAAATGACCTGAATTTGGTGGTTCAGGTCCGGAATGAATCCGGTCCATTGATTTCAGAAATGTTTGACACAGCCGGAATGGATTCCTCCATGACATTTTTTGTGGAAAAGGATCGTGTTTATCTTGTTTCTGTGAGGGATTTGGACCATCGTGGATATCGGTCGTTTACTTATCGCTTATCCTTTGCCCAGGGGCCAAAGTTACTTGGGGCCAGGCCTGCGGGGGGCAAACCTGGAACCAGGCAGGCGATTGGTTTTTTTGGCCTTGGGATTTTAACCGGCAAACCCCTTTTGGAAACAATGACTCAGGAAGTTACCTTTCCCAAGGAAGGTGCGGGTGGGTCGTTTTCGGGTAGAGTTGCCACACCCTTTGGCTCCTCCAACGACATTCCCATGTTCCTGTCCGAGGGCACGGAGCAAATCGAACAGGACAGGTCCGGGGGCAAGGCGATTGGCTTGGTTGTCCCCGGGGCCATGAACGGAATCATAACCCGCAAGGGGGAGGTGGATGCCTATACCTTTAATGGGAAAAAAGGGGAGTTTTGGATTTTTGAAGTTCAGGCAAAAAAGATGGGATCCCCGTTGGACACCACCATCGAAATCCTGGGGCCAGATGGCAAATCCCTTGGTGAAAAAGATGATTCGGGAGGCACCACTGATCCCAGGTTGTCAATAACCTTGGTAGCGGATGGGCTCCATACCTTGTTGGTTGGGGATGTTTCAGGAAGAAAACATGATAGCACTTCGGTCTATCGTTTGGTGGTTCAGAAACCGAAGGACGATTTCTCTCTTCAAGCAGGCGGAATAGTCTCCATTCCCCTTGGAGGCAAAGCGGAATTGACCATCAATGTCCTTCGTTTGGGCCAATTCAAGGAACCGATCCAAGTCACGATCAAAGGCCTTTCCCCCGGGATCAAATTGCCCAAGGAAATGGTCATTCCCCCAGGTAGTGATTCTTTAAAGGTTGCCCTGGAGTGTTCCAAGGATGCCTCGGTTGAGGCAACCTTGGTTGAAGTTTTTGGAACCGCCAAAGTCAACAATCAACAAGTAACCAAAAGCGCTCATCCGGTAAATCCTGGCGAACCGGTGCAAAAAATATTGGTGGCTATTACCATGAAGCCTCCGTTCAAAGTTAAGGCGGCTGAGGCTGATGGAGGTCGCCGCATCCCTCGGGGGGCCACCCACCTTGCCGAAATCCTGATTGATCGCACGGATGGTTTTAAGGGGGAGATCGTTCTGGATATGGCAGCGGATCAACAGAGGCATCGTCAGGGAATACGGGGGGATTCAGTGGTTGTTCCCGCTGACAAGCAAAAAGTTTTCTACCCCGTTTTCGCTCCGGAATGGTTGGAGACCACCCGGACCAGCCGGATTGGCCTGATCGCGATGGCAAAAGTACCCGATCCAAAGGGGGTTCTCCGGGATGTTTTGGCCCCCATGGAAGGCCAAATCACCATGTCCATGGAGGGGGCTTTGATGAAATTGGGCGTGGACCGGACCACCGTTCCGAATCTGGAATTGATTGGCAAAATGGGTATTCCCCTGGAAATTCCGCTTAAACTGGCCCGGTCTCCCCACCTCGCAGGTCCGGTTGAGTTGGAGCTCATTGTGGATCAACGGATTAAAGGATTGGTTTGGGCCGAGCCCTTGCAACTGAATGAAAAAGCTGGTGGTGCGACTCTCAAGGTTCATTCAAAGATTGATTCCCGACTTTTGGGTATTTGGAATCTTACGGTCAAAGCCACGGCGAAACGGCATGGCTTTCCCGTGGTTTCGGAATCCCCATTTGAGGTTGAATGGGTTCCTGTTCCTAAATGAGGATAAAGCAATTCAGGGTGAGGATTTGTTTGGTTTGACCCCTATCAATGTCAGGTTGAAATCCTTGTAGCGGACCTCCATCGGGCCTCCCGAATGGATTTGAATCCCTATCTGTCCCCGTCTTGCAAGTTTTGGATCGGTAAGGTCAACCGCCAATTTTCCGTTTATCCAGGTTCGAATGGTGGGGCCATTGGCTTCG
Source organism: Planctomycetia bacterium (assembly GCA_005808665.1). Lineage (GTDB taxonomy): Bacteria > Planctomycetota > Planctomycetia > Gemmatales > Gemmataceae > SYLG01. Next base: position 61,470 of record SYLG01000104.1, on the reverse strand, counting down.
ATCACATAGTGGTTCCAGTTCTCCAGTTTAACAACATCTTCTGTGGCTTTGGGCCAAAGCAGGCCCCGGCCTGATTCCTCGTACAGTTTTCCCCACCAACCTTTGCCAATGTCCGCCTGGGGACCACGCATTTCGCCATCGGGCAAAAGCAGACTGCGGATTTGAACCCCACTATTTTCATTATTGGGGGTTAGCTTAACCTGGAATTCCAACCGAAAATCCTTGAGATCCATTTGAGAAACAAGGAACTGGTTCTTTTTGAGACCTTTACTTTTTCCCACGATCTCAGCGTTTTCCACGTTCCAAAGAGAGGTATCACCGATCCAATTGGTGAGGTCCTTGCCATTGAAAAAAAGAGGCAAGTTTTCCAGGGTAGCCATGATGGGAGTTTGGCCAGGATTTCGGAGGTAAGCAAACAAACTCCGCACCTCGTGTTGGGTCAGGTTTTGCAAAAGGTTGTCAGGCATCATGGAATGGTCCGATGCACGGCGGGATTCGATGTCGCCTTTGGCAATGACAAGGGTTTCGTTGGCGGTAACTATGGTAATCCGCTCCCCAATTTCCTGGGTGACAATTCCGGTAACCAGTCGGCCATTGGAAAGGGCCAAAACGGTAACCGCATATTCTTTGGGAATAACGGCTCCAGGATCGAGCATATTCTCGAGAAGGTAATCGAGGTTGGCACGGTTGGAACCGGTGAGTTCCGGACCCACTTTGCCACCGCTGCCGTAAAGAACATGGCAGGAAACACAAACTTTTTGGAAAAGGTGCCGGCCTTCCGCGAGGTCCACTACCGGTGCGGTCTTGGCATTGATCCATCGGCGAACTTCCTCGATTCGTTTTTTTCGATCGGCCGGAGTATCCCGAACAATGCCCCAGATTTCGGCCAACTGCCGGTCCAGGTCAGGGTCTCCCAAATTTCGGATCTGGCGGACCAATTCAGCACCAAGGTCATTACTTGGGATTTTCCTGGATTCAACCGCTTTTAACAGTTGTTTGCTCCAAAGGGGCCTTGAAGCAAGCGTGGCAAGGGTGTCGCGTTTTTGATCCGCATTAAAGCGGCCATAACTTCCAATCAATGCTCCCGGAATGTTGTTGCCATCGAGGTTGGCCATTGCCTTGATTGCATCCTGGACCAAGAGCCCATCAGGATTTTTTTCATCGGTTACAAGGGCGGTTAATGGGCGGGCCAGGCCCATGGGTTCGGCTTGTACCAAGGCATTTAATGCTTCACGACGCCTTTTTGGGGACTGGGTTTTATCCTCAAGAACCAAGCGGAGCTGTTCCAGGGCACGGGGATCGCCCCAACCCGTAGCCAATGCCAATGCCAAATCACGAATGACCGGATTATTGGAATGGACCAATTGGGGGTAAAAGGATTTCCACGCATGGGGGGGAGCGATCCCCTTTCTTCCCCGCATGGATTCCCGGACCTCCGCCAACAATTCGGCTTGGCGTGTGGATGCCTTTGCTACCGCAATCATTGCCGCATCCAGGGACTTGGGGTTTGCCACCAAAGAAAGTTTACGAATGGCAAAGTTGCCCCAAAGGGTAGGGCCTGACATGGCGAGTTTCACGGCCCGTTCCGGATCAATATCCAACAAAGGTTCCAGGGCATACCAACCCAAAAGAGGTAAATTGAAATCGGCACCATCCTCCGGGAAGGTAGCCAAAGTCTCCAGAATGGTCCACCGTTGGCTGGCCGGAAGCCTTTGGGCAAGGCTGGCCATTTCACGGCGAACCACCGGTGATTTGTCATGGGAAAGAGGGACAATCTTTTCCATGGGGTTTGCCCCCGCATTGGATGGCAAACCATTGGCCGCCTCCCCCACCAGTCGTACGGTCCAGCCCCTGACATGTTCGTTGGGATCGGCAAGGAGTTTATTTGCCGTGGATTGGTCCAATCCTCCGGTGGCATGCAGGGCCCAAAGGCCCCGAAGCCTCCGGGTGGGCTCGTTTTGGGTTAGGATTTTTTCGCACAAGAGTTTGTGAACCTTTGGGTTGGGGCCTCTCTCCGCCAGGATCCGGCGGGCGTGGCGTACGAACCAATCGTTTTGGTGGAGTTGATAATCGACAAGAGCTTCATCCGTTTCTTTTTCCAGGTTCACGGTGACCGGTTTACTGGCCCGGTGACTGATTTTATAGATTCGGCCGTTGGTGCGATCGTGGGCCTCGATCACTTGACTGTGGCAGGCTTGTTTGTCGTACCAATCGATCAAAAACACATTTCCATCAGGGCCATATTGGAGGTTGATAAACCGCGCATAGGCGTCGTTGGCCAGGAGAAAATCAGGACCGTGGCCTGCCACATAGCCGGAGCCCTTTTCCTTGAGGAGGTCCATGTTGATGCGGCGGCCGTGGACATTGGCCATAAAGAAACCATTGCGGTATTCCAGAGGCCAAGAGCCCCCCAGGTAAATCATGGTGCCGCAATGGGCATGGCCCCCTCCTGCCAAATCCGAGCGATTGTTGCCGCCGTGGGGATTGTTTCCCAGATAGTGTCGATGGTCGGCGATGGTGTTGATATCGGCAAAGGTATAGGGGTTGAAATGAGATCCGGCCTGACGAAGGTAACGGCCGCCCGGAATGATGTGAAAGGCATGGGGAATGACGCAAGCCTCGATAAATGCTTCACCAAAGTCATTGAAATCCAGGCCCCATGGGTTACTTGTTCCCTGGCTAACGACTTCGAAGGTGTGTTTGGTCGGATGATATCGCCAGATCCCTGCGTTTAGGGGTGTGCGTTCCTGATTGGGGGTGCCGGGCTTGCCCACAAGGGAGTGGGTAAAGACGCCATGGCAACCCCAGAGCCAGCCGTCGGGGCCCCAAATAAAAGCATTGAGGGTTTCGTGAGTATCCTGGTAACCCCACCCGTTAAGCAGGACTTGGGGAGGACCGGCAGGCCTCGACCTGGTCTCGTCCCATGGAATGAATAGAAGCTCCGGTGCTGCACCAACCCACACCCCGCCATGGCCAATTTCAAAGCCACTGACGAGGTTTAGTCCCTCAATAAACACCGAGCGTTTGTCAAATTTTCCGTCGTGATTGGTGTCCTCAAAGATCACAATGCGGTCATTGGCGTCCTTGGCGGCCCGTTTGCGCGGATAGCAAAATGCCTCGGCAACCCACAACCTTCCCCGATCATCCAGTGCCATGGCAATCGGTTGGTGGACATCTGGTTCCCCGGCAAAAAGGGTTACCTGAAACCCTTCCGGAACCGACATGGCTTTGGCAGCTTCGGCGGGTTTTAGCCCTGCGTACTGGTGGCTGTCAGGGGCCAATGGGCTGGTCCGTTGGGGGAGTGGCGGACGGGTCTCGTGAAAAAGGAAATCATCGAAATTGATATGTCCCCAGGGCCCGTTGTAACGATCAATGATTTTGATCCGGATCTGTTTACCCATTTGGTTGGTTAAATCCAAAGCAAATCGGGTTAATGTTTCCGATTCCACACCGTTGGCTTGGACCAGAACCTTGCCCGAGGGCACCTCAAGGACCTGAACCACCGTTAGGTCACTGGCTCCACCCGCCACCAGAAAACTTGCCCATGGATGGGTTACTTTGAAAGGGATCGAGGTGAGGGTTCCGGTGGGAGCGTCAAAGGATTTTTCGAAGGTCCCAATCCAAAATTTGCCCTGGTGGTTGGATTTCATGTCTCCCCGGCGAGGACCCACCGTGTCCCCTTCGATGGGTTGGCCTTTGAATGCATCACCCTCGGGGATCCAATCGCTAAGATCCCCTTTTTCAAAATCCAAATTGAGAATCCTGCCATCCTCGGCTTTGGGTTTGATTCCTGCCAAGGCCGAAACACCGTCCGGGGTTACCCCTTTTTTTTGGGCTTTCCTGGCCGCCAATCTGGAAGGGCTTTCCTGGCCCAGAAGGGGGATTGCAACGGCCCCCAAAAACAAGGTCAAGGTGCCCACACGCCACATCCGAACCAGCAAACCAAAAGAATTGTAAACCAACGGATCACGGGAAAGGGTAGCAATCATGGGAAGGCCTCGAAGGGGAGATGCCTTTATTTTGGTTAGAGAGGGGTAATTGGACCACCTCCCATTTGACAAGTTTTCCTCAAGTACTTAACCTTTCCACCAGCACCCCGTTCGCAAAACCTCGCGAGTCCACCATGAATTCCATTTGGTTTTATTGCTACACCCCCCTCCTTTTGGCCCTTTTTGGCCAGGTTTCACCGGTTGAAAAACCCAAAGAAGCCCCACTTCCCCCGTTGGCATCAAGCCAACGAATGCAGGTCGAAGCCGGACTCAAGGTCTCCCTTGTTGCTTCAGAACCTGAAATCGTCCAGCCGATCGCTCTCACCACCGATGCCAAGGGGAGACTTTGGGGGGTGGAATGTTTTTCCTACCCGATGTGGCTTGCCGATCCAGCCAAGGGAAAGGATCGCGTTACCATCCTCGAGGACAAGGATGGCGATGGAACTTTTGAAACGAAAAAGGTCTTCCTGGAAAACGGTTCCAACCTTTCGGGTATTGCCGTGGGAATGGGAGGGGTTTGGTTGTGTTCGACCCCCCATTTGGTTTTCATTCCGGATGCCGATGGCGATGGAGTGGCGGATGGACCTTCCAAAATAGTCCTGACCGGATTCGACCTGACGGCAAAGCACAATGTTTCGTGTGCGTTGAAATGGGGCCCGGATGGCTGGCTATGGGGTTGTAACGGCATCCTTTCCAATAGCAAATTGGGTGCCCCGGGCACGCCCGATCAGGATCGTTTGGCAATCAATTGTGGGGTTTGGCGCTACCATCCCACCCAAGGGAAAGTAGCTGCGGTTACCCACGGGACCACCAACCCCTGGGGTCTGGATTTTGACCAATGGGGGGAAGCCTTCATTACCAACTGTGTCATCAGTCATGTTTGGCACGCCCAACCCGGGGCCCGCCTGGAACGGATGTTTGGAAACGATCTTAATCCTCATGCCTATGGTTTGATTCCAAGCATTGCCGACCACCTTCATTGGGGGGGTGGGCATTGGACTTCCAGTCGGGGTGGCAAGGGAGTTCATTCCAACCCAGGCGGTGGTCATGCCCATGCCGGGGCGGCAATCCTGTCCGGAAAAACCTGGCCTGAAGAGCTGCAGAACTCCATTTTGATGCTGAACATTCACGGCAATCGGGTCAACCGGGACAAATTGATCCAGGACGGTGCGACCTACAAGGCCACCCATCGAGCCGATCCTGTCCAAAGCCCAGATCCATGGTTTCGAGGGGTTTCCCTAACCACGGGTCCGGATGATTTGGTCTATTTCAGCGATTGGTCCGACACCGGGGAATGCCACAATTATGACAAAGCCGACATGACCAACGGACGCATTTATCGACTAACCCCGGCCGGGTACAGTCACAAAAAGGCCATCGACTTGACCAAGGAAAGTGACTTGAATTTGGCCAAGATTCAGGATGGTGGAGGCGAATGGATTGCCAATATGGCAAGGATCCTTCTCCAGGAAAGAGCGACAAAAGGTCCCATTTCGCCAGATGCCATTCAATGGCTCCGCGGAGACTACGCAAAGGAGCTTGTCCTTGTTCGCCGATTGTGGACACTTTTTGCCTTGGGCAAGCTGGATCGTGAACAACTTGACCGCCGCCTGAAAAATAAACAGCAGCCACGCCTGAACGGCTGGGCCTATCGCCTGGCTGGCGAAATGGGGTTGGACGATTTGGTAGTTAAAGGATGCCAAACGGAAATGGATCCTTGGGTAAGGGGTGTATTGGTTAGCACCGCTACCGGACTGAGGGGCGAGGCCCAATCCCAGGCTGCCCTTGGGTTTTTGACGAGTTCGGCTTTTACCCAGCAAGCCACCCGCCTCATGCACTGGTATGCCATTGAACCATCCCTTGCCCAAAAACCTCAGGTGGCTGCCAAGGTGTTAAGCAAGGCAAAAGATTCCCTGATTGTTCAATATGCGGCAAGGCGGGTGGCCTTGGTGGGAAAATATGACATGGAGACCTCCGGGACCGATTGGCTTCTGGACCAACTTTTGGAAAAAAAAGTTGCTTTCGGGTCGGAGCAGGCATTGCTTATTGGACTAAACGAAAGCCTATCCCAGCCTGGCACCCGGCTGCCCCAACGGGAAAAAGTCGACGCAGTTCTGAATCAATTTCAGAAAAGTACCCATGCAGGGACTCTTGGAGAAATTGCCAAATTGGCACAATTCACCAAAACCCCCAAAGCGTGGGATCTTACAAAAGTGATTGTCGAAAATGACCAACTACCCCAATCCTTGCGGCAGGAAATATTGGCTCAACCCCGAACAATTCCTAATACGGAAAACTCTCAATGGCTTGTTTTGATGGGCAAAAATCCAGAATTTCGGCTCTCCTCCTGGATAACCCGGGCCCGTTTCAAAGATGAGTCCCTGCCCGAGGAAATCTTGTCCTCATGGAACAAGCTCCCCATTATCGAACGCCAACAAGCCCTGGAACTTTTGGTGGAAAGGGCGGCATGGGCAAATCAGCTTTTGAATGCGTTGGAATCGGAAAAAATCGTGGCAAGGGATATTCCTGTCCACATTGCCAGGCAAATTGCCTTGCTTCCCGGCAAGGAATTTGGCCAGAGAATTGAGAAAAGTTGGGGATCCATCCGGCCATCCAATCAGGACAAAGTAAAGAGCCTTGGGGAATGGAAAACCAGACTGGCGGCCCTTGATTTGAACAAGGCCAACCCAAAACAAGGGGCGAAAGTCTACGAACAAAGTTGCGGGGCATGTCACAAACTGTTTGGCAAGGGGGCAGCACTTGGGCCTGACCTGACCGGGGGCCAACGCCAAAGCCTTGATTATTGGGCGGAAAACCTGGTGGATCCGTCGGCCATCGTACCCAAAGAATACAAACTTGAAGTTTTGGAACTGAAAAATGGCCGGGTCATCTCGGGGGCGGTTCAGGTGGAGACGCCCCTAGTCCTCACTGTTAGGACAACCACGGAAACACTTTCGATTGCGACTGCCGATCTTGAGACGCGCAGGGTCACCAATCAGTCGCTCATGCCCGAGGGCCAATTGGAGCGGTTTACACACCAGGAGCTTGTTGACCTGCTTGGATACCTGATGACCAGGGAGAGTGGCAAGTGATCCTTTCAAGTAATGCAACTTTTGCGCTCTTGGAAGTGTATCAATCACTTCTATCGGGATTTGGCCAACCATCAAACCAAGGCTAAAAACAATGAGTCTGACCCTGTTTCGAAAGGTTGTACTTTTTGGATGTTGGCTGGTTCCTCCCTTTTTGTGGGGGGGCGATTGGCTTGGTTGGCGGGGTCCAACCGGGCAAGGATTGACGGATGATAAAAACCTGCCTACAACCTGGTCCAAGGAAGGGGAAAACCTCCTTTGGAAAGTACCGCTTCCAGGTAATGGCAAGGGGGATCGACGAGACCTCAACCAATCCAGTCCTATCATTGTGAAAAATCGTGTCATTATCACCGCCAGTTTTTGGCCAAAAGGACAGGATGCAACCCAGGCAATTCCGGAACATCACATTGTTTGCTATGACCTGGAAAAGGGTGCCTTGATTTGGGATATCCAGGCTAAACCTGGACCATGGTTGCTTAAGGACCTTCGGGGTGGCTACACGGCACCCACCCCTGCGAGCGATGGCGACCGGGTATATGTGGTATTTGGTTCTTCCGTCTTGGCTGCCTTTGATTTGGAAGGAAAATCATTGTGGCGAAAGGAGATTACACCATTCGATTTTGATGTTGCCCTTGGGGCCAGTCCCGTCCTTGTGGGGGATTTAATCGTCCTCCAATGCGATGGTGTGCGCCGAACCTCCCGGTTATTAGCCTTTGATAAAAAAACCGGCAATATTGTTTGGGAAAGGAAAAGGCCCCACAATGATTTTTGCCACAGCACCCCTACGCTTGTGCAATTAGGCGGGAAAAAACAATTATTGGTTGCCGGGTCCAATTCTTTGGAGGGGGTTGATCCAAGGGACGGCTCAATCCTTTGGTCGTTTGCCAGTAAGGGAGATACCGTTTCGCCTGTAATGGAAGGTGGCCTTGTTTACATTGACAGCGGACGGGGTGGCCCGGCGTTTGGTATTGATCCCAACGGGAAGGGGGATATTACCCAAACCAACCAACATTGGAAAATCAACCAGGTACCTGAAGGATTGTCTTCACCCGTATTATTTGGTGACTTACTTTATCGCCTTCACCATCCTGGAATGCTTTCGTGCCGAAGTGGAAAAGATGGATCGTTGCATTATGCAGAACGGTTGGCAGGGATTTCTACGACCTCCAGCCCAATTATTACTGCCGATGGTACACTATATTTAGCCAATGCGGGAAAATCCTATGTGATTAAGCCAGGCCCGAAGCTGAATATCCTTGCCACAATGGACCTTGGCGATAGCGCACCATCCTCGCCGGCGGTTTCCAATGGCAAGATCCTGCTTAAAGGCAACCAATTCCTTTTTTGTGTTGGAAACAAACGATAAGAGGTCTTTTATGAGGTTTATATTGGGACTTTTGGCATTGTCTTTCCCGTCACCCCTTTTTTCAGCCGATTGGGAAAAGATTACTGATAACCTTGCCAAAAAAGAAAACGCTGGATATGGTGGGATTTGTGGTGTTTTGATTGATCAATCCAATGGCCATGTCTATCTGAACATCAGTGACAAGGGACTTTTTCGGTCGACAGACAAGGGAGGCCTTTTTACTCCTTTCTCAACCCCATTCAAAGGTCGAACGGAATGGCCAGGCTGCATGGGTTTTGACCCCACCGGAAAAACCAATCGGTTGGTTGTGGCCCTCGTTTATGGGGCCCCCATTCTCGTTGGGGACAGGGAGGGTTCCCCTTGGAGCGAATTTGGGAAAAAATCCGTTCACATGGATTGGGCAGTTTTGGATTGGGTTAACCGCGATCCGAATTGCCTGTTTGCCTTCAAACACGAATCGGGAGGTGAGTTGGTTCGTTCCAGGGATGGGGGGAAATCTTTTACAGAGCTAGGCAAAGGGTTCTCCTCGGCATGGGTTTTTGATGAAAAGATAGCAGTCGCCACCCTGGCAAAAACCAAAACTCAACCCAACCCGAAAATGATGCGAACCACGGATTCGGGAGATACCTGGTCCCCTGTGGCCGATTTTTTCACCGACGCTTTACCCAAATGGCGCAATGGAAAACTCTATTGGGTCGTGGAAAATGCCCTGATCACCACAACCGATAAGGGTGCCACCTGGACAAAAATAAGTGATATGAAGGATGTCAAAATGGGTCCCATTTTTGGCACAAAACCGGGCCACCTTTTCGTGTTGACCAAATCGGGTATCCGCGAATCCCTGGATGATGGCAAGACATGGACCAAGAATATCCCCCTGCCTTCGGCCCTGAAAGGTTGGTCCCCGTTAACCTGGCTTGATTACGACCCTATTAACGATATCCTTTATGTCCTCAAAATGGGTTCGGAATTGTTTCGCCTCCAACGGACCCAAGCCGAAGGTTAATGGGAGCCAACTGTTTGTCCAGAATAGGTGGAAACGATTTGTACTACAGAATCTTTAAATGCCCTAAAATCAAAAGGAATAGGGAGTCAGGATCATGATGAATCGGCGCACATTTTTCGCAGCAGGGGCTGCTGGCCTTTCCACCACCCAACTTTTTGGAGAAGAATTTGCCGATCGCAAATTAAGGGTTGGGCTTATTGGCACAGGATGGTATGGAAAGATCGACCTTTTGCGATTGATTCAGGTGGCACCGGTTGAAGTGGTTTCCCTTTGTGATCCAGATAAAAAAATGCTGAAAGAAGCGGCACAAATCGTCTCAGGAAGGCAAAAGTCCGGAAAAATCCCCCGTACTTATGCGGATTATCGCAAAATGCTGGGAGAAAAGGACCTTGATTTGGTTTTGATCGGCTCTCCGGACCATTGGCATACCCTGCACGCCATAGCGGCCATGGAATCGGGGGCCGACCTTTACCTCCAAAAGCCGATTAGTGCTGACATTGCGGAGGGAGAGGCGATCCTGGCTACCGCCCGCAGGTTGGGACGGGTTGTCCAGGTGGGAATGCAGAGGCGAAGCACTCCCCACCTGATTGAAGCGAAAAATCGGGTGATTGACCAGGGCCTTTTAGGCAAGGTAGGCCACATAGACCTTTATTGCTACTACCACATGCGGAACAACGACAACGCACCAGACATTAAACCTCCAGAACATCTGGATTATGAATTGTGGACTGGTCCTGCCCCCATGCGGCCCTTTAACCGGATTGTTCACCCTCGAGGGTGGCGTGCCTTCATGGAATATGGCAATGGCATCGTCGGCGATATGTGTGTCCATATGCTCGATATGGTCCGTTGGATGCTCGGTTTGGGATGGCCCAAAACGGTTAGTTCCAATGGTGGCATTCTGGTTCAAAAACAGGGAAGGGCCAACATTTCGGACACCCAGTCTGCATTATTTGATTTTGGGACCTTGACCGCTTCCTGGGAACATCGGACTTACGGAGCGGCCGCTGATCCCGAATACCCGTGGGGTGCCACCATTTATGGCGAAAAGGGGACGCTTAAATTAAGCGTGAACAAATATGAGTTCTTTCCCAATGGCAGGAACAAAGCCGCCCTTTCGGGTACTCCGCTTTTTGAGTTTGAGAAATTTCCGGAAGATAAAACCGAAAAAGACCTCGAACAGCATGTTGCCTCGGCGGTACGGGTCCATCTCCAGGATCTACTCAGGTCTATTGAAAAACGGTCCAAACCCATTTCAGATATCGAGCAAGGCCACATTTCCACGGCAAGTTGCATCATGGCTAACCTGGCCATGAAATTGGGACGAAGTGTTTCCTATGACCCGGTTAAAAAAGAAATTGTAGGCGACCAAGAGGCCAATAAACTTCTCATACGGCCTTATCGGGCACCCTTCATCCACCCCGGTTTGGCCAAGTTTATTACCATGTGAGGGTTTGATCCATTGGAACAGGAGTAGGATGGCAAGCACCCCGATCCAGAGCTTCCGGTTTTGGTAATCTTTGCGGGATTTGTGGTCGATAGTGGTTATGCGGGCTGTTTCCTTCCAAAAAGGAACAGAGTTTGTAATTCTAATAGGGGCAATATGCCATGTTAGGAAATTATTCGGACTGTTGCCTGAAATCAAAGGTCATGGAACCCGCCAAAATGGGGGGGGGCCGGAAACGAATTCTTCGTTATTGGGCTTTTGGATCGCTCTTTTTGGGGGTTACCTTGTGTTCGGGTTGTACCCACCCATCCCAATATTGGCGGCAAAAAATGAAGGTGGGGCCTGACTACCTCCGTCCAGATGCCCAAACCTCGGAAGATTGGCTAGACACCAAAAATCCCAAAGTGAAAGCAAGTATCAGTCCGGACCTTAGGTGGTGGGAGCAATTCAACGACCCTGTTTTAAATGACCTCATTGAAACCGCCTACCGCGAAAATTTCCTGCTCAAAGACTCGGGTTTTCGGGTGTTGGCGGCCCGGGCGAATTACAACATCAAGGTTGGTCAGTTTTTACCTCAATCCCAAAACAGTTTGACAGGATATGACCGGCTCAATTACAGTACCAATTTGGGCTTTACAAGTTTTTTGCCCGAACACAGTTTTAGCATCTGGTCCACGGGATTCAATTTGAGTTGGGAACTGGACGCATGGGGCAAGCTTCGACGCAATATTGAATCTTCCCAGGGTACCTACCAGGCAAGCGTCGAAGAATATGATGGTATTTTAGTATCTCTGGTAGCCGATATGGCCAACTATTATGTCGATTACCGGGTAGCGCAGTCCCAGGTGGAATCCCTTCGGAAATTTGTGGTATTGATGCAGGGATCATTAGGAATTGCCGAAGATCGGTTTAAAGGGGGTGCTGCAACCGAGTTGGATGTTGGACAAGCTACATTGAACCTTGCCCAAACCCAGGCCCAAATTCCCCCCAATGAAAAACGGGCCCGCCAGGCCGCCAACGCAATGTGTGTTTTGTTGGGTATTTCTACCGAAGATTTAACTGCCAGGTTGGGGAAAAAACCAATTCCTCCTGCACCTGCGGAGGCCAAAACCGGCATTCCGGCAGACCTATTGAGGAGGCGACCCGATGTTCGAAAAGCCGAGCGCAATCTTGCGGCCCAATGCGCCCAAATCGGGATTGCTGAGGCAGATTTGTACCCTTCCCTTGTAATCAATGGTTATTTAGGTCTGGCGAGTTCCGATATTAATCAATTGTTTTCTCCAGGATCCATGATGGGGACAATCGGACCGGCCGCGGATTGGAAAATCCTGAATTATGGCCGCCTGTTAAACAATATCCGCATGCAGGATGCAAAATTTCAAGCGTTGGGTGCGGCCTATCAGCAAACCGTTCTCAATGCCGGGAAGGAAACGGAAAATGGATTGATCGAATACATCAAAATGGATGAATCCGCAAAGTTTCAGGAAAAAGCGGTTCAAGCTGCGACAAAATCCGTTACTCTGGCGAAGCAACAATACTTTGAGGGGACGGTGGATTTCAACCGTGTTTATTTGTTGGAACGCCAATTGGTTCAGGAACAGATCAAATTGAACGATAATCTGGGTTCCGTATCCTTGGGCCTTATCCACACCTACCGGGCTTTGGGTGGAGGCTGGGAAATGCGCCTTGAAGAACCGGCCTTGGGTGAAATGGAAAACCGCCCAAGTCCCCGTACCGAAGGTGTGACTCCCAATGCCTATGAAACCAAGCCAAGGCCTTCCGGGTTTGGCTATTGGCGTGAGTTACTAAAAAACAAAAAAGTTCCTTAAACCCCTTCCAATCCATTTGGCAAGTCATTCGAGATGTCCTTCCGAAGACTTGGTTGCCTCCAAAGGTGAGGTATTATCCGTGGTTCCCCGGATTTTACCCACGGGAGGTTTTGCGAAATACAAAATACAGTAATAAAACACCGGCGTAAGGAAAATTCCAAAGCCCGTTACCCCAACCATGCCGCAAAATACTGTTTGGCCCAATGTCCTTCGCATTTCGGCCCCCGCTCCCTCGGCAATAACCAACGGCAATACCCCCAAAATAAAGGCAAATGAAGTCATCAGGATGGGCCTTAGCCTCATTTTGCAGGCAATTAGGGCTGAATCCCGAAGGGGCGTTCCCTCTTCCCGGAGCTGTTTGGCAAATTCCACAAAAAGGATCGCATTTTTACAGGCAAGGCCCACAAGCACCACAAAGCCAATTTGGCTGAAAATGTTGACATCCATTCCCGCCTGGAGCAAGCCAAAAATGGCCGATAACAGGCACATGGGGACGACCATGATAACGGCCAGGGGAAGTGCCCAGCTTTCATAAAGTGCTGCCAATACCAAAAATACCAAAACCACCCCGAGGCCAAAAAGTAACATGGCCGTATTCCCTGAGCGAATCTGCATATAGGCCATTTCGGTCCAGTCGGCGAACATGAGGCTGGAAATATCGGAACTATCCCGAAGGGATTGGAATTTGTTTTGAAAACTTTCAAGGGCTGTCGTTGAGCTTATCCCAGGGGCGGGTTCGCCAAAAATGGCCGCCGCGGGATAAAGGTTGTAGCGCATTATCAGGCTTGGACCAGTAGAAGATTGGGGGCGGATCAGGGTCGCAAGGGGAATAATATCCCCTTGGTTGTTTTTAACCTTCAACTGATTGAGGATTTCATGAATCTCGGTTCGGTTTTTGCCGTCCGCCTGAATATTGACTTGCCAGGATCTGCCAAATCGGTTGAATTGATTTACATAATACGACCCAAGATTGACCTGTAATGTTTGGAAAAGTTCTTGAATGGAAACGCCAAGGGATTGAGCCTTATCCCGATCAATATCGAGCCAGATCCAGGGAGTGTCCGCCCGGTAATTAGTAAAAATCCCGCGAAATTGGGGATCCTCCGTTGCCTGTTTGGCCAAAAGATCCGCTGCGGATTGGAGGGAACGGCTGCCATAGTCTCCACGATCCTCGATAATCATTTTGAATCCTGCGACAGTTCCCAAACCGTCCACGGGTGGGGCGCCAAATACTTCCACCTTGGCATCGGGAACAAGGCTTTCCCAAACCGCCTTAAGCCTTAGGGAAATCGCATCGGCGGATCCTTCAGGGCCGGGGCGTTCGGAAAAACCCTTGAGCATGACATACATGGCACCCCAGTTGGGGGAATTGGCACCAAACACCAGCGATTGGCCAGCTATTGACACTGTATGGGTAACCGCCTTGTCTTTGCTTGCTTCCGTTTCCATCAATTGGATTACTTCACTTGTCCGTTCAAGGGAGGCACCATCGGGTAAAGTCACATTAACAATGAGGTAGCCCTTATCCTGTTGGGGGATAAAACCGGTGGGTGCGGAGGTAAAAAGGATTGCCGTGAACCAAAGGAGGCCGCAATACACAAGTAGGACCAGAAGGCTGATCCGGAGTGCACCCCCGACAATCGCACCATAGGCCTGATTGGCCCAATTAAAGGCAAAGTTGAACAGGAAAAAGAACCAACCAAGAGTCCAACGCAAAAAAAGGTCTAAAATATCCGGTTTGGCATGTTTTGGTTTCAACAATAAGGCGGCAAGTGCCGGGCTTAGCGTAAGCGAATTGAGGGCACTCAAAAGCGTTGATACAGCAATGGTTAGGGCGAATTGCCTAAAAAATTGGCCGACAATTCCGGAGATGAATGCACATGGAACAAACACCGCCGTTAGCACAAGCGCCACACCCAAAACTGGTCCGGTCACCTCGTCCATTGCCCGAATGGAAGCATCCCTTGGGGATAATCCTTGCTCCATCCACCGCTCGACATTTTCCACGACAACAATGGCATCATCCACCACAATTCCAATAGCCAACACCAAGCCGAAAAGGGAAAGGTTGTTGAGGCTGAAACCCAAGGCTGCCATGAGGATGAAGGTTCCAATGATCGCAACCGGAACGGCAATGAGGGGTATTAGGGTTGCTCGCCAATTTTGCAAAAAAGCAAGGACGACAAGTGCCACCAAAAGGATAGCGTCACGGAGTGTTTTTAATACTTCGGTTTTGGACTCCTGAATGAATGGGGTGGTGTCATAGACAATGTTGTAATCAAGGCCAGTGGATAGCCCGGTGAACAATTCTTTCATCTTTAAGCGGACAGCATCGGCCGTTTTTATGGCATTGGAACCGGGAAGTTGAAAAATGGTCAAGCCAACACTTGGTTTGCCATCCAATGTGCAAATTTGGTCGTATTGTTGTGAACCAAGTTCGATACGGGCAATATCTTTCAGGCGGACAAGAACCGCATCTGGGGTTCCGTCCGTGCCGGGCAAGGCCTTGATTATAATATCGCCAAATTCCTTCTCGGTGATTAGGCGACCCAGGGCACTTAGGGTGATTTGAAAAGCTTGCCCGACAGGGGCTGGTTGTTGGCCGATATTCCCAGCCGCAACCTGAAAGTTTTGTTGGGTGAGGGCAACCACCACCTGATCCGTTGTCAAGCCAAGAAAAGCAAGGCGCTCAGGATCCAACCAGGCTCTCATACTGTAGTCCCGCTGGCCAATATAGCCAACATCCCCAACGCCCTCTACACGGAGCAATTCGTCCCTTACCTGAATCGTGGCAAAATTGCTCATAAAGGTATCGGTAAAAAGGGATTTACCTGTTGGATCACTAAGGCTGGTGAAATTAATGATCATCATGGCCCCAGCCCCCTTTTTGAGGACCGAAACCCCTTGTCGTTGAACCAAATCGGGCAAAATGGGTAGGGCCAAAGAAACACGAACCTGGGTAAGGACCTGGGCCATACTGAGATCGGTTCCCGGCGCAAATGTAATCACGAGGCGATAGCGGCCATCGTTGGTACATTGCGAGCTCATGTACATTGCATTTTCGACGCCACTTACTTGTTGTTCGATTGGTGCGGCAATGGTATCCCGAACCAATTCCGCATTCGCCCCTGGATAAATCGTGGAAACCTCAATTGTTGGGGGGGTGATTTCGGGGTATTGCGTGGTTGGCAGTGTCAGATAGGAGACCGCTCCCCCAAGGACCAAGAGGATGGAAACCACCGATGCGAAAATGGGCCGGTCAATGAAAAACCTGGGAATCATCCCTGCCTGCCTTTCCGGATAAACCGGGTCGAGATCGACTCCATGGTTTGGTAAAAAACGGGAGTGAGCAGGGTGCCAAACAGGGTTACCCCAATCATGCCGGAAAAAACCGTGATCCCCAAGGACCAACGCATTTCTGCCCCCGCACCCCGTGCCACCACCAAGGGAACAACTCCCAAAATAAATGCCATGGAAGTCATGATGATTGGTCGGAATCGAAGTTTGCAGGAAAGCAGGGTCGCTTCCCTGATTTCCATCCCCTTTTGGCGCAATTCGCGTGCATATTCGACAATTAAAATGGCGTTCTTGCAGGCCAAACCAACCAGCACCACCAATCCAACCTGGGCCAAGATATCTATGGGAAAATGATTTATGGCTAACCCTCCCATGGCCGAAAGGAGGCAGAGGGGCACCACAAGAATCACAGCAAACGGGTTGGTCCAACTTTCATACAAAGCCGCCAACACCAGAAATACCAACAGTATTCCCAAAAGGAAAAGGAAGACAGCGGTATTTCCGGCCTTGATTTGCAGGAAATAGATTTCGCTCCAATCCAGGTGAAATTGATCCGGAAGTTGTGCTTTGGCGATCGCATCCACCTGGGAAATAACGGTTCCGGCTGAGGTGGTAGGCCCCGGAATCCCGGCAATGGGGGCTGCGGGGTAGAGGTTATACCTCATGATCATGGCCGGTCCGCGATCATTAACCAGGGTAAGCAGTGTACTTATAGGGACCATTTCCCCTTTGATATTGGGGACCTTGATATTGAGGAATTCACGGGTCGCCGCCCGGAATTCCGGTGCTGCCATGGTTTTAAGTTGCCAATACCGACTAAAAAGATTGAAATTATTGATAAACATGGATCCCGTTTGGGTTTGCAAGGTGTTAAAAAGCGTTTCCAAAGCGATTCCCTGATTGCGCAATTTTTCCCGATTGATGTCCAGAAATAGTTGGGGCATATTGGCGTTAAATTCGGTTCGTACCATGGGTAAACCCAAAGTGGACATGGACGCAACAAGGTCATTTGCGGAATCCTGGAGGACCTGATTTCCCAAATTACCCCTATCTTCCAAATAAAATTTGAATCCCCCTGCGGTTCCCAACCCTTTAACCGGGGGAGCTGGATATACCCCTATGGAAGCCTCCTGAAATTGGGAAGTGCAGGCTTTTCTCACGGCAAGGAGGATTTCCATGGCACCCAAGCCGGGTTTGGTACGATTTTTGAAATCGTCCAAAATGATGAACATCGAACCCCAATTCGGGGAATTGGCATTGTAAAGGAACGATTGACCCGCGATTGCCAAGGTTGCCTTGACCCCCGGAATTGCACGAACTTTTTTATCAACCTCAAGCAGTGTTGCATTCGTCCTTTGCACCGAGGCCCCATCATCAAGGGTAACGGTTGCCAGCAAATATCCCTGATCTTGCAGGGGTACAAATCCCAGGGGATAGCTTCCAAAGGATTTGACCGTAAATACCAGCAGGATTCCATAAAGGACCAAAACCGTGATCCATCTTTTCAATAAAAAGCCAACCGTATAGCCATATCCCGAAATGAACGAAGAGAAAACACGATTGAATAAGGAAAAAAACCTCCCAAACACAAAAGCAATGGCCTTTTCAAAAAGGTCTTTTTTGGCACCATGAGGCTTGAGGAGCAACTTTGCCATGGCCGGACTAAGCGTGAGCGAGTTGATGGCTGAAAGAATGGTTGAAACAGCAATGGTAAGTGCGAACTGCTTAAAAAAAAGACCAACCACACCGCCGATGAATGCACATGGGATAAAGACGGCGGAAAGAACAAGGGCTACCCCAATCACAGGTCCGGTCACCTCCTCCATGGCCTGAATGGTAGCGTCGCGGGGACTTAGACCCTGGGAAATAAGCCTCTCAACATTTTCCACTACCACGATCGCATCATCTACAACTATCCCAATGGAAAGCACCAAACCAAACAAGGAAAGCGTGTTCAGGCTAAATCCAATGAGTCCCATGATGGCAAAGGTCCCTACGACAGCAACTGGCACGGCAATCAAAGGAATCAGGGTTGCGCGCCAGTTTTGAAGGAACAACAAAACCACAATTGCAACCAAAAGTATCGCATCTCTAAGGGTCAAAGCCACTTCCTCAATAGATTCACTGATAAAGGGGCTGGTGTCATAAAGGATTTTGTAATCCAAGCCTGGTGGGAAAACTTTGGAGAGTTCTTCCATTTTTTTGCGGATGGCTTCGGAACAACTCAAGGCATTAGTTCCAGGAAGCTGAAAAATCGCCAATCCCACAGAGGGTTTTCCATTTAACTGGCAGATCTGATCGTATAGCTGGGCTCCAAGCTCAATTCTTGCAATATCCTTAAGGCGAACCACGGCTCCGCCAATTATGGAAGGATCGACTTTGATGATTACATTGCCAAAGTCTTCCGGGGTTTTCAGGCGGCCTTTTGCAGTCAGGATCAATCGATTTGCTTGACCGAGGGTTGTGGGGGCCTGACCGATTGACCCGGAAATGACCTCGGTGTTTTGATCTTTCAGGGCATTATTGACCTGATCGGCACTAATACTCCTGCTTGCCATTTGTTCTGGATCAAGCCAAGCCCTGAAACTGTAATCCCTCTGCCCAAGGTAGACCAGGTCCCCTACACCATAGGCCCGCAGCAATTCATCCTTTAGGTGAATGGTGGCATAATTGCTCATAAACAGATCATCGTAGCGCCCGTCTGGCGAGATTATCGATACAGATAGTAAAATATCCGGTGACTTTTTCTTGATGTTGACCCCTTGGGTCCTGACCACATTGGGTAAAAGGGGCATGGCAAGTTGAACGCGGTTCTGCACCTGAACCAAGGCAAGGTTTATATCCGATCCAACATCAAAAGTAAGTAGTAAGGCATAGTTGCCATCATTGGTGCTTTGGGACTGCATGTAAAGGAGATGATCTACTCCATTAACAAGTTGTTCAATGGGTGTTCCCACTGTATCGGAAACGACTTTGGCATTGGCCCCAGGGTAGGTGCAGGTGACTTGTACCATGGGTGGGGAGATAGGTGGATAAAGTGCTATAGGGAGGAAAAACACACTAATTCCACCCGCCAAGGTGAATAAAAGCGATAAAACTACCGCAAAAATGGGTCTGTCTATGAAAAACCGGGAAATCATTGTTTTCCAGTGCTTCCCTTGGCATTGGCAGGGGGAATTTTTCCAATGCCATTCCTGGAACCTGTTTCACCGGGAAGCACAGGTTGTTTGGCCTTTTCATCAAATACAGGCTTTACTGGTTTATCGGCTTTGCATCTTTGGATGCCCCGGACAACCACCCTGGTTTCAGGCCCCAATTTTACTTCCGGATCCGTTGGGGTAATGGCCACAACATCACCCGCTTTTTGGCCGACCTCCACCTCGATCATCTGGGACTTGTCGTTACTGTCAACAATCCAAATGACTTTGCGATCCTGATTGTTACCCACGGCAACCTCGGGAACCATTTGCCTTGGTTTAGGGTCCGAAAGGGGTAATTTTACCCGGATAAACATTCCCTGTTTAAATAATGGCAATTTATAGGGTATGGATGTGACATCATAGGGATTCAACAACTCACCACGAACCGTAATGGTTCCCGTTTGCTTGTCCAATTGATTATTCACAAAATTCATCTTTCCCTTGAAAGGGAACTCCTTTTTCAAATCGTCCACTAAACCGACATCCAAAATGTACTCACTTAATCGCCTTTTATCAGAACTACTTGATCGCAATTGCTTCAATAGGCGAATAATGGTTGGTTCATCCATGTTGAAATACGCATAAATCGGGTCTATGGAAACCATATTGGTAAGGGTTGTGTTATCCGCATTGATCAGGTTTCCGACTTGGATCTGGGTCCGGCTGATTTGGCCATCTATGGGAGCAATGACCTTGCAGAAATCCAAATTAAGCTGGTTGTAAATTACTTGGGACTTTGCGGAGGCCAAACCACCGATGTTTTCCTCTTTCTTGGCAATCCAGATATCATAATCCTGTTTGCTGGCAGCTCCCTTGTCGGATAGTTTTTTGTAACGGTCCACTTGGATATCCGCAAGTTTGCGCTCTCCTTCCAGCCGTTCGACATCACCTTTTGCGATATCCAGTTTGGCCTGATAGGGCCTTGGGTCAATCAAATAGAGAGTGGCTCCCTTTTTGATAAAATCTCCATCCTTAAAATAGACTTTGTCTATGTAACCTGTCACCCTTGAACGGATATCCACATTAAGCACAGCATCCAGACGACCGGTTAAAACAAGGTCATCCGAAAGCATCATTTCTCCAAGGTGCCTGACGGTAACCTCGGGTGCTTCGGCTTTGACCTCTGCTTTGGGAGCTTGGGTACAGCTTGCCCCAAGGATGAGAATGCCCATGAGAAACAATCCGCCAATGCGATTTGTCATAATGTTATAATCCCAAGCGGATGAAAAATGGAATCAAAAAACGGGATCAACCCTTATTTTGTTTTACGATTGGCATTACCAATTGGCGGTATATTTTTGCCAACGGAGGCAATTTCTTAACCGCAAAGGTTTTTTCGGAAAATGGGCCGTGTGGAAGAGCGGCGAGCGACCTCTTTAAACCCTTCTTTTTTGAACATGGAAGCCAAGCCAGTCCAAACAAACGGATCCGCCGCCTGTTTTCCTGATTCCGTGGGATACCCCTCGAGGACATGCGCACCTTTATCCCTTGCAAATTCCACCGCGGCCTTCAGGAGCCTGACGCCGATGCCTTTTTTCCGCCAATCCTTTCTGACAAAAAAACAGCTCACGGACCAAACAGGCTTGTCATCCACTGGGGCCATTATCCGTGAACGGGCCAAAAACGGGTATTCCTCTCTTGGGGCGACTGCACACCAACCTATTGGATTTGCGTCATGGTAAATAAGGATTCCGGGCGAGGCTACTTGAATAATCGTTTGAAAATTTGCCTCATTCACTGCTCCTTTTCCTGCCACAAATTCCTTTCGGGAAAGGCGCCAAAACATGCACCAGCAACCCCCACAGGCCCCGTTCTGGCCAAACAGGGATATTAAATCCTGCCATCGATCCAAAGTTAGTGGATGCCATGCAAAAGCGGATTGGCTCATTTTGCATTTACATCCGGTTGGGTCAGGCCCATGATGTTACCTTCGGTGTCCTTGATATAGGCCAACCACCCAATTCCCGGGATTGGCATCTTTGGCAAGGCAATTTGCCCCCCCAAGAAAACAGCTTTTTCAACCACGGAATCCAAATCTGGCACACAGGTTGTGCAAACAAAGGAACAGACACCCAACCCAGTAATGGGGGCCATCCTTTGGTGCATTCCCCCATTGATTCCCGGTTCCGAATCCGGCCCGGTTGTCACATTCCAATACGCCATGGGTTGTTCATGGAGTATGGTAAATTTCCATCCCAGGAGATTGGAATAAAACTGGATTGCCCGTGCAGGGTCTTCTGCGTGGATTTCAAAGTAGACGACTCTTCCCATGAAATTCTCCCAGTTTTGGTGAAATGAATTGTCCAAGACGGTAAACATAAATTAAGGTATTGACCGTTTGGTACAAGGGGTTTTTCTGGTGACCAAGGGAATCGTAATAAAATCGTTGGGAGCAGTTTTAGGCCGAGCTTTGGCCATTTTTTCATTGGGGCTCTTTTCCCTGGCAGGATTGTCCCAAACCTCGAAAGGACAAAACCAAAAACCTACCTTGGTAGCCCTCTATCAGGGCCAAGGCACTGGAAATAGCTCCAAAAAAATCCTTACCCAACTACAAACGGAAAATAATGTGGAGGTGAAAGCAGTGTCCGCCGCCGACATCCGTAACGGGGACCTCAAGGGTTTCGAGGTCGTGATTTTTGGGGGTGGATCTGGTGGAGGCCAGGGAAAGGCACTAGGGATCGAAGGGCGAGAAAAGGTTAGGGAGTTTGTAAAAAACGGGGGAAACTATATTGGCATCTGTGCAGGGGCTTATCTTGCCTCGGCGGATTATGATTGGTCCCTCCACATTATAAATGCAAGGGTTCTGGACAGGGCCCATTGGGCCCGTGGTGTGGGCCGGGTGGATCTTGCTTTAAATCAACAGGGCCAATCCCTGTTTCAAGAGAAATCCAAAAAAACCAACATTTACTACCATCAAGGTCCTTTGCTTGCCAAATCCGACAAAAAGGATCTCTCCGAATATCAGGAATGGGCGACCTTTGAAACCGAAGTAAGTAAGAAAGGTGTACCAGGTGGAATCATGCCAGGTAAGACAGCCATTGCTTCCGGGACTTTTGGCAAAGGCAAAGTCCTTGCCATAAGTCCTCACCCCGAACTTACCCCCGGAATGGAAAAGGTGCTTCCAAATGCCGTGAAATGGGCTACAAGTATGAATTCAAAACCCAATTCCTAGCCCATTCCTAATCCTATTTCCCTTAAGGTAACCAGTCCAAAAATGCAGCGAAGCCTTGCCTTATTGGCGTTTGTTTGTATTGGATTAGGTGCCGTAAAGGCACAAGGTCCGATCCTGTTTGGTGCTGATATAGAGGGGGGTGGCCCTTACCTTTATATCGGACCCGATGGCAAACCAATCGGATTTGAACTTGACATTGTTCAGGCGATGGAAAAGCGCATGGGGCACTCCATTCGCCATTTCCAATACGATTTTTCCAACCTCATTCCGGGCCTGTTACGCAGCGATTTTTCCTTTGCCATGAACGGATTGGAGGTTACCAGGGAGCGCAAGGAAAAGGTGCTTTTCACGCGCCCCTACTACATTTATCGCCAACAACTTGTGGGCCGCCATAATGAGGATCGGTTCACGGATTTTACCACCTCCCTTGCCGTTGGCGATGTACGCTTCGCCACCATGGAAGCGACCGCTGCTGAGCGACTTTTACGCCTAAAGGGGGTTAACCCAGCCACCTATCCCTCTCCGACCGAGGTTTATGCGGAACTTGCTCATGGAAGGGTTGATGCGGTGGTCCTTGACTTACCCATGGCACTTTTTTACGCCAAAAAAGATCCCAAACTGAAATTCATTGGCAATCCCTTTGAAGCGGGGGAATATGCGATTGCCGTTTCTCCCGGTAACCCAGCCCTTTTGTATACGCTAAACGACGCTTTGAAAACAATGATCGAATCAGGGGAATTGCGCCAAATCCTTGAAAAATGGGGACTATGGGATGATTCCCAAGGGGCCCTTGAAATGGGTGGGTTACCAGATGATACCCAAAGCCAGGAATGGTCATCAGTATTGATTCTTCGAATGCTTCTTGATGGGGCCATAATCACAATCGCCCTGACCTTTTGCTCCTTTGGTTTTGCCTTGGCACTTGGGTTTCCCTTGGCACTTTTGCGGGTTTATGGGCCAACCCCCCTTCGGTTTTTGGTGATCGCCCATGTCGAATTTTTTCGGGGGATTCCCGTCTACCTCCTTTTGCTTCTGGTTTATTTTGGCCTCCCTGAATTGATGCCGGGGCTCAACCTCAATCCGTTCCTCGCTTCGGTGATCGGTTTAGGCCTCAATTATTCTGCCTATGAATCGGAGATTTATCGCACCGCTTTGCAAACCGTCCCCATCGGCCAATGGGAAGCGGCCCTATCCCTGGGTATGGACCGTTTGACTGCGTTTCGTCGCATTATCGCCCCTCAGGCTTTACGCTTTGCCTTGCCCCCAATGACCGGGGATTTGGTGGCCCTATTCAAGGACACCTCGATTGCAGGGGCCATTGCTTTGGTTGAACTGAACAAACAATACCAAATTCTTGCCAAATCAAGCCTCAAATTCCTGGAAATTGGACTCATGACCGCATTGATCTACCTTGTCCTATCTGTTCCATTGGGCTGGCTTTCCCGCCGTTTGGAGAAATCCATGGGGCATCATGAAAAATCCTGAACAGGAAATCCCTGGAAAAAATGTGGTAGAAATCCAAGGGCTTTGGTGCCACCGCGGAAACCTCCAAGTGGTAAAAGGGCTGGATCTAACCATCCAACAGGGAGAAACGGTTGCAATCATTGGACCATCCGGAGGGGGGAAATCCACCCTGCTTCGTTGTCTCAACGGGTTAACCACCTTTGAAAAGGGCAGTATCAAGGTGGGAGGGGAATCACTCCTTTCGGGCGGCAAAACCCCAGCCAACAAGCTCCGTAACATTCGTCAAAAGTATGGAATGATCTTTCAGGATTACAGATTGTTTCCCCATAAAAATGTTTTAGCCAATGTAATGGAAGGGCCTTTGGCGGTTAACGGAGCCCGTCCAGAACAGGCCCGACAATTAGCCGAAGGCTTGCTTGAACGAGTGGGGTTGGGCCAATTTGGCAATCGCTTTCCGAATTCGCTTTCGGGTGGGCAGCAACAAAGGGTGGCCATTGCCCGCACTCTGGCGATGCGCCCGGCTGGCCTCCTTTGTGATGAAATCACCGCCGCACTTGACCCGGAACGGAAGGGAGATGTCCTTGGCCTTTTGGCAGAATTGAAAGCCGAAGGCCTCACCATTTTGATGGTTACCCATGAAATGGGCTTTGCCCGCCGGTCGGCCGACAGGATCGTCTTGCTGGATGGGGGAACCATTATTGAAAACGGTCCCCCTGAACAGGTCCTTGATCGTCCCCGATCGGAACGAAGTCACGCCTTTCTCAAAGGGGTTTTGGGTTAACTACAACAGGAGTCCCCATTCCCTCCCAAGGACTTTCAAACCAAGGCCCTTTGACTAAACCATTCCATGATTTGGCGCACCAGCAAGGTTTTTTGTTCCGTAAGCCGATGATCCCCATCGGCGATCAATTCCAGGGACCAAGGCCCAAACCCCAGGGATTGGCAAACGGAAAGACTTTCTTCCCACGGAACAATGGTATCGTTCATGCCATGGTATATCTTGAGTGGGGTTTGCCAGCCTTTTACCAAATCGGCAAGTGTAAACGGAACTCCATCTTCAATGAGTCCCCATTCCAACTCCATGGTCATCCACGGTGTCACCCAGGTATGGACGCCATCCTTTTTCCATGTCTCCACCTCCTTTGGGGTTAAAGTGGTAAGCCTCGTATGGGGAAAACGAAAAGCCGGGGCAAACACTGCCAAGGCGGGGACCCGGGTTGGTCCCAATCTTTTGGCAAACCAGGAGGCAGCCCAGCCACCCATGCTGGAACCCACCATATAGAGCCGTTTGATTCCCTGTTTCTGGAGGAATTCCCAAAGAGCATCAAGATCTTGCTGAAGTCGGGTACAGCGCAAGTCCCGCAATGATCCAGGGGATTGGCCATGACCATGAAAATCCATGGCCGCAAAGGACCACCCTGCCTCCCTGGCGGCCGCCAAAAGGGCACGGGCCTTTTCTCCCCTCCGATGGGATCCCAATCCATGCACATAAACCACTGCTGCCTGGGAATGGCCCCTGGGATAAAAATCTCCAACAATTTCGAAACCTGATTTGCTTCGCAACCGAATCATCTCTGTATTCATGAAAATAGGCCACTTATGACGGTTAGACGGGTAAAAAGGGTGGATCAAAGAAGGTGAATCCCTTGGAGACCTTTTACCCTACCATGGGAAAGTCCCATTTATGCAATACTATGGAGAATAAGCATTTCCACACCTTCACCCGGGAGCTCTCCTTTGCGCATTGCGCTTGTTCCCATTGAAGGCGGACCATCCGTCGAACTTGGTCGGGACCTTACCTTGGTGGGACGGTCCGAAGAAGCCGATTTGAAACTCGATCATAAAAGTGTTTCCAAGCTCCATTGCATTTTGGTGCGATTATCGGAAGGACTTATGGTTCGTGATTTGGGCAGCACGAATGGCACCCGGATCAATGGACAGCGTATCCGCCGAGGGGCATTGGTGAACGAGGACATCCTCAACCTGGCCCATTTCACCTTTAGAATCGAGATTGGGGATCCTAAACCTCTTTCCTCCAAACAGGACCTTGACAACAACGCTACCCTCATTGGAAAGTATAACCAAGGCCCTGATGGTAGCAATTTGGACCATCAGCCAGGCTTACCTGCCGTATCAGGGGTTCCGGGGGTGGGAAGCTCTGCAAGCAATTATGATCGCCCCAACAGGGGCCCTCAAGGGGCTCAACCCGCGGCCCGGGCCACGGCTCCACGCCCGGGTAGTTCTTCCAACAATCCAAAAATCGCCCCACCTTCAAGGAAACAACAGGATCCAAACGGTAGCCTGGATTCCAGTGGAAATGCTGGCCAACCTCCTTCGATCTCCTCGGTGAATGCCTTGCCCGACCGCTACGACATCTGATTTCGTTATCCTTGTGAAACCAACCCGTCGTTTTACCTTTTCCAACCTAAGATGAGCCTATTCGGTTCCCCTTTCCCGAAAAATGATATTTTCCCAATGGCATATTCCCTAAGGCCAAAGCATGGCGGAACAACCTGATAATTTGAAAGACCTTTTGGCAATCGGGTACACCACCCGTACGGTCAAGGAGGAACTGCGCACCAATTTTATCCGGCAATTGTCCCAAGGGGAAGCATTATTTCCCGGGATAGTGGGTTATGAAAACACGGTCCTTCCGGACATCGCATTGGCAATCCTGGCTGGTCATGACATGCTTTTTCTTGGGGAGAAGGGACAAGCCAAAAGCCGCCTGATGCGATCCCTTGCAAGCTTCCTCGATGATGCGATTCCATTTTTGGATCATCCGGATATTCCCGTTCACGAGGATCCCCTTAAACCCATAACTGGCGAGGGTAAACGACTCGTATCACTAACACCACCCGGCGCAATCCGGATTGGCTGGTGGAAAAGGGAGGACCGCTACGCTGAAAGGCTTGCCCCGGGAACCAAATTTGCCGACATCATCGGCGAAATTGACCCCGGAAAATTGGCGGGTGGTGTCTCGCTAGGGGCGGAAGAAGCACTCTCCCTGGGTCTCATTCCGCGCATGCATCGTGGGATATTTGGAATGAATGAGGTGCCCGAACTTGATGAGTTGGTCCAGGTTGGCCTTTTCAACATTCTCGAAGAACGGGATGTGCAAATTAGAGGCTATCCCATTCGCTTTGACCTGGACCTACTTCTTTTGTTCTCGGCAAATCCAGCAACCTACAACCGATCAGGAAAAGTCATTCCCCAACTCAAAGACCGTATCGGCAGCCTCATTCGTACCCACTATCCCGAGGACCGCCAAGCCGGGATCGACATAATGTTACAGGAGGCGGCGGTTGATTTGGGCGGTAATTTTCCCGTCCTTGTCCCACCATTCATGGTGGAAATCGTGGAAGAAATCAGCAGATTGGCACGGAAGTCCAAATATGCCGATCACCAATCCGGAATCAGTGCCCGCTTATCCATTGCCAACTACAAGATCATGGTGGCCTCTGCCCGCAATCGCGGGATCCGATTGGGCGAAAATCCGTCGGTACCCCGCATTTGTGATCTTGCCCACTTAAAGGCATCATCCCTTGGAAAAATTGAACTCGATCCAATGGGAAGCCACCAGATGTCTGAAACCCAGCTCCTCGATTCCATCCAGGCCGAGGCGGTGGCTTTGGTTTTCAAAGAATATGTGGATGAAGCGGGGCTTGATGAAATCGGCCAATATTTTTCCAAGGGACTTCGGATTGAAGTGGGAGATTTATTGCCTTCCTCGGCTTATTCCGAACGAATGACCCGGATTCCTTTGGCTTGGGACAAAGCCTTTGAAGTCAACGCTTCAACCAACGAAGGCGTTCGGGCTTCGTGTATGGAGTTTGTCCTTGCCGGGCTTTATGCCACAGACCGGATCAGCCGGATGGAAAAGCATGGTCGCATTGAATACGAGCTGCGATAAAACAGGCTTAGGCGCCCAATAGCTTTTGGCCAAGACCCTTCCTTGTCAATCTTTCACCGTAACGACAAGGGATTCAATTTTCGAATGGCCGGAATTCCGAAAGGGTCTTGGGCCCGGTTGGGCGTGCCCTTTTTCGTCAATGGTCCGACAACGAAAAGTGTATTTGCCCTTGGGAAGGCCAGGCAATATGGCTCCCCAATGCGCATTGGTAAGGCGCAAGGGCCAGGATTTTGGCTTGCCCATGGCATCAAATCCATGAGTGTTGGCGGGGATCTTTCCACCCGGTAAACTGCTCCAGTTCTCTGGAGGTTTCAACAACTGGGCATCCACCCACTTTGCCTTGGTAAAATGAGGGTCATCCCCTTGCCGGGGAAATTCGTTGGACTCGATCGAAACCTGCACTTTGGCCAACCCGGCAATGCCAACCTGGGCATAGCCCGTAGCCACAATTTTTTCCCCAACCTTGACTTCCTTTGGCAGGGATAGGGTGGCCGAAAAAGTTTTCATGGGACTTTCCACATCATTGCCTTGCTCGGCATAGGTGTCATTGGCGGTGGCCAGGTTTGTCAAATAGAGGTGACTGATCCACTTGACCGACTTGAATCCGTAATCTTCCGGAACGATAATGCGAACCGGACCACCCCTTTCGGAATCAAGCCATTCACCGTTCAAGCGGTAACAAAGGATCACAGGGGGCAAATCAAACGGATCTTCCCATACCCTACCGATGGCAAGCGAACTGCGAAAAACCTGTTTTGGATCGTTGTTGTGGTAGCCATGGTAAAAGAGCCGCCGGAGAGAATCCTTGGGTTGGGTAAGCTTGACAATTTCCCGAAGGGGCACTCCTTCCCAAAGGCCCATACCCAATGGGCAACCAAGGTTGAGACAAGTCATCACCTTGGGAAATCGGACGGAGTGTTTTTCACCCAGCTTTAAAAGTGCGGCAAAATCAAGGGCCGAGTTTTCCGTTTTGGTTAGCTGTTTATGGATGTTTGCCGGATGATTGGGATCCGAAAACACTTCCAATTGCCAAGTCTCCCGGGTTAGACCCACTTCGCGTTTTTTTGCCTCGGACAAAGTATGGGGAAGGGGATCACCCCGGGAAATATCGCGAAAATCCCCTTGTTTTGTGAAATAGGGATCTGGAAAGGCCCCGGTCTTTTCGTTTTTGGCCCGTTTGGTTGACTGGTTGGGTTGGACTACCGCTTCCAAATTTGGCAAATCTGTCCAAGGACCAAAACCGGCAACCACTCCCGCCCGAATAAAAAGCCTCCTCGTCAATTGACTATGCTCAGCAAGGAAACCAAAAGGGTTCATGGAATGATCCTTTGTAGCCAAACAAATGGCCCAATTAGGTAGCCTGTGACGGAATAACCCGCCTACCTAAAAACAAGTCCCTAAAGGATTCGTTATCCCCAGCAGGATTTTTATATTGTAGGACTTGCGGGATTGGCAGGATTTGGGTTTTAATCAAACGGCGATAGGGGTTTTGATTTGGTGGGAATGCCTTGGTTTGAACAGGAAGGTACCTTCCCATTATCGAATCGATAAGACGGATCCCCCATTCCTGAACTATTTCAACCCGGGTTGGACGCTTGGTTTGATTGGACTTTTGATTTCCATGATGAGTATTACCATTTTGAGGACTCGGTCACCTTTGGGAACCATTTGGGTGGTTCCATACGGAGGACAAAACGGAATGGCCACGGATCCCAAAGGAAACCAAATCAGGGTATTTCCACTATTTCCCCTCCGGATCGGGTTGCCAGGGCAGGAAGAATTCCTTTGGCCTGGTACCGAAGGAAACGGCAGGCCCATCCGCGAATAAAAAGTTGGCTCCTCCCCGGTGCAAACTCCAAAAATGATGCCGATCACAACGATTATCCATTCTCCCGGGTCCAAATCCGGAGGGCCCTCCGCATATTTCACCAATATACCCATAATTGATTACCGGCATTTCATGATCAGGTCCATAGTGGTATCCCCAATAACCGTTCCATGGAGCCAGTGCCGAATACCAGGAACCAGCCTGAAGGGAATCGGGTGGGGGCCTTTCACTAACCGCAATAGTATTGCTTGCCCCATCCGTGATATCGGAGAGGGTAATTCCGTAATCATTACCCATAAACCCCGGTCCACCCCTGGTTGGGCCTCCAGAAACTCCCATATACGAGGTGAATGCAATGGAAAGGCCATCGCGGGTAACAAGGGGTTGAAAAAGTCTCCCATCCGAAGGACAAGTGTAGGGTTTGATGATGGTATTCAGTCCGCTATGGGGAGGATTTGCATTGGGGTCATGCGGATGGGACTTCATTGCCTGGGCAGTAATTTTCCCCAGTTCCTCGTTTTCCAAGTAGGGAAGTATTTGCGCCATCCATGAAATCAGGATCTGGTATTCTCCCTTTTCATCTATTATGGGACCACTTGGAAACCGGCCAAAATGGCCATGATAGTTATGCAAAGCCATGCCAATCTGCCTGAAGTTATTTTGGCAATGCAATTTATGAGCTCCGTCCCGGACATTTTGAACAGCGGGTATAATAATGCCAAGGACTAATCCAATAATGCCAATAACAATCAATAGTTCAACGAGTGAAAAACCAGTCCGGTATGGATGTTTCATAATTAGTTACACCTTTAAGGCATTTCATAGGTATGATTTGAAAGCTTCAAGAACTAATCAAAAAATAACATTTTTTTCCTCGGATAGACCTCCAAAAACAAGCTCAGTCAAATCAACCCTTTCGGGAGCATCCAAGCTGGGGGCGCCAAGGATGCGGTCTAGCCCTACTGGTAAAACAGAAATCCTATAAAAAACAAAATTTAAAAATAGAAAACAAATGCTAAACAAAAAATTAGATTTTAGATATTGTCGTTTTTTTAGATTCATTTGTCTGTTATCCAATTTTATAATCTTACATTTTTAATCGATATTTTTTAAACAACATCAAAAAAAGTCCTGCTGCAATTAAACTTAGTGAAAGAGGAAGAAGTCTTGAAATGAGTGGTTCGGATTCTTCGCTTGTTGCCCTGGTAGCTCCATTTTCCAAGGCAGGGTGCATGCTCCCTTTTACAATGGTCAGGGCTTGACCCTTTTCGTCCTTTGCCTCGGTTCCGATTTCGCCTTCGTCGTTTGTTCTCCAAACTTTATTATTGACCAGGTCAAGAACAATTTCACCGGGAGGGAAAAGAAATTCCAATTGGCTTTTTGAAATAGGACGATTCATGTTGATTTCATCAACAATTACCGTTTTTACTTCGCAAAGCTTGCCATCGGAAGGCGAATAAAACCTGGTAGATATTTTTGTCGGAAATGGGATTCCTGGGGAGATTTCCTTGAATTCATCAACAACATAGTCAGCAACCGGATTTGTTCCACCTTCGTTTGGCCAAATAATTAACCTTTCAATTAAATAATTATGGTTTTCAGATAACCAAGCCTCAAATTTTCCGTGGTTGTAATCCAGGGTTATTACGAAATATTCCTTTCCCTTTTCGTTCACCGTTCGAAGGCTTTTTAAACCATGGGTTTCATCCAGCGATTCCGCTAAGGGCAACCAATCCATGGAGGTTTTTCCGGGCACTTTAAAAAGGCAAAACATGCCAGGATCCGGATAAAGGGTGCGGCGCATGGGGCCTATGGTCCCAGATTTCGAGGGCAAAACATCTGCGGTAACAGGAGGGCCATGGATAAATGCCTTTAAAGTTCCGGAAATGCCCTGGTAATCAAATCTTCGTCCATTTGATGTTTTATAAACGAGTCGAAAATCTGTGCCGTCCCGCCAATATTCGACCTCTTCCTCTCCCAAACCATGATTAGGAGGGTCGTATCTTGCATGGAAGCGGATGTGAAGTGTGGCCATCGCCCCAACGACAGCCTGGTGGCGTTCACGCAAATCGTGTAAATTCGGCGGGGCTTTTGCATGGGCCATGGATGCTACCAAAAAAAACAGGTTTAAAAACAAAACCCGGAGGGACATTACCTACTCCAAAGAATACCTGGATGAATGGATGGGCTAAGGAAAAAAAAACCTAATCTAACTTATATAAACGAATCAGGAAAATCAAGTAACCTACTTCTTGCATGCCAAAAATCCCTTTTATTGGCCTATATACCTGAACATTCACCTTTTGCATTTTTGCAAATGCCTAAGGGAATTACAAGGGACTTTGGCGTTTTTGAGATTCAAGATATAGGTCTACTGGGAATTTGTACGAAATGCCTGGGAATCCTTCCTATTGGGTTATTGGGTGGATTGGTAAAATGTGCCCAGCTGATGGGAAGCCATTGAGTCCTCCAACTAGCCAAGAAATGGATTTCGAAATCCTGTCCCAATTAAAAATTTCCTCCCTCTTTTGGCGGATCCGCCTACCCAATGGGGAGATCCTTCCTAACAAAGTCGAGGTGGAGGGGATCGAATGAATGCGTTTCGAGTCAGGCGGCGAGTGGAGTTTGCAGATACCGACATGGCGGGTATCGCCCATTTCGCGCGGTTTTTTTCCTGGATGGAAGCTGCGGAACACGAGTTTCTCCGGACTTGTGGACTGTCTGTTTTTTTTGACCATGAAGGTCAAAAGTATGGCATTCCCCGGGTATCCGCATCATGTGATTACAAAAAACCACTGCGCTTTCAGGATGAGTTTGAAATCGAGGTTCGCCTTGCCCGATTGGGATCCAGTTCGCTTCAATATGAAATGACAATGATCAAAGACAACGAGATACACGCCCGGGGTACCCTTTCCGCCTGCCTTTGTCGCATGACTGATAATGGCCTTCGGGCCGAACCATTACCCGGTTGGTTTCGAAGTGCCCTTTCCAGTACCGTTTCCCCCGAACCCCATTCCTAAACCATCCCATGATCGGCAACAGTTACATTTTGCGTCTCACCATGCAGCTTGCCTTGGGATTGTCCTCCATGGACAACACCAAACGAAATCTTCATACCCAATGGATTTTGTCCAGGCAGCAACCCGATGGTGGATTTCCGGGCCGTGAAGGCCCATCGGATCTTTATTACACTTCCTTTGGGCTGCGGGCCTTGGCCATTCTTGGCAAG
This sequence comes from Planctomycetia bacterium, assembly GCA_005808665.1. Classification (GTDB taxonomy): domain Bacteria; phylum Planctomycetota; class Planctomycetia; order Gemmatales; family Gemmataceae; genus SYLG01. The sequence continues at coordinate 28,641 of SYLG01000104.1, read as the reverse complement.
CTCGACCAACCGACTGCCGAAAAAGCCTCCGCCTTTTTGACAAGCCAACTGGGAGGCCAGGCAACCATTGTTGATTTTTACTCCCTTTTGTATTCGGTGATCCTGATTCAGCTTGCCGGGGCTACCAACCCGTTGGGTAACGCAAAAATGGATTGGGAAAACCGGATTGTGGAACTGCTTGCGACCTTGCGGACTCCCGATGGTGGATTTGCCCAACAGCCCAACGCCAAAGCCGGGAGCACCTACCAAACCTTTTTAAGCCTTTTGGCCCACGAGATTATGGCCCGGCCGGTTACCCATCCTGAAACCCTGGTTTCCTTTGTACTGGCCCGCCAAAGGGAAGACGGTGGATTTGTGGAGGTTGCTCCCGCCAGGCGGGGTGGGACCAATCCCACCGCAGCAGCGGTGGGTATCCTCAAACAGGTATCCGAACAGTCGCTTTCCGGCGATTTTCGGGAAAGGATTGTCGATTTTTTAGTGGAAGCCACTGGATCCGAAGGGGGATTAAGGGCGAATGATCGTGTGCCTCTTTGCGATCTCCTTAGCAGCTTCACCGGAATTTGGACCCTTGCTGAACTTGGGGCCATGGACGCCATTGACCTTAACGCCTTGTCTGAATTCCTGGATGCGGTGGAACAACCAGACGGTGGGTTTCTTGCAGGTGTTTGGGATCAAATTGCGGATGTCGAATACACTTTTTATGGCCTTGGCCTAAGGGCATTGGCAAACAAATCTGCCTTTCCCATTTGAAATGGAAAGTGAACCGGCGCATTTGAACATGGTTTTACCAGAACCATTATGCGATTTTTGACAAAGATATTTCGAATAGGTGCATTCCGAAAGAGGGCAAATCCACAAACAATCCCGCGGTCAATTGTTCGGTACGAGGTCGGGAATAGGGCTGGCCACCATAAATGTCCATCATTTCCAAACCATCCGCACCAATCCAATGCAATGGGAGTTGTAAACGCCCTTGCGAAGGATATCCGGCGTAATTGACGCATAACAGGTAGGCCTTGGTGTCCGATTGCCAACCATTTATCACAAGGCACTCATGCGATGGGTTTCCTTCCCATGCCTGGTGTACTCCAATGGGTACCGCGATTTGAAGGTTTGATTGGAGTTTGCAAAAGAGGTCTGCGGATTTGGCAACCGCACAATCAATGGACTCGGGGGCTTTGCGGGCCAGGTGGATACCAGCATTTACCAGACTCCCCTCAAGTTGGCCATCATGAACCAAAATCGGTCCATTATGAAGCAAAAGGAGCGGTAATGCGGCCATTGCCCTCTCTTTGCCAAAGGCGGAAAACATTCGTTCCTCGTCATGGTTTTCGCCAAATCGTAATAAATGGGGTAACCTTTTGGCCACTGCGGTTTCAAAAGCATTGAGGCCCCTCCCATCCCCATGCCGCAATAGGTCATAGGCGGATTTGTCATAGGCCAAATCAAAACCCATATCCAACATTCGTCCTTCCAACGACCAATAGATCTCGCCGCAAAGGAGGCAGTTCGGGAAGGCAATCCGCAACCGGTCGATGGCGGTTGTCCAGAAATCCTTATCCGCCAAAGGCGATCCATCGGCGGGATCAGCAAGGCCGCCCCAGGTTTTCCTGAAAATATCGGAAAGTGCAAGCATGGCCATGTCTGCCCGTAATCCATCGCATTGCCCGGCTGCCTGGAGCAGGTTTTCCGTGTGGGCCTGGATCAGATCGGGGTGGAGCAAATTCAATTGGAGGGTATCGACCCAGGCAGGAAAATAGGGATCTTTACCGTGTGCGAAGAGACGCCAACCATTCATGGTGGGAAGGGGAACGAACCCTTCCGGTCGAACATCCGCCGCTTCGCCATGGGCCTGCACAAACCACTCGGGCCGGTGGATCACCCAGGAATGGTCCAATGCCGTGTGATTGACAACAAAGTCGAGCATCAACTTGAGCCCTGCTTTTTGGCACCGCCCCCTCAGCCTTGCCAAGGCTTCAGGATCCCCCAGGCGGGGATCCTGACAGTATTCCCTGATGGCAAACGGAGATCCGGAAACATCACCTATACATCCAAGGGGCAAATCGGTCGCCTGTTTGGCCCACATCTTTGGGTGGGCCCTGGAAACAACCTGACCCGCTTTCCCCGAATCCCATACCCCATAAAGATAAAACCAATCAAAGCCTTTGTCAGCCAATTGCTCTAGCCACCCGGTGCTAATGTTATCCAGGGTTCCCGGGGGGCAGGAAGGATTTGTCCCGGCCACAAGGTGCCTAGCCGAAGCCTGGTAGATGCGTGGGGAAGGATTCATGGTTTCACCGAAAAAGATTCGGCAATTTGATTGGCCCTGTATGCCATGACAAGGCGCTCCAAAAGAGTGCAGGTGGCGGTCATTGCGAAAACCTCTTCGGTGTCCCCGCGCATGGGAATTTCGGTTTCTTCACGGATAACGGAAACCTGAGGAATGATATCGACTCCATCGCGAACTGCTTTTTCCACCTGTTCGAAATGGTGGTGAAGGGCAAGGAATGTTCCTGCTGGTTCAATGAGCAGGGTATAGCCATAATCGCCGTACGCTTCCGAGAAAGCTCCGTCAATGGTGATGGCCTTTCCCGATTTTTTGACGGGATTTTCTCCCAATTCTATTTTTACGGGTACATGGCCGTTGACAATGAGCCCTTTTTCGGGATCAACACCAAATTCCTCCAACACTTTGTTGCAAAACCAGGTTTCGTGGATGAGGGTGAAATAAGGGTTTTTGGTCTCTTTGTGGGTGGCAAGATTGGCGACAAAGTCAATTTCAAAAGTGGCAATCTTGTCCTTGCCAAATAGTGGGCTCAATGGGCCACACCAAAGGTACCACATCCAGTCCAGGTCTTCCAAAACAGGGTGATCAAATACCCTGGCCAGGAGAAGTTCAAGTGCCTCAAACAAAGTGCGGCCACGGACCAGTTGGCCATTGACCTCAATGGGTAAAAATTCACCCGCCTCATCACAGGGAATACAGCCGTGAAAAACCAGATGATTGCGCCGTACTACCCAAAGTGACCCATTCCTGTGAAGAAACCTGACATGGTCCTTCAATTTCACCGAACCGGTAAAAGAGGTGGTGAGCGCAGCAAGGCATGTCGCCTCCTGGTCGGAAAGTTCGTAAGGTCGATCCGGGTTGATTGTCGGAAAGGCTCCATCAGAGAGGGGATATTCCTGGCCATCAATGGTAATGGTTTTCTTGTCAGCGGACAGGTGATGAAGCAAGCGCCGACTTTCCAGTTTCCATTCGGGGTGCCGTCGAATGGCAGCGGCCTCCAGCTTGAATTGGATGATGGCCGCGGCTTTCTGCATCCGGGCCACCAACAGGGGATCCCGCTGGGTGGCAAGCTTGGGTCTGAACGATTTGGCAGGGTCATCCGCATAGGTTGATTGGGCAAGCTTGATCAGTGGCCACATTGGAATGCCATACCCCTCCTCGAGTTGTTCGATACGGCCATACCGGAGGGAAATGCGACAAACTTGGGCGATACAAGCACCGTGCCCCATGGAAGCACCCACCCAGGCCGTGTCGTGGTTGCCCCAAATAAAGCTTAGCCTGGGTTGGTGCATAAGGTGGTCCACCACCTTGTCCCCACGAGGGCCCCGATCCCAACAATCTCCCCCAATGATAAGCTCTTCGACCGCAAGGCCACGAATGAGATTGATGATTTGGTGTGCCAACCGGGCACCTCTCCCATGGGCAACCACGCCCCGAATCAATGTTTTTTGGAATTCGGGTTGGGTTTGGGAGGATGGTCCACAGGCTAATTCCAAAAGAAAATCGCGGACGGCAGGGTCAGCAACTTCATGAATGCGGGCAATGCTTCGATTTTTGGAAATGACCCTAACCAGGCGGACCAATCGGGAAAGGGCCAACTCGAAAAAGGCATCGAGTTCTTCGTCTGGGCCAAGCCGCTCCTTTTCAAGGGCCAGCATTTCGTCGGGATAAAAGAACAGGGAAACCAGTCGGCGCAATTCCTCGGGATTCAGGTCCGAGGCAAACAATTCTTCAATCAGGGGCCTTAGGGTTCCCGAACCATTGTGAAGCACATGACGAAGTTTTGCGTCCTCGCCATGGATGTCGGAAATGATATGAATGCTTCCCACGGGGAGGCGACATTCTGCCTGAAGCCTGGCAATCTCGGCAACGGCCGAATCACGATTGGGAAAAAGCCTTGCGACCCGGGTTAAACCAGGCAATTCACTGTTGCAAACCCTGTCCAATGGATTTCTTGCCATACCCTTTATTACTCCAACGATTCAAAAAGGCTATCCAACCTTGGGGGTTTTGGTTTTGTACGGAAATCCCATGGCAGGTTAGGCCAATGGTCTAATTGACGAACCCTGTACAATCGATGTAGGATGATTGTTAGATAACCTTTGATACCCGGAGGCCAAAGTGATGTACCGCATTGTTGTGGGTTTGGTGGTAATGGGGTTGGGTTTAGGCCAAATGGGTTGGGCCCAATCAAGTGCTCCGGAACTTGGTCGGATTCCGGCCAAAGCAATGGCAGTGGCCCATTTTCGCTGGGGAACCCTTTATAAAAGCGAATCGTTCAAGGAACTTCGCGATTGTGTGGCCCTGGCTGGGCCCCAGGCAATGAAAACCCTGGAACAACGATTCAAGCTTACCCCATTTCACATTGATAGGGTTACTTTAATTGCCTTGACAACTCCTATGGAGGGAAGCCCAACCCCGGGGGTTTCCCTTGCGGTATTGGTGTCCACCCTGGAAGACATTCCGGGGGATGTAATTGCCCAAAGCTTTGACCTGGAACCGGTGAAGGTCAAAGATGTTAATTTTCCCGTTTGGTTGGAAAAGAATTCCGGGTATAAGCTTGCACTTCCCGAAAAAAGGTTGGCCCTTTTTGCCCCGGTGGATGGATTTGAATCCTTCCTGAAAAATCAGCCTGGTCGGGCCCCGGCTTTGTTTGCAGAATTGGCGAATCACGATATTGGTTTGGTGGTTCAACCCCAATTGATCCCTCGGGAACTGCTTGGAATTGTCCCTCCCCCTTTTACTGAAATTGTAAATGCCGAAGTGGTAAATTTGCATCTTGACCTTGGAAAAGAAACCAGGTTCGTTACCCGGGTGCGCTATGCCTCGGAAGATCGTGCCAAGGCGGTTTTGGAGCTATTAAAAGCCCTTGCCCAAATGGGTCTGGTGGAATTGGAAAAAACAAAGGCCCAGTCGCGTCAAACATTGGAAAAACAGGGAGGGATTCGACCTGCCCCATTTTCGGAACTCCCCGAGGCATTAGGGGCCCTTTATAACCTGGCTGCCCTCAATGACTATGCCCAATTTCTCAAAAAGCCTCCCCTTCTACGGCAAGGGGATACACTCGAGGTGAAAATGACTGCGGCTGGTGGTGAACAAATGACGATGGTGGCAGTCGTGGCCGTGGGTGTAGGGCTTTTACTTCCTGCGGTTCAAAAAGTTCGGGCTGCCGCCAACAGAATGACCAGCACAAACAACCTGAAAGAGATAGCGATTGGGGTCCACAGTTTTCATGATGCCAATGGGTATTGCCCAAACAACATTACCGACAAAAAAACGGGTAAAGCTCTCTTGTCCTGGCGGGTGGCGATCCTGCCTTACCTGGAACAGGCAAACCTTTACAAACAATTCAAAATCGAGGAACCTTGGGATAGTGAACACAATTTGAAACTCGCCAGGATCGCCGTGAAAACCTACAGTCAACCGGGGGGAGAACCTCCTCGCGACAGCCAGGGAAATGTCCTGACTCCCTATCAGGGACTGGCCGGACCCGGTGCTTTTATTGACCTTGGAAAAAAACTACGGATGCCAACGGGTTTTCCGGATGGTACCTCCAACACAATAATGTTCGTTGAAGCCAAAAACCAGGTTCCCTGGACCAAACCCGAGGATGTTCCCTTCAATCCCGATAGGGACCCTCCCGCCACGACAACCCTGTTTGGTGGACTTACTCCAGGCGGGTTTAATGCGTCCTTGATGGATGGGTCTGTCCGGTTTATTGCTTTTACCATTGATCAGAAAACCTTAAAGGCATTGATTACCCGAAATGGTGGGGAACAAGTTCTGTTACCATGAGGCCAAATCCTTTTGGGGAATTCTTTTGTGAAGGAATAGTATCCAAAAGGGATTCTGTTTCGTACTTGATACCCCCTTTTTTGGATTCCTTTCCCATTCCCTCTTGGGACCCTACTCATGATTCTAAAAGCTCAAAAAATATCGAAATCATTCCCAACACCTGCCGGGTCTTTGGATATTCTTCGGGACTTGGACCTGCAACTTGGGCCCGGAAATGCTGTGGCTATCCTGGGAGCCTCGGGTTCCGGGAAAAGCACGCTCCTCAATATTTTGGGAACATTGGACCAGTCTTATACTGGATCCCTTGAAATTGATGGTATCAACCCGAAGGGTTTGGCGCCTGATCGATTGGCACAGTTCCGGAATGAGAAAATCGGGTTTGTTTTCCAGGAACACCGCCTCTTACCCCAATTGAATGCATTGGAAAATGTCCTGATTCCGGCCATGGCGGGTTGGGTGCAAGGAAACCATGCCGGTCGGGCCAAGGAGCTGCTGGAACGGGTTGGTATGGGGGACAGGCTTGGTCACAGGCCTTCGGAACTTTCTGGGGGGGAAAGGCAACGGGTGGCTCTGGCAAGGGCCCTGTTGATGCGGCCCAAATTGATCCTGGCGGATGAACCTACGGGAAACCTCGATCCCGGGGCCGCAAAGGGGGTTGGGAGGTTGTTGCTGGAAATGGCGGGAACGGATTGTGGTTTGGTTCTTGTCACTCATAGCCTCGATTTGGCCCATTCGATGCCTCTTGTTTTTCGGTTAATCAAGGAACGGCTAGTTCCCGAGCATGTTGGAATGGAGACGATTGGATGAGTCTCGTTGGCCTTCTTGGTGCGTCGATCCGGTTTTATTTGCGGGATTGGATTTTCCTGGTATTAGGTGCTGCCCTTTCCACCATGGTGGTCACGGGGGCCTTGTTGGTTGGAGATTCCCTGCGGGACTCCCTGGCCCGGGTGGGACGGGAGAAACTCGGTTGGGTCAAACGGGCGATGATATTTCCGAGGCTTGTTCCGGAGGATATTGCGGATCGTTTATCCCAAAAAGGGATCATTAATTCAGGAATTCTTACCACCAAAGGATCGGTGGCCCTGATTGGCCCGGAAGGTTTGGCGGTTCGGGGTGTTCAAATCTATGGGGTAAATGAGTCCTTTTGGAATGGTTTTACAAAATCTCCGGGTTGGCAACCTGGAATTTGGATGAATCCTGTCCTCGCACGGTTAATTGGGAATAATGGGGCCCCCCGACTCAACCTGACCCTGGCACTTCCATTCGATACGCCCAGGGAGTCCTTGCTGGGCCGAAAGGATTTTGCTTCAGGCCTTGCTACCCTTGAGGTTGATTGCCTTGGAACCCTTGCGGGGGGGACCAAAAGGGACGGAAATGGGGCGGGATCCTTTTCCCTTACGGGTGGGATATCGTCGGAACCTGTTCTTTTTATGCCTTTATTGGATCTACAAAAGGCACTTAATTGCCCTAGCAGAATAAATGGGCTCCTCTCCTCCGGGACAGGTGACTTTCCATCGATTGACAAATCCCGTCTGACCCTTGGGGATTATGGCCTTGTTTTGAAATCCCCAAGGGATCGGGTGGAATCCCTTTTCGCAAAGCATGACCGGGACAAGGACGGCACCCTTACCCGCCGGGAATGGCAAGGTCAATTGGGCGAGTCAATGACAAGGGAAATAGGAGAAAAAGGGATCCTTACCAAGGCCGCCCTTCTGGATTGGTACCGCCTCAACAGAAACCATCTGACCCTGGAAAGCCGTCAATTTTACCTGGCAGACCCTTTTGTTTTGGCTGCGGGAAAGGCCGCACATGAGGTTGCCCTGGTTTCAAAACCGGTCTTGGTCCATCTGGTCAATAAGATCCAACTTGAAAACAGGGAATTGGCCTATTCGGTGATTGCGGGAATCTCCCAACCGCTTGGGTTTGGGGACAAGGCCCTTCCTGTGCCGCCTCCCGGAAACGCCATGCTTTTGGATTTTCCGGGAAGCCCCCTTAATGGCCAACCGGGCAATGATATTGCAATAACCTATTTCCCGGCGGAGCATTCCGGCCCACCCAGGGAGCTTTCCGTTCGGTTACCGGTGGCTGGCAGGTTGCCACCAAAGGGGATGGCGGTCGATTTTGACTTGGCGCCGGAGTTTCCCGGAATCACCGACAAGCTTAGCCTTAGGGATTGGAATCCACCGTTCCCTTATGACAACAGGCGGATCCAACCCATTGATGATACTTTCTGGAAGGAATACCGTGCCTCACCCAAAGTAATTGTCGAATTGGCTTTGGCACAAAAGCTGTTTGGAAGCCGCTTTGGCCACTACACCTCGGTAATCCTGGAGGCCGAAGGAGTGGATGCGGATCAGGCGAGAGGCGCCTATTTGGAAAAACTATTGTCGAATATTGATCCGGCAGCATCCGGATTATCCTGGCTTCCTTTGGCTCAACAGGCGGATTTGCGTTCGGCTGGCAATATGGATTTCTCCGGTCTCTTTTTGGGTTTTAGTTTCTTCCTGTTGGTTTCCGCCATTGGCCTATTTTCCCTTTTGTTACGCCTTCATTTGGAAAGGCGCATGGGGGAATGGGGATTGTTTGCCGCCCTTGGTTGGACCAGGCGGCGGATTATGGGACGCATTTTGGCCGAAGCCATCGGACCAGGTTTGGTTGGAATCGCCCTCGGCCTACCCCTTGCGGTTTTGTATTGTGGCTTGTTGTCGTTTTGGCTTGAATCCCATTGGCCTGGAGGTGATTTGGCGGGAAAGTTATTCGTATCCACCTCGCCAAGGGCCTTGATTATCGGGAGTTTCATCACCTTGGCAACGCTTCTACTGAGCACCTTTTGGCGAACGAGGTCCATTCTTGGTCACAACGCAAATGAATTATTATTGGGCGACCGAGCCGATGGAGGATCGAAACAGTTTAGATGTGGAACTGGCAAGGGGAATGGGCTTTTTATTGGGAGCTTGCTGGGATGTTTTTTTGGGGTGGTTTGTTTATCCATGGTTGGCACAAGGATGGTGGACGCCGAGGCCAGGGCGGGGTGTTTTTTTGGTGCGGGGGCACTTGGCTTGTCATCCTTATTGGTGCTCTTTAACCGGTTGTTAAAGGTCTGGGATTTTTGGGGCATATTGGATAGCCGACATTGGATCATACTTGGTTTACGGGGTGTCTCACGCAAACCTGGGCGAAGCCTTTTAAGCGTGGGACTCTTGGCCTCTTCCGTATTTTTACTTTTCGCCGTGGATGCCTTCCATCGCTCCGCCCAAACCGGAGATGTAGGTGACAAGGCATCCTGGTCGGGTGGATTTCGATATTGGATCGAGTTGGATCAGCCCTTGTTTCAAGGATTTGAAACCGCCGCCGGGAAATCGGAGCTCCTTGACAACATTGAACGGGCGGCAAAAACGGATCCAGCCATGGCCAGGCAAAGGGCAGACGAGGTTTTGGATCGGGCTGAGATTGTGGCCCTCCGCCTTCGGGACGGGGATGACATTAGTTGCCTCAACTTGCTTCAATCAGGTAATCCCCGGTTGATCGGGGTTCCACAATTGTTATTGGATCGGGGCGGATTTCGTTTTGCAGCAAAAGCCAAAGGGTATGAGGACAATCCTTGGCGGGTTTTGGAAGGCTCCGGGAATCCGGCCATAGGGGAAAAGAATACCCTAATGTGGACACTTCACAAAGGAATGGGGGATAAGGTTTCCTTTGGAAAGGAGGAATCCGGGGGATTTGATATAACCATTGGCGGTATACTTTCTGAAAGCGTATTTCAATCGGAATTATTACTTTCCCAAAAACGCCTTTTGGAAATGGACAAGGCGATTCAGGGTTTTCGCGTACTTTTGGTTGGTTGTCCCCAACAGGACGAAACCGCCCTAATCAATCTTTTGGCCACGGGTTTGGCCCCATTGGGTCCCGTCATTCGTTCCAGTCGGGATAGGCTGGAATCCTTTCTGGCGGTGGAGAATACCTACCTGGCTACTTTTCAGGCACTAGGTTGGTTGGGACTACTCCTGGGAATGGTGGGGTTGGCAATTGCCCAGGCAAGGGGCATGCTGGAACGGTCTGCGGAATGGGCCCTTTTGGCCGCATTGGGGTTTTCCAGGAATCGAATCGGTATCCTAGTAATGACGGAATCAGGGGTACTGGTTCTGGCGGGCCTATTGACAGGAATGGGTGCGGCCCTCCTTGCGGTTTGGCCCCAGTTGGGTGCCATGGGCCTTGCGTGGGTGCGGATCCTCCTCCTTTCAGGCCTCGTGGGGATTTGTGGGCTTGGTTCAAGCCTACTTTCGGTTTGGGTGGTGGCCCGTTTGGGCTTGTTAAAGCAACTCAGAAGTCAGGATTAGACGATATGGACAAATATCTTTGGTTGATTTTTGTGGCTTGTGCAGGGCTCGCCTGGGGTACCTATGTCCCCATCATTTTTTACGGTGGGACGGAACTTTCCACCAAACCGGGTACCATCGGGGGAAGACTTGCCTCGATCCTTTGCGTTGGGGTGGCCTATTTTGTGTTGGCGGTCGTCATTCCCCTTTCAATAATGCTTACCCGGGAAGACGCCAAACCGGATTGGAAAAGCTCAGGACTAATTTTTAGCGGGCTGGCCGGGGTAGCAGGGGCAGTGGGTGCAATCTGTGTGATTTTTGCATCCAAGGCTGCAGTGGATGCCGCCAGGTTGGAAGGGGTCAACCCTGCCACCCATCGCATCTACATTGCACCTTTGATCTTTGCCTTGGCCCCTTGCATCAACACCCTCGTGAGTCTTTTTTGGCACCCAAAACCGGGGGAACCCTTCCATTTTGGAATTGACCACATTCCCAATATGAAACTCTTTGTGGGCATTGCCATGGTGGCGATAGGCTCATTCCTTGTCCTCCTTTCAAAAGAGGAGGCCGAGGCAGGTGGAAAATCCTCCCCGGCAGGAGGGGCCTTACTTCCCACGATTCCCAAACCTCCTGATTCCGGATTGCTGAAATGACATTGCCGGTCTCCGAAAAGGAATTGGTGTGCCTGCTCCAGATTGAGTTGGCACACCTCTGGATGGTCCGGACATTTCTCAAGCACGCTGACGAAATTCAGGAAGATCCGGAAATGCTTGAGGTACCGAGGACCCTTTTTGATGTCATCCGGGCCACGGAACCAGCATTTTTAGAGGGTGATTGGGCCCGATATTTGCGTAAACTTAAAGGCAAATGGGGAAAACTCGAAACCGCCCGGGACTATTACCTTGCTCATTTTAAAGATTTTTCCGATCACACCAACTTTGCCATGGCCGCTTCATCCCTTGATGGGTGTCTGCAAAAAATGAACCGATTGCTGACAGGTGCAAGTCATTCGGAAAATGGTCCGGCTCAATAGGGTTCAGGATCCCTGATTGCCTGACGGATTTGGGTTTGAAATGCCCTCGGCAGTTTGGCCATGCGGGAAGGCAACCATGGCCGTCGTTTTGGAATCCGCAGGTTTGTAATCATTTGACCCTCGTTCCGCCCGACCGAATATCATCCTGCCGGCAGGTGTTTGGATCACACTGGTGACCGTAATTGGGACATCCTGATTGAGGAACTGCCGACCGGCTTCGATGACTACCATGGTGCCGTCTTCAAGGTAACCAACCCCCTGTCCGGGTTGATCTCCCTGCTTAACGATTTTGATTTGCATGATTTCGCCGGGGAGGGCAACCGATTTTAGTGCGTTGGCCAACTCGTTGAGGTTGATTACCTCGACACCCTGAATCTGGGCAATTTTGTTGAGATTGAAATCGTTGGTCACAACCCTGGCGTCAAGCACCCGAGCTAACAGGACCAGTCTTTCATCCACCTTTCGAACATCCTCGGCCCCGGCAATATTGCCATCATGAAACTGGATGTCCAATTTGGGGTTCGACTGCATCCGCTTTAAAATATCAAGGCCCCGGCGGCCACGGTTTCGTTTGAGCCTGTCACCACTGTCGGCCACCGCCTGGAGTTCATTAAGGACAAACCGTGGAATGATCATTCGATTGTCGAAAAGGCGAGTTTCGCACAGGTCGGCAATGCGGCCATCTATAATTACGCTCGTATCCAAAAGGAGAGCCTTGTTTCCTTTTACCTGACGGGAAAATTCAACATACGGAATGACAAACCGGAAGTCGTCCTTGGTCTGGAGCAAAAGGGAGACACAAACATAGCAAGCGATAACCGAAACCAAAACGGTCATCCCTTTGCGCAGAGGGGATTCGACCTTGTTGGCTTGCCAATCGAAAAAGAAAGGATCCAAAGCGGTGCAAAGGATGTTTCCAAGAAGTAAACCCAACAAAAGCCCGAAATAGACGGCAGAAAGCGTGGTGATTTGTTTATGCCCAATCAACATATCCGACATTACAATGAGGCCACCCAAGGCGAAAATCCCCGTGAGAGCAAGCACGGCAGGGGTCATGGCTTCGGTCGGGGAAATGGTCGTGAAATGCCTAAACGCGGCAAGGCCAATGCCAAGTAGGGTCAGAAGGAAAACGATTCTAAGCACCAAAAGGATCCTATCCACCTGTTTGGGTGCGATGGATTCCATTTCTACCAAGGGTTCTGGGGGTGCGGATGAGTTTTTCATGGGAATGATTTCTTTGGGACGGAGTTTCCTTGGGCTTGAAGGGACGGAACTCCACTCTAATAGTCTACACCGAATGAAAGGGTTCGAAAAGTTGAAGGTACTCGGTTTGGGCAAACCGATCGGTCATTCCAGCCAAATAATCGGTAATGACGCGATGGATTCCCCAGGAGGGGATTTGTTGTTGATTCCTTTCGGGCAAGAGGTTGGGCAAGCGGACAAATTCGTCAAAAAGTTTGCGAAGGATCCTTCTGCCTTTAAAAGTCATTCGTAATACTTTGGGGTGTTGGTAAACTCGTTCCTTCAGGAATCTTTCCAGGCCTGATTTCAAGGCCTGGATCCTTAACCCTGGCCCCACCAAAAGCCCCGGAAACGCCCTAACATCCAGAATAGACCCGATTTTTGCCTCCTTCAGGTTTTCCCGGGTTTGGGTCAAGAGATCCTCAACCTGAATGTCGACCAATGCCCGGACCAGGGTGGAGCTAAAGGCTTCGGGTGGAATAACCCCAAAGCGCTCCCTGGCTTTTTCCAGAACCAGGGCACAAAGGGGAATGGCCTCCACATCGACGGGTAGAATCAATCCAAGGTCCAAAGCATCATCAACATCATGGGCATCGTACGCCAGGGAATCGACAGCATCCGCCAATTGAGCCTCCAGAAATGGCCTTCCGTCTCTTAAAAAACGCTTCATTTCCTCGTTGGGGGATTTGCTGTGATGGGCCATGGCTTCGCGAACTTCCCAAGTGAGGTTGAGCCCGGGGAAGCCCGGATAGCGGTTTTCAAGCACCTCCACAACCCTTAGGGCATGACTGTTGTGTTCATATCCCCCATGATTTTCCATGCACACCGCCAGCTCGCTTTCTCCCGCATGGCCAAAGGGGGGGTGTCCTAAATCATGGGACAAGGCAATCGCCTCGGTCAAATCCTCATTGAGGTTCAAAGCGCGAGCCAGGGTTCTACCAATTTGTGCCACCTCCAGGGTGTGGGTCAAACGGGTTCGGTGATGATCGTTGGTTTGGGCGACAAGGACCTGGGTTTTGTTCATTAACCGCCTAAAAGCGGTCGAGTGGATTATCCGGTCACGATCCCTTTGAAAGGGGCCGCGATAGGCATGTTGAGGTTCCGGATGGTCCCTTCCAAGGGAATTCGAATCCGGGAAGGCATAGGGAGCCAAGGACATGGCGGAATCCTCAGGTTGGGAAACAATTGAGCTCGTTTAGGCAAGGGGTTCAGAGTCCCTAATTGCCATAAAAGCCGCATGGATTTTGCTCCATGAGTCCTCGAGCAGTATTGGCATGACACGGGTTCCCCCAGTAACGGGCATAAAGTTATGGTCACCATTCCACCGGGGAACGATATGAACATGAAGGTGGCCGGGCACACCTGCTCCAGCGATTTGCCCAAGGTTAATACCCACATTGAACCCGTCCGGATGGAAAGCCATACGAAGGGCCCGGGTGGCGATCTGTAGTTGGGTCATGAGGGCAAGTGATTCTGTTCGGTTAAGGTCCTCCACCGAAGCAACATGGCGTTTGGGTGAAATCAAAAGGTGGCCACTGCTATATGGAAATCTGTTTAATATAACAAGAATATCATTGGAGGTGGCAACAACCAGGTTTTCCGGAGAAAACGAGGCCAAATTCTCGATTCTTGCCGCCAAACAAAGAAAACAGTTCTGGTCCCGTTCTGGAGGGGTGGACCCGGTAAGGTAGGAGAGTCTCCAAGGTGCCCAAAGCCGTTCCATGGAAAATTGGTTCCAATCGTTTGAAATTCTTTTGTTCCTGACCCAAGAGCAAAAGCCGGACTGGTCATTTGGTGGTTCAAGTCTTATGCTATGTTTTTATCCGAATCAGAACAAAACGGACGAACAGGTTGAGCCATGGCCGTACCAAAGAGACGAATTTCCTCATCAAGGCGAGGCATGAGGCGCTCCCACCATGCGGTGAAGCCCCTTGCCATTCAATATTGCAAAAATTGTGATCAGCCCGTTTTGGCGCACAAAGTTTGCGGCAATTGTGGACATTACCAGGGGAAGGATATCCTCCGGCTAGGGTCGGAGAAGTGATCCATGCATATCGCGCTTGACGCGATGGGGGGCGATTATGCCCCTGGTCCCATCGTTGCCGGAGCAGTGCAAGCCATTTCCCAAGATGGTGACCTCCGTGTGACATTGGTGGGAGATGAAGCCCAAATCCAGCCCCTTCTGGATCAATTTGGGCGTAGTGACCGCCTTGGCGTCTTTCATTGCTCGCAAGCAATCGGGATGGAGGAAAGCCCGACGGTTGGTTTGCGCCGAAAACCGGACAATTCCATTAGTCGATGCTGGCAGCTGCTGGCTCAGGCTCGGGTTGACGGCATCGTTAGTGCCGGAAATACCGGGGCCATGGTTGCCGGCGGTTTGATGTCCCGGCGATTCCTCGCTGGGGTTGAGCGGCCTGGCATTGCCACGATTATGCCCACCATGCGGGGGCCTTGTCTTATTCTTGATGTCGGAGCAAACATTTATCCCAAAGCTACGCACTTGTACCAATATGGGGTAATGGGCCTGATTTACGCACGGCATATTCTCAAAAAAGAAAATCCCTCCATTGGGCTAATCAATGTAGGTTCGGAGGATGGCAAGGGACCTGAGCTTCACCGCATAACTGCGGACCTTTTCAACAAATTTCCTATTAAAGGCTCTTACAAGGGGAATGTCGAGGGTAGGGACATTCATCGGGGCAGCGTGGATGTTGTCATTTGCGATGGTTTTGTTGGAAATGTGATCCTTAAAGTGTGTGAAGGCATAACCGAATTCATCCTGAAAGTGGTTGCCCGCGAGATTAGTGAAAGCCTGACCGTCGAACGGGACAAAGGAATCAACACACTCACCAATTTGGCACAGAAATATCACTACAGCGAGTTTGGCGGGGCACCGCTTTTGGGTATTGATGGCATTTGCATCGTTTGCCATGGCAGTTCTGATGATAGGGCGATCCGCAATGCGTTGGCGGTTGCCGCCCGACATGCAAGGGCCGGTCTCAATCAATTGATTACCAAAGAACTGGAAAGCCAACAACAACATCTCAGCTTGGCTTCCATTTGATTATTCTCCTTTAACAGGTTTCACCATGCCCCGGACAGCGATTCTCTTCCCTGGTCAAGGGGCACAATATGTGGGTATGGGTGTTGCCTTAGCTGAAAAATATGCCTCGGTTCAATCCCTCTATGATCAGGCTTCCCAAATTTTGGGATTTGATTTGTTGGATATTTGTCGAAACGGCCCGGCTGAACGAATCAACGCCACAGACATTAGCCAACCCGCCCTTTTTGTTGCCAGCATGGCCGCTCTTCACGATTTGGGAAATTTGGCCAATGATGATTTGATGGCCTGTTCCATGACTGCTGGGCTTAGCCTGGGTGAATACACAGCCTTGGCATTTGCGGGCGCCATCAATTTTGAGACCGGCCTCCGGTTGGTTCACCTTCGGGGCACGGTCATGCAAATGGCGGCCGAGAAAATCCCCTCCTCGATGTCAAGTGTTCTACTTCTTGACGAAAACAAACTTGAAGAAATGGTCCGCCAAGGTCAATCCAGGGGCATTGTCCGAATTGCCAATTATCTTTGTCCGGGAAACCTTGTAATTAGCGGGGAGATTCCCGCTTTGGAGGAAGTAGAAACGCTCGCCCAAGCGGCAGGGGGAAAAACGATTCGCCTCTCTGTTGCAGGGGCATTTCATACCCCCGTAATGGACCCTGCGATGAGCCCCCTTAGGGATGCCCTGAATAGGGTCGGTTTTGTTGCACCCCGTATTCCCGTTTTTTCCAATGTCACGGGTTTACCCCATGGTGCCCCGGAATCCATATCAGGATTATTAGCCAAGCAGGTCGTGGAACCTGTTCGCTGGGAGGCATGCATTCGGCAAATGATTGCCCAGGGAGTAGACAAGTTTTACGAAGTCGGGCCCGGGAGAGTTTTGGCGGGACTACTCAAGCGAATCGATCGCAAGTTGCCTTGTATTAATGTTCCAGGGTAACAGACAAAATCAATAATGGAAGGGCTGGGGTTTTATGGGGACCAGACCTTTCCAAGGTATCAATTCCTCATATCCTAGGATCATCAAGTTGTACGGTTCGAGCTCCAAGTTCCCTCGGTAAATTAGATAAGGTGCAGGGAAGTCACCTTGCCATAACCGGTGGAAATATGATAAATCCGTTGCAGCGGAACCTAATGGATCCGTTGAATGGGTGAGTTAAAGAGCCCGACCCAGGAGGGCATAGCAGTGGTTAACGCTTCAATAGAAGAACGAGTGGTCAAGATTGTTGTGGAAAGCCTTGGAGTCAATATCGACCAAGTTGCCCGAACCACCGCTTTCGATCAATTGGGCGCCGATTCCCTGGATATTGTTGAACTCGTTATGGAGCTTGAAGAGGAGTTTGAAATCTCCATTCCTGAGGATCAGGCGGAAAAAATCAAGTCGGTAGGTGAGGCCATTGATTTTATCGAAAAGGAGCTTGCGAAGAAATGACCCGTCGAGTGGTTGTCACGGGGCTTGGTGTTGTCACCTCCCTGGGACAGGATGTCGCAACCATGTGGCAGGGACTTTTAGAGGGCAAAAGCGGGATAAGTCGGATTGAATTATTTGACCCAGCACCGTTTAAGGTCCAATTTGCAGGTGAAGTCAAATCCTTTCCCCTTCGCGAATCGCTGGATCCCAAACAGTTGAGGCGGTTGGATCGCTTTGCCCAATTTGCCGTTGTGGCCGCACAGGAGGCGTTTGGCCACTCCGGTTTGGACCTTTCCAAGGAAGATCCGTTCCGGTGTGGGGTAATTGTCGGGTCAGGCATCGGTGGATTGAGGGAATTTGAAGATCAACATGGTCGCTACATAAAAGATGGTCCGAACAAAATCAGTCCATTCACCATTCCCAAAATGATTTCCAATGCAGCTGCAGGAAATGTATCCATTGAACTCGGTTTTTCAGGCATCAATACTTGCGTATCCACCGCCTGTGCCTCCGCAACCCACTCCATAGGGGATGCCCTTCGTGCCATTCAATACAACCGGGCGGAGGTAATGATTACCGGGGGTAGCGAAGCAGGAATAACCCCAATGGGTTTGGGAGGATTTTCCTCAGCCAAGGCACTTTCCCAACGGAATGACGATTTTACCAAAGCTAGTCGCCCCTTTGACCGGGATCGGGACGGTTTCGTATTGAGCGAAGGAGCAGGCATCATCGTCCTCGAGGAACTCGAACACGCAAAAAACAGGGGGGCTACCATTTATGCGGAGGTTTTGGGAATTGGGGCCACAGCAGACGCTTATCATATTACAGCGCCCCATCCGGATGGCATTGGCGCTTCCAATGCCATGCGCATTGCCCTAAAAGATGCTGGGTTGAATCCGGAACAGGTTGGCTACATCAACGCTCACGGCACCAGTACTCCGCTTGGCGACATCGCTGAAACCAAGGCGATCAAAACCGTATTTGGAGCCCATTCAAAATCCTTGGCCATAAGCAGTACCAAGTCCATGCTTGGTCACCTTTTGGGAGCCTCGGGCGGGGTTGAGGCCATTGCAACCATCCTTTCCCTTCACGAAAAAATCCTTCACCCGACCATCAATCTGGATAATCCTGACCCGGAATGTGATCTGGATTATGTTCCCAATCAAGCCAGAAAAACGGCATTGAACTATGCCCTTTCCAATAGTTTCGGCTTTGGTGGCCACAACAGCTCGGTCGTTTTCGGACGCTTTACGGGTTGATCCTTTTCTCATGCGGGGCCCGCCATGGATTGCACCCGCCGTCTCCTTGAAGAACAGTTATTCCACGACCGCCAAGCCAAGGAACGAGCCCTTCAAAGGGATTTGACCTTGGAAAACAGCACCAAAAACGCCTATTTGGACCATGCCCCCTGGATACGAAGGGGATTGGACCTCCTTGAACCCCTAAATGGAAAAATCACCCTTGACCTTGGTGCCGGCCATGGGTGGGCGGCCATGGAACTAACCAGCCGGGGGGCCATTGTTTTTGGGACAGATTTGTCCTTGGGGTATTGCACGGAAGCAAAGAACCGCCACGACCGATTCGGATGTTCCACCCCTTTTTTTCAAGCCGATGCCGAACGATTGCCCTTGGCAAATGCTTCCGTGGAACGACTTTGGGGCAATGCAATCCTCCATCACCTCGATACAAAAGCGGCCATCAATGAGGTCCGTCGCATTCTGGCACCACGGGGAATGGCGGTTTTTTGCGAGCCTTGGGGAGGTAATCCTCTAATTACCCTGGCAAGAAAGTGGCTTCCCTACCCGGGAAAGGAACGAACCCGGGACGAAACGCCTTGGTCCAACGCGAATCTAAAGCTTTGGCTGCTTGCCTTTCCCAATCATAAAGTGGAATCGTTTGAATTCATCTCTGCACTTAGGCGTTTTGGGGGAACTGGCAGCAACTGGCCTTTGCTCTCCCGGTTTGACCGACATTTGTTCAGGTGGTTTCCTTTTTTGGGTGGTTTGGCAAGGTATCGGATGATTTGGATCCGAAATTAGCTATTAAATGATTTGGCTTAATCCGTGTTTTTTATCGTTGATTGGTTTTATCGAAGGGATTAGCATTTTTTGATTCCATGGGCGTACCATTTGGACCTTGGCCGGATTGCGAAACCAATGGTTTGTGGTCCCGAAAAAAACAATTACAATCATTGAATCAGGTTTCGCCTGGGGTTATTAGCAAAAACATCCAATGAAAATTGTCCTGGACCCTCCCAAAAAACTGCTTTTGGACCTAGGATACTCAGAGGGTAGTCATGGCTGCCCTTTGCCAACCCCCATATTCCATGGGGATTTATCTCTCGTTTTCCCTTTCAAGGAGTTACAGCGATGAAGAGGGTGTCCTTGTTTACCGCAGCGAGCTTTGCTGCCTTTCTGATGACCGGATGTGGCGATGAGCCCAAAAAAGGGAGTGCCAAACCCGAAGCAGTCATCAAAAAAACGGAAGAAGATAGCCGAAAAAATCAAGAAACCCAACGGGCTAAGCAGGAAGGCAAAACTGAGGTTAAACCAGAGGCCGGGGACAAATCCAAAACCGAAGTTAAACCAGAGGCCGGGGACAAATCGAAAACCGATGCCAAACCCAAGGCCGACACCAAACAGGTTGGGGAAGCTAAACCAAAGTAGGCTAACCGTTTACGGACCAAGAAAAAAGCCCCGGGGAATGCGCCGGGGCTTTTTCGTTACCTTGACAGACTTACAAAATCGATTTTGGTGCGAATAACACCTTCTAATTCGGATCCAGGAGAAAATCGGCCGCATCAAATCCCTCCGGCTTGGGGGCATCCTTGCCTAAACGCCTCCGACTAATTCCGGCCTTTTCCAGTAACGATTCTGATAGATCTACCCCGTCCTGAGTGTCAGATGGGGTAACCGCCTGCGTAACAATGGGGGCCAAATCTTCATCATCCTCCGTGGAGGTTCGGGGAAGCTCATAGTGAAGTTTGAAATTGCGCTTTCCGATTGTAAGGATATCCCCCGGGTAAACCGTGCGGGATTGAACCCGGGAGCCATTCACCTTGATCCCATTGGCACTTCCCAAATCTTCTGCGGTCCAATACCCCATCTTGAAATTCAGCCGCATGTGCTGGCCAGAAATGTTCGGGTATTCCATTTGAATATCACAGGACGGTCGCCTTCCCAAAACCAAAACATGGCGAACCAATTCGATAGTATCGCCCCCTCCCTCGGGAACGAGCCGACCTTGTACCGGGATCATGAGCGTTTTTCCTCCAAAAAACATCCTGCCAAAAAACGAAACAGGATATGGGACGATAGATCCATGGTATTGGATCCCTATTTCGGAGGAAAAGAGATAGTAGTGAATTTTGTAAAAAAAATTCCCGTACCGTCTGACAACCGCTCCCTTTCAGTCATGGAGATCCCCCCAGGGTCTTTTTGATTACCGACCCCAGTAAGATGGGTAATTGCCAGGCATTGGGACCACGCTTCCAGGAAACCCTTGATAATTCGTGTGGATCGGGCCTGCACTGTTTGTGTGCCCTGTACTTGGCCAAAAGGGATATGCCATCGGAACCGGACGAGTGGCATACGCTCCTTGCGGGTAAAAAGCATGCCATGGCGGGGTTTCTGGTGCCTGGACACACCGGATTGGTACAAAGGGAATTCTGTGTCCCCAAAAAGCCACACCGTCATAGTAGCTTTCCGGGAAAAAAGGCCGATGGCCGCCTGCTTGAGCAGAAGGAATGAATGCTGCCAAGATGGGCAACACCAAAGCAAGAATAAAACGACGAACCATAGGTGCCTCTAAGGTTAGGATTTTACAAGTTACCAGCACTGTGCATTTTATCATTGCACCTGGCTGATAGCCCGTCCAATGGCATTTTTGGGCAGAATGAAGTATTTGTGGCTTATGGGCTATTTGTGGCGAGTTTGCCGATTTTTCCTACCAATGGACATTCAACCAATTCATTTCCCGTCGCGGTACTTCCAGCTGCACAGCATCCTCATTTATGCCAAGTCCCATGGAACTAATACCGTCTGAATCCAAGGAGGCAGCTCGAAGCGGGGCTCGAAAACATCGTAATTCCCCCACACTATAGTGGCCCTCGCATTCTTGAATGCGAACATCTATTTGGACTGTATCGCCCTCCGCCGGTTCGCAAGAGCGAAAGTTACCTAATAGTACATTGGGTAAATCCTGATGAAAAAGCCAGGCCGAGGAACCAGCGGCCGGTGGGCCTTGATCCACTTCCACCAACGGTGCCGGGCTTACCCAGCCTAGGGCGAGTTGTTGGGGATGATTTCGGTCCAAAGCAAGGCCAAATTCAAACCTGTTTGCCGATTCTCCTGGGGGAAGGAGGACTAAATCAAATTGGGAGGACCCGTGGCGTTGAAGAAGAGGCATTCCCCCCGTGAGGAGGACGCAATTTCCAGAACCCACTGTCCATTCCACAAACTCGGGGCTTAAGGGCCGATTATGGCGCGTTTCATCCACAAATCCCCCTAGACCCCGTTTGAGACTGCCAATCGCCATCGGAAGCGAAAATCGAGCTGCATAAAGCGAGTGCCAAGGGTATCCGGTTGGCAAACGAACCGGTTCCAATTCTACCTGAACCTCAAGCACAGGCCGCCCAATCCAGGCGCGAAGCCTTTGCGAAAAATGGGCAATTGTTTCTCCCTTTTCATCCGTTAGGACTCCTTTCACATTCAATTCACCAAGGGCAGGGCCGGTTGATCCCACCGAAACCTCGATCGCTTTCATCCGGCTGCCAGGTAGGAAAACCAACTGGATTGCCCCACGATTTTGTCGGGATTTGACATCCCGGAACGCCTTGATGGCACCCGTTTGGGGGTCAATTTCAGCCTCGAAGAACTCGTTTCGAACCGATTTTTCATCCGCCAAACGCATTCTGGCTCGTGGAATCGGCTTCGCATCGCCTCCTTTTCGGGGAATCCAAATATAGCCCAAAGCGGGTACTTCCACCACACAGCGGCTCAGATCCCCATCTTTTGAAAACGCCTTCACTACTCCCTGAATTTCCAAATGGCCGGTGATGGATCGCGATTCAAAAGCAATCCTCCGGGTAAAGGCACAACCGTTGAATACAAAAATCCCTGGTGCTTCCGGAGCACCCCGCAATAGCCGGGAAGCCAGCAAATGAGCGGTGCTTTCCAGCACCGCGGTCGGGTCCTGCCCCTGTTCCTCAAAGGCATCTTCGGCCCCGTTTAACAAGCGGCGGCGAGTGGACCAATCTCCAACCCCCTTGTCCAGGACTTCATGAATCGCACCAAGCGCAAACGCAGCATCTACTTTTCGACGAGCCTTGGTTCGGTTGGCTCTGCGGCTAACAGGGTCAGCCTCGGGGGGCTTGTCCAGGTTATCGGGTGCCAGCCAATCAAACCCAAAATCATCCGCCGCCGCTACTCCGGGATATTCTGCCGGGGTCGCTTCGTTGAAATAATCACTGAGAAGGAGCCACCGCCCCATAACCGGTCCCAACCGGGAAAGGGCACCGACTAGCTTGGCAAGCATTCCCGGTGCCGTCCGGTGGCACAAAACCACGGTCGGGGCATGATCTTCGCGCACCGCACGGCCTAAATGGTACGCCAAATGAAACCAGGTTTGCATCGACTCGGCTGGGAGAGGCACCCGAGCCAGTGCCTCGATAGACTTGCCATCGGACCCGGCCCAACTCACGACAGGGCTTCGGTAGTGGGGCACCATAGCCTCGTCAAACGAAATAAGCACAGCCCTCCGATACCCGGCATGTTGCAGTAAAAGAGGGTAGGTAGAATGGAGGCCCGCGGAAGTCCGGCCGAACACTTTTGGTTCCCTCCCCAAAAGAGACTCATAGGTGGCCCTGGCCTTTTTTAAATTCCATTCTTGGGATTCCACCGAGGTTAGGGGATCATCCCGTTCGATTTGAATTCCCCCCAACACTTCCATTTGGCCTTGGTCGACCATCCCCCTTAAGCGTGAAAAACACTTGGGATACTTTTGTTCCAATTCTGCCAACCAGGATCCGCTGGCAATCAGGTTTCTGGGATAATCCCCTGAAAGCCACGCTCCGCTTTCCAGGTCGCATTCCGTTAAGGCGTTGGCAAGGATCAAGTCGAGGTGAAACAACCCGTGAGTGGTGATTCCCTCTCGGGCCGTTACCAATAGTGCGGCTGCATCTTTTGCTTTGGTGGTTGCCAAAGTGGTATCGTTGTCCAAAATGGCTTTGGCTGTTTCCCAAACAAGTTGCCAAAATTGGCTGGAATCGAGCAGGTTGGGGTGGTCTTGGGATTCACAAAAAGCATCAAGCCATGCCTTGCCCAATCCCAAGGCTTGCAGCATTAGGGCATCCCCGGTTGAAATTTCCAGGGGTTTCAATGGTTGGGGTGAGTGGTAATTTTCCTCGGTTCGTACGGTAACTGAATCACCCATTTCAATCACCTCGCTCCCGGCTTCGCGGGCTTTTTGAACCCAATCCTGGGGTAAAAGTGCCAATGTTTGCGGGGTGACAGTATAAATGTGGTTGCTTCGCACAGGATCGTGATCATAGGGGCCGCCCGTTTGAGGTAGTCCTTCGAGCCTGACCAGGATCTCGGGCTTCCAAAGTTCCAACCACCCCTCAAACCAAACCCGGACCTCCTCCTCGGAAAGGTAGGTGATGCTCGTCGATGGCATTTTGTGATTGGTCAAATAAATAGCGGTAAACGGGCAATTCGAGGGGGTCATCGGTCCCATGGGTCCTTTCCATCCAGGTTTAGTAACCTATTCCATTGGTCTATGCCTTGTACCCTTTGGGGGGAACTGTAATAATGAAGGTTGGCGGTCAGAGTTCAAGCTGTTCAAGTGGTTAGCCAAGAGGGCCTTCCCCATGTCCATTCGTCGAAGGGGTTTTACGCTTATTGAGCTATTGGTGGTCATTGCCATTATTGGTGTACTTGTGGGATTATTGCTTCCCGCAGTTCAAAAAGTTCGTGAGGCAGCAGCCCGGGCGAAAAGTCAAAACAACCTGAAACAAATCGGTTTGGCTATTGAAGCTGCCTTGGGAAACACAACCAAAGCAGAGTACCCCCCTGCCTATGGTGCGTATTCCGAAGGTGGGTTTCCTTGGGCGTTAAATAATATCCCAACCAATGTTTATGGAAGCCTTTTTTACTATTTGCTTCCCGGATTGCAACAGGACAACCTTTACAACCAGGCCAAGGATAACGGCATTCCCAATGTGAACGCCCCGGGCAATTTCCCGGCTGGGGTTATTCCGGATACGAAAAGAGTACCTACTTTTGTTTCGGACTCTGATCCTACCCAGGTTGGCACTCTTGGCTTGGCAAGCTATGCAGCCAATCCTTTAGTCTTTCGGGGTGGAACTTTTGGAGGAGCGGATGCGAACGCCCCGGGATTGAATACCCTTCGGGATGGATCGGTTTTACCAACCATTGGCGGCAACCCAACCATTGCGACCGCTGCCAGCAGGCGCCAATCCCAAATCACCAATGGAGTGGGTACAAGCAACTGTGGGTTCATTACCGAGCGGTTTGCGGTTTCCGTCGATGTCCCTACCAATCCCCATTTTTGGGCTTCTCCAAACATCATTTTCGATCCAACCATCGATCCGGCTGGAATCTACAACAGCAAAAATCCGGTGTTTCAGGCAACACCGGACCCCAAAAGCAAGACCAAAGGTCCCAGGGATGCCATGGCCCAATCTACCTCGACATCAGGCATCCTTGTTCTCATGGGGGACGGTTCGGCTCGAATTGTGGGAACGGGGGTTTCAGCGAATTCTTGGGCCACGGCGTTTAATCCCGATTCCCGTAACACTCTTGACGCCGACTTTGGCAACTAAATCCGGGTGGCCTGATTACCGAAAAGGGGTGCATAATTATGCACCCCTTTTGTTTGATTATTGGAAGCGGCAAGGGTGGCCGGTTAGGGCTCGATTTCAGGTTATTTCCTGAAATATTTGGGATTTGGCGGTTGAGAGTCTTTTGTCCCGAAACCAGGGAATGGTTCCAATCGCTCCCAGAGCTTCCCGAATGACCTGTGTTTTGGCAACGACCCGATTGTAGTTGAATGAATGGCCACTTTTTTCGAATTCATCGAAGGCTATTACAACCCTCTCAGGTTTCATTCGACACTTGGGACTGCGTCCCCAATGGACTACGAAACCCAAATCATGGAAAAGGAATCGCACCACTAACCAAGGTAAAACGGTAGACCAAAAACCCATTGGGCAATTTCATAAATCCAGGCGGGTTTAGAATTCTTGCCGCTTGTCACTTTCCTTGTGTACAGACGCCAATCGGCAAGAAAATCAGTGATATAAAAGGGTATCAACACGGAAACACAATACCAACAGGGTTTGGTTCAGGAATCCCGGAATTCTTGCCCTTTCAGGATTCCCATAACTTCGTATCTACGAAATGTGTGCCACTTTATTTGGCGCTGCCGTCATGATCCTCGCGGTGGGAGGCATCTGAGTCTTTTCCGGTAGGCGTTCCCATGTCCGAAAACTTTCCGCCAATTCGGTTCAAAGGCCAATTGCGTCCGTCGCAGCGCGAGGCAATCGACATCGCCAGGCGGCAGCTTGATGCGGGACAGCACAAGCTGCACATCATCGCGCCGCCGGGATCGGGGAAGACGGTGCTTGGGTTGTATTTGTGGGCCGAGTATGTTCGCGCCCCGGCACTCGTGCTATCGCCGAATTCGGCCATTCAAGCGCAGTGGGCGGCGCGAGTCGATCTGTTCGACGGTATTGACGGCGGTGCCTCAAGCATTGTCAGCACAGACACCGGGATTCCCGGGCTGCTGACATCGCTGACCTATCAGGCGGTGACATTGCCGGGTCGCGGTACTTCGGACACCGACAAGCAGGCGATCAGTCTCTGGCAGGAGAATTTGATCGAGAAGGGTCAGGCGAAGGACTTCGACGAAGCGGCGGTCTGGATCGACGACCTGAAGCGTCACAACCCAAAATACTACAAAGACCGGCTGAGCAGCTACAGCAAGGAACTGCGCGACGAAGCTGCCATCGGCGGCGAAGTGATGCGGTTGCTGCATGCTTCGTCACGGGAGACGCTCGAACGGCTGAAACGGCGCGGCATCGGGCTGATCATTCTGGACGAGTGCCATCACTTGCTCCGCCACTGGGGGCGAGTCCTCTCGGAAATCCACGAATACCTCGATCACCCTATCGTGCTCGGCCTGACAGCGACGCCTCCCGACCGTTGCGGCCAGCGGCCGGAAGACCTCGCAAGGTACGATGAGTTCTTCGGCCTGATCGACTACGAAGTCCCTGTCCCGGCCGTCATAAAGGACGGGTTCCTTGCGCCTTACCAGGATCTCGTCCTATTTGTGCGTCCGACGGCCGACGAATTGGCCTTCATTGCGAAGGTGGATGAGCAACTCAATGCGCTGGTCGAGGAATTGTGTGTCGACGGGACGGATGTCGTTGGCTCCCGAACCTCAGGCGCAAGCTGCGTGCCCCACGAGTCACTCGATGCTTGGCTCCAGCAGGTGCTCACCGAGCGTCGATTGCCTGTCGGCTTTGCCAAGAATTGGGAGAGCTTTGAAAAGCGGGACGAGGTGTTCGCCAGGGCGGCGCGATTATTCCTGAAGGCGCATCGTCTTGCTCTTCCCTACGGAGTGCCAATGCCGCCGCCGGCATTGTATTCGCCGACGAAGGATGCGTTGGGCCCCTCACTCGACATGAGCATCCTTGTGCCGGTGTTGGACCGTTACATTCGGCATCGGCTGCGGGCGTCCAGTGAACCGGCCGACCACGAAAAGGCCAAACGGGCAATCGCACGGCTGCGGATGCTCGGCGTGCAGGTCACGGAGACCGGCACACAGGTCTGCGCTTCTCCGGTCGGGCGTGTCTTGATGTACTCACGCAGCAAAGTGGCAGCTCTCCTTCCGATTTTGCACGCCGAACGCAAGGCGCTGGGCGATCGCATTCGCGCGGTCATTGTCACTGACTTTGAAAAGACATCGGCGATCACGGCGGAGGTGAGCCATTTGCTTGACGAAGAGGCAGGGGGCGCAATCGCTGCGTTTCGAACACTTCTGAGCGATCACGAAACCGACGAGCTTAATCCCGTGCTCGTCACCGGTTCGTCCGTGCTGGTCGATGATGACCTCGCGCCGCGTTTCGCCGAGGCGGCCGCCGCATGGCTGGATGCGAAGGGGATTGATGTAAAATTGGAGTTCGCCGAAGAGAGCGGCTTTCACCTGCTCAACGGTTCCGGCAGCGATTGGTGCCCGCGCGTGTATGTCGGGATGATCACCGACCTTTTCCAGAAAGGCTTGACGAAATGTTTGGTGGGCACGCGAGGGTTGCTCGGCGAAGGCTGGGATGCGACCAAGATCAATGTACTGGTCGATCTCACGACGGTCACAACCTCAACTTCAGTGAATCAGCTTCGCGGCCGATCGTTCCGGCTCGACCCGGATGACCCTGCGAAGCTGGCGGACAATTGGGATGTGGTCTGCCTTGCCCCGGAATTCACGAAGGGGCTGGACGACTATCTGCGGTTCATCGAAAAGCACAACACACTCTTCGGCCTGACCGACGATGGTGCGGTCGAGAAGGGCGTCGGCCATGTGCACGCCGCGTTCACGGAGATCAGGCCGGAAGGGATTGAGGACTCAATGGCCGTGCTCAACGCCGAGATGCTCGAGCGCCCAAAGCGCCGCCCGGCGTTTCGCAACCTGTGGCGCATCGGCCAGCCGTATCACTCCGCGCCGATTCATGCGGTCGAATCACAAATCGGCGGGGGTGGCGGCGACTTCCCACCTTTCCCCGGGGCGAAGTCGCCGTGGACCGGCGAATCGCTCGCTGCGGCCGTCAGCGAAGCCGTGCTTGGCGCACTGCGCGACATCGGCGTGATCCCCTATGGCACAGGAGCCTTGCACATCGGCACGCGCTCCGGCGGATATGTCCGATCATTCCTGAAAGACGCCACGACCGAGGCCAGCGCCGCCTTCAGCGAAGCCCTGCACGAAGCCCTTGGCCCATTCGACAACCCGCGCTATGTCATCCCCCGTTATGTCGAGTTTCGCGAGAAAACATGGCTTTCTCGCATCCTGCCGCGCTTCCTGGGCCAGTATTTCCAGAGATCCAGACGGTCAATGCAATTGCTGCACGCCGTACCATCGGCCTTCGCCAAGAACAAGGATCTGGCCGTGATCTTTCAGCGCCATTGGAACGCCCATGTCAGTCCCGGTGAAGTAGTCTTCACGCAACGAGGCGAAGGGGAGCAACTGCTCGAATTTGCAATGGCAAAGGGACTGGTCCCAAAAACTCAACCAAACCGAAAAGAGGTCTTTGTGTGAGCCTTTGGCGCATGCCTTCAACGGCCCTGTAACTAGTGCTTTGTCACTCAATAAATACAGGATAAACGGACTTTAGTTTAATTCTGGCATCTCCAATGGACATTTGCCAATCGACCCTACGGGTTTTGGCATTTGTGTGGATGTACCATGCCTCGGTTTCCTTCCTGAGTT
>SYLG01000103.1 GCA_005808665.1 Planctomycetia bacterium | reverse complement strand
CGTTCCGGACCGCCATAACTGCACGAACACGCACATCAGGTGTAGAATATCCACAACCATCCATGCCCCTTTACCTCCTGCCAAACTTGCAGCTGTCGTCAGCTGCTTATTGTAGCAGAACCTTTGCGGTAGGCCATAGCTTTACTGCGATTACATTTACCAATTTGGGTTATTCTGGATCGTTTAATTTTAATGCAACCCTTCGCTATGCTGGAGGCGGAGTAGTTGCGACGGATGCAATGACTTTTTCGTCAAGTTATGGTTCTCCCTTTACTTTCGCTAATATTAGTAAAGCTAATTGGGCAGCCTCTACAAGTTACGAATTGGATTTTACCATAAATCGTGAGGCTGGTGCGACATTCACTAACTATACTGCCTCAACCGTTGGGCTTTTAGGATGGATCCCCCTCACAGGTATTATTAGCCATTCAAATCAGACAGCTGGAGTTGGAAACCCGGGTGTCGCCTTCAATCTCTATGCGTCTATTCCCGAACCGGGAACTATGATTCTCACCGGGGCGACTTTGGCCGCCGGGGCAATGGGTGCTTTCCTCAAGCGTCGCCGGAATAGTTGTCCGCAAAAGGATGCTGGCCCCGAAGCCATAAACTGACATTTAGAAATCCAATTCCCTCTTAGGGTGAACTGTTTTTTATAAGGCTTGGGTTCCTGATTGATCAGGGCGATGGCATCGTGTTAGGGATTGGGGATAGTGAGGTACATGTAAGTCGGCTGGTTGGCCGAGGGTCAATCCGATTTTGTTGGGAGGCCGTTCTGGAGAGCCCAGGAAGGGTCGTCGGGCCAAGGTGTCGATTAAGCTTCGGATTTCGGCTCCCAATCGACCATTGGGTTTACCAAGGAAAACCCCCAATCCCCGGCGGATTCCTTATCGGTCAAATTCCAAAGATAACCTGAACAGCGGGGTTACAGGTTGATCAACGGATCATGAGAATTAGCAAGGAAATCCGGACTTTGAATGATTGCGATGGGGGGTCCCTTTTTTCACCCTTCCCGAAGATGGATCGTAAATCTTTTGATCGGCGAAAAAGGCAAGACCGCCCATTTAGTGTGCAATAATCTTTGCCTGGATTTTCCATGGGGGAGAAAATCCCATACGAAAGGGGAGTTCCCAGCCAAACCGGGAATATTCCCTGTTTGCAATATTCGGGTTTTTGATCCGTTTTGGACCGGAGGGTTTCCGTAAAAAGGGTGCCCGTATCCCCGGGGCCAATAGTATTCAAAACAATAAAACCTAACCCAGGGATGGTTCTTCCACCCCGATTTGGACCTCGGTCAGGTAATTTTTGGGATTGCCACGAAAGAGCATTCCCGGTCCTTTGAGGTAAACCTCCCGACCGGGGGTCTTTTGCACCAAGCCCTTGGTTTTAATGGTTTCAAACAATTGGCTATAAGCCGAATGAAGCTGGTCATAGGGGCCCTTGTGAACCAAGGTAAAAAACCGTCCCCCCGGGATGTCCCTGATGTCGATTCCATCCACGCTTTTACCGGGTTTCACTGGAAAGCAGGGTTCAAAATCGGCATCGGTTTCCCTGAATTGGGTATCGTAGGTAAGCATCATGGGCTTACCCCCAATCCGGAAAAACAACTTGGAACAAAGCTTGCCAAACACCTTGCCACAATCGGCGTAGCGACCCTTGGTCCGGATCCCGGCGATGCACAGGTTCGGTAACTCTTTTTCCTGAACTAAATAGTTCGACATGGTTTTACCATCCTAAGCAACAGCCGACTCCCGCCCCACCCGTAAGGGGAAGAAGGCGCCGTAAGGGGGGAATCTTCAGGTATTCCTCACGGTCATACACCACCTTACCCGCCATAATGGTAGCGGTGACATGGGTGGGATGATCCAAGGGATCCCCATCATAAAGGACCAAATCGGCCACCTTGCCCACCTCAATGGATCCATATTTGTCCGCCACGCCAAGAAATTTGGCGGCGTCAAGGGTCATTGAAGCAATGGCCTGGTCGAGGGTCAATCCATGAGCCATGGCCATGGCTACCTCATAACGAAGGACCCGGGTTCGGGGCACATAACCCTCATAACTTGTTCCAAAGACGATTGGGATACCTTTGTTGGCGAGGACCGCCGCATTCCCCAGGTAAGAGTGCATGGTTTCGAGGCTACCTGCTGCCCGTTGCATGGAGGGATGCACCACCACCGCAACTTTTGCGGCCTTGATCCGGTCCGCCATAAGGTGGGCCTCCGTGGCCAGGGTCAACCGGGCATCGAGGCCAAACTCCCCGGCCAAACGGAGTGCCGTTTCGATGTCATCCCCCCGATGGGCAGCAAAATAGACGGGGATTTTTTTCTCCAACGCCAGGATAAGGGCCTCCAGTTTGGGATTGGGAGGCGGTTGCTTGTCCGCTGCCGCTTTCATTTTAAGGGCGTGGGATTTGGCCTGTTGAAAGGCGTTACGGACAAAAAAGGCGGTGCCCATCCGGGTGGTAATTTTGCCGGGGTAGGATTCCTTTGCCGTTTCGCCAAGGTTGATGAGAATTCCTGCGGGGGATTGCAAGGACATTCCCTGGGCGGTTGTTCCGATAGTGCGAAATAGCCCGGTTTGGCCGCCAATGATATTGCGCCTTCCCGGGGTAACATGAACCATTGTGGTTCCATTGCGACGAAACCATTCCAACAAACCATCATCGGGATTGAAGGCATCGAGTACCCGGCACTCTGCCGTATTGGGGTCGGACTGCTCATCCTGATCCAAATCGGCGGGGATATTGAGACCTCCCGAAATCCCCACGCAAGTGCTGGCATCAATCAAACCGGGGGTAACCACCAAGGCCTTTTTGACGGGAAGGCCCGGAGGTAGGACGACCGTGGACCTCGGCCCCACCGCTTCGATTTTACCCTCGTTTACCAGGACAATACCATCCAGGATCGGTTTGCCCGAAGCGGTATGGATGAGGCCCGCGGCAATGGCATAGCGCTTGGCGGGGGTCTCTCCTTTGCCAAGGATTGCTTCCAATGGGCTTGGGGTAACGGGTTGAGATATGGGGGTTGGGGAAATGGGAGCAGGAAGTCCCATCCGGGTTGCAGCAAGGGCAAATCCGCCCGTCAAATGGGCAAGGTCCTCGACAAGGCGGGTATCGTGCCGTTTGATTCCGTCGATCCAGGTTTCAAGCACCCTGGAATAGACCGAAAAAGGCACACCACTCAGAATGACAAAATCGGCATCCTTCCCCGCCTGCAATGATCCTAGCCGTTGGTCCAGGTGAAGCATTTTGGCCGGGTTAAGGGTCAAAGCCTCGAGTGCCTGAAGCTCGGTCATGCCCCCCCGCAAGGCGATGGCGCCCGTCCGGAGCAGAAACCGGGATTCGGTCACGGAGTCGTCTGTATTGATGGCCACCCGCACCCCGGCTTGAGCCAAAAGGGCGGCGTTTTCCTCAATCAGGGCGGCAACTTCTAATTTGCCCCCGGGACTGTCCACCAAGGTCAATGAAACGCTGGCTTTTCGTTTGGCCAATTCGTCGGCAATTCGGTATCCTTCCGTGGCGTGCTGCAGGACCAGGTCAAATCCAAACTCCTCGGAGAGCCTTACCGCCGAGAGAATGTCATCCGCCCGGTGACAATGAAAATGGACGGTCCGTCTCTTTTCCAGAACCTCGACCAAAGGTTCCATGCCCAAATCCGTTTCGGGCGCAAATTCCGGGTGGGAGCCTTTGGCAACTTTTTCCCGATAGGCTTTCCATTGGTTTTGGTAATGGCGGGCTTTGAGGAATTGCTCCCGTTGCATGGCGTAAATCTTCATACGGGTACTGGGTGGAGATTTGGAACGGCCGAAGTTGAAGTTTTTTGGATTTTCCCCATTGGCCATCTTTAATCCGCCAAGAACGACCCCCGGGGTAATTCGCATCGCCTCAACCGTTTCCCCCCGGAGTTTGACATAAAGGGTTTGCCCGCCAATGGCATTGCCACTGCCTGGCATGATGTTGGCAACGGTCACCCCCCCCGCAAGTGCCATGCGAAAACCGGGATCGCCAGGCGTGATGGCGTCCATCGCCCGAAGCCCCGGTTGAACCGCCCCGGAGGCCTCGTTGCCATCGGCGTTGGCCCCGACGCCAGGACGGGACAAAAGCCCGATATGGGAATGGCTGTCGACCAGGCCTGGAATGATCACTTTTCCGGTGGTATCGACCACCTTGGAGCCCTCGGGAACGGTTGTCTCCCGGCGAGTTCCCACCGAAACGATCTTGCCGCCTGACACCACCATTGCCCCATCCATGATCACCGGCCCCGAAACCGGATAAATTTTTGCACCCAAAAACACCGTCGTTTCCTGGGCCTGCAAAGGAATCCAGGCAACCGTCAAAGGACAAATGGTCAAAGCCAGAACAAGGATCCCGAACCGGTCCATGGCAAAACTCTCCGCAATTCCCCAACAAATCGAAATGGATCGGGTTTATTCTATGCTTTTGCCCCAAAACGGGGACTTGGGGATTGAAGGCCCCTTTTGGCCTGGCTCACGGGAATCTCAAGGGGTTGGATCCGGGGGGTTAGGCCTTGCCTTGGAAGGAGGCTATGGGTATGGGCAAAAGTTCCTGGAGGGTGGGGTAGGAACCTCCTTGGTATACACGGGGGGATAGATGACCAGGTTGGGGTGCCTTTGGAAGTTTCCCTCGTTTCGGAAACATTCGGTCCTTGAGGTCCGGCCCATTCCAAAGACCGCCTTTTTACATATCCCCAAAACCGCCGGAACCACTTTTCATCACCTATTGCTCAACTGTTTTCCCGGGGGGAAAAGCCTTACCAATGCGGAACGGGGAAGCAATGCAAATGTTGATCCAAGGGATTTTGATTTTGTCTCGGGGCATTTTTCCTATGCCTATCTCGTGGAAAAAGGGCTGGAAGAATTCCGAATCCTGACCGTCCTCCGGGAGCCGGTTAGCAGAGCCCTTTCACACTTTTATTTTCTAAGACAGGACTCTCTTCTTGAGTTGGTCGAGAGGAAATCGGAGGGATATGATGCCACGGAATTGACCTTCACCAGGGAAGTAATGGCCAAAGTACGAGAGAATGAATTGCTGGAATTTCTCCGCAAGGAACCCTACCTGGCGGCGGTAACCTTGGGGGATGTGCAAACCCGATTGTTGGACGGGATTCCTGGCAAGTGTTCTGATTTGGTCCCCGCCCATTTGGAATCCGCCCTCAGACATTTACGAAGCTGTTTTTTTGTTGGCATCACCGAACGGATGGATGAGTCGATAGCCCTGCTTTGTCAAAAGATGGGCTGGCCGATCATGCATTCCCCCAAAGCCCTCAATCGCACCCGGGACAAACCAGGCAAAGACCAACAAGGCATTTGGGAAGAGCTATCCGAAATCAACCAATTTGATCAAATCCTATACAAGGAGGCCATCCGCCTTTTCGACGTTGCCAAAATGGCTAATGGTAAAGGCTACTTTCCCATTCCCGATGCTTCCGGTTTTACGCCCCTACAACCCATGTTGGGGGATGGATGGCAAATTCGGGAAAAGGCAGAGGGAGAATGGGTCTGTTGGACTGGCCCGGAAAAACACGCCTGGCTGGAACTATCCACGACCTTGCGGGCGACCGCGATCATGGTTCTGATGTTTCGTCAGGCAATCCACCCGGATGTACTTGCCCAATTGAAACTATCCATAAACGGAACCATCCTTTTTCCCCAAAGGATCAAGGATGCAGGACAGCTTGGACTGGAACTGACGATTCCAGGGAAACTCATGCAACAGGCCAATGGCCGATTGCGTTTGGGGATCGAAGCACCAACATTTCGTGTGAGTGACCTTTATCCGGATAGCCCCGATCAAAGGAAACTAGGCATAGCCCTTTCGGGGATTGACTTGAAAAAAAGAGGATTCTTCCGAAATATTTCCTACTTGAAAGAGGGTTTTACAGCCTTGAAAGGCGTACGGGCCAACCAAGGGTAACGAATTAAGGCAGGGTGGACATGTTGAATATGCGTCGTTGGCAAAGCCTTCTCGGGGGATCCGGTGAGGCTAACCGGGAAAACCCCGACATTCCGCAAGCGGTTTTTCTCCATGTCCCCAAAACGGGCGGCACCACCTTCAATTTGATGGTGAAAAACAGCTACCCGGCCCATCGGGCCGTCCAACTTTTAAATCTTTGGGACGGAAAGTTTCCCGAAAAGTCCCAATACGATTTTTTATCCGGACATTTCCGCTGGTCCTTTGTAAAGGAACAGGGGCTCGACCAACGGCACCTGATAACCTTCGTGCGAAATCCGATTTCCCGGGCAGTGTCGCAATTTTACTTTATGAAGATGGATGAAGTCCTTGGATTTTATGAAACCGACAAAGAGGTTTTTGGGGATTCCATCAAAACCGGCATGATCAGGGCCCTTCACAAGGCAAGGCAATTATCATTGGAGGAGTTTCTGCGGGAGGAACCCGAATTATCGTACGCATTGCTTGGAAACTTCCATACCTGGATCCTTTCAGAGGGCGGGGGACGCATAGCGGACCTTGGCGAGGGGGACCTGGCGGTGGCCAAGTCCGTGGTGGATCGCTGTTTTTTTGTGGGGGTTTGTGAAAAAATGGAGGAATCGCTGGCCCTGATCGCGCAAAAAATGGGCTGGCCCAAACAGGAGTACCATCGGGAAAATGCCACCAGCGGCAAACGCGACCCAAAGGACCATTCCCCATGGGTTCTCCAGCGACTTGGAGAAATCAATGCCTTGGACCTGGACCTCTACCAACATGCTTTGGGCAAATTTGCCCAACTGAAAAACGACCCCACGGCAGGCCATTTTCCCAGACCGGATGCCTCGGGTTTTACCCCGAAACAGTCGATATTGGGATCGGGTTGGTACCCGAGGGAAGAGTACCAGCAGGAGTGGTTTTGTTGGACCGGGCCTGAAGAAAAGGCGCATCTCTCCCTCAAAAGCGACATCCGCGGGATGGCCAACATTACCCTGCATTTCCGCAAGCCATTTCGTCAGGAAACCACCAGCCAGTTAGCCCTTAGCCTCAACGGAACGCTTTTGGAACATCATACCCTTGGCTCCTTCGGGCGAATGGCTTTGCGGGCAAGATTGTCCGGAGAGTTCATGCAAAAGGCCAACGGTCGGATCGACTTGACAATCCATACAGGGCCCACTCACCTCATCAGCGACCTGGTCCCGGGGAGTGCCGATTCCCGTCGGGTGGGAGTTTGCCTGTTGCGGGTGGACCTGGTTTCCGTTTCACCCTTTTGGGGATAGGGTATATGTACCTTAAGCCGCTGCCCACAGGGGCATTTCCCAAAGGTCTTGGGTTAATGGTTCATTTCGGCCAGGGATTCCTGGGGCTGGTGTTGGTCCTTGGGATTTGGCTAACCCCCCTTGCCTTGGCAGAACCAAAGGAACGATTGTCGACACTTTTGGCCCCGACGCTGATTCCCAGCGCCACCGGACCGGTTCATGAGGCCTTTGCATCTCCGCTACCTAACCATGGCCCCCGAAAAATGGTTATGGGGACACCTCCCCCCAACCCAATCGAACTGATCCCTGCCAAAAGGCCACAGGGAGGTCCCTTGTGGATACCAGGGTATTGGTTTTGGGATGAAATCACTCTTTCCTATCTTTGGGTGGGCGGGTGTTGGCGTCATCCACCCGAAAACCGCAGCTGGATTCCTGGTTTCTGGAAGGTGACAGGAACCGTTTCTTGGTGGTATCCAGGGTATTGGGCAACTTCCGGAATAGATTTCCTCCCCGGAGAGGAGCCCATTCACCCGCCGACCAAGCCACCCATCCAGACTCAGGTTCCAGACAAACCCCCTGACCCGGATCGTGTTGCCTATCCGGGGTACTGGGCCTGGAATGGAAGCCAACACTTTTGGCAACCGGGAACCTGGACCAAAATGAGTCCGGGATTTCTCTGGATTCCCCCCCACAATGTTCCCGTTCCGGAGGGCGTCCGGACGATTACCGGCTATTGGGACTATGCCCTTTGGCGGCGGGGATTGGCCAGTGCCCCCTCGCGAATCCTTCGCTCCCCATCGGACGGATCCAACCCGCCTGTACAACCCGTCTGGTTTTGGCGAACCCCCCAGGCATTGCAGCATCTTTTCGTTCACGAACCCGCCACCCACTATCTGTTTGGGGATTTTTATGCGCCAACGCTTCATCGGTTTGGCATCGCCTCGGGCCTTGATTTCAGCCGTCACAAATGCGATCCCCTCTTTTCCGTGGAACGGGCGGGCCATCGGAACAACCTCCCCTGGGAGGGGCAAGCCATCAAGCGCCAATTAGACATCCAAATGGGCAAAATGCCCAGGCCAAACCCTAGTCCTCCCCCCATGGAAACCACGGTTTCAGGTGATTGGCTCAAACCCGCCAACAAAGATACACCTGTTGCAAGGCTGGACTCCCTGTTTTTGGTCGCTCCCTTGGAACAAACCGCCCAGGAGTTGGGCCTGGAGTTGGCAACGGTAGGGGAAACGGAACAGAACAAATGGATACAAGAACGGGACCGGATCCTTGCCCTGGCCAAACAGCGCACCAGCCAAAACAGTATTCCCAAAAACCTTTTGGGAACCCCAATTAAAGTCAAACGAATGGATTCCATTGCGGCCAGCCGGTTGCCCGGTCTGGAAATGGAAAAATTCTCCGGCAATCGTGTCCCGGGAGAGAAGGAATCCTCCGAAAACGGCTTGGGAACCAGATCCCCTTGGAGCCCTCGTTTGGAATCCACCCCCCTAAAAGCCTTGAAAGGGGAATCTCCTCGAACTTTCGTCAATCCTTTGGGAAAGGACGGAAAACGACTCCCGATCACCTTTCCTGGAAATGGCAAAAAGGAACCGGTTTCACCGTAAACGACCAAATTGGTGGCCGGTTTCAACGGCACCCTTTTTGTCGCAAAAGCTGGTTAAAGCCAAAATATTACACAACGGGAAAGTCGGAAAGGACCTTCCCTCAACGCCTAACCCATCCAACCCAAGAGTAGGCAAATGGTTGGACCGCATTTGTGGGTGGGAAAAGTCATACCGGTTGAACCGGTTGGCCCCTGGCCTGATAAAAGTGGAGCTGAGGGGATTTGAACCCCTGACCTTCTGAATGCCATTCAGACGCGCTCCCAACTGCGCCACAGCCCCTTGCTATACTGGAAAGATAGATCCGCAAGACTTGTTCGTCAACGGATCCTTGGCCCTTCCTTAAAAGTTATCGGCAAGGGCTTGGGAAAACTTGCCTGGGTTTGCTTTTTTGAGCCATTAGAAATACCAGCAAAGCAAGAATATTTCGTCGCAAACAAGGCATTTATAAGGAGTTGGCAACATGGAATTGGCGGGAGTGGGGATTGACCTTGGTGGCACCTCGATCAAAATGGGTGTGGTAACTCCCGAAGGCGAGGTGATTGCCCGAAACGAGTTTGCCACCCCCGATGGCCCGGCCCGGCCTGCGGTCGCCGAGCTGGCCCGCCAGGTTCGGCAACTCATTAATTCCACTGGCCTTCCGGCGGAACGGATTGGCTCGGTAGGGGTGGGGACCCCCGGGATCCTGGATCCCCAAAAAGGTATCGTTCGAAGTGCCTCCAACCTCGTGGGTTGGGTGGATGTTCCTCTTGGAGATTGGTTGGCGGACGCATTGGGGCGAAAAACCAAAGTCATCAATGATGCCCATGCGGCGGTGATGGGAGAGATTCGCTTTGGCACGGCCAGGGGGATCCGGGACCTTGTCCTTTTGACGCTGGGAACGGGAGTAGGGGGAGCCGTGGTGGTGGCGGGACAAGTCGTGGTTGGCAACAGGGGTTTGGCCGGGGAATTGGGCCATATGCGGATTGAAATGAGCCGACCACGGCCGTGTGGTTGCGGGCTGTTTGGCTGTCTGGAGGCCTATGCCGGGGCCAAAAACATCCTCAAACGAATGCACGAAGCCCTCGCCGACGACATCCAGGAAATATCACTCCTCAAGGAGAAATCCAAAACCGCCCCGCTGACGGTGGAGGATCTCTTTTGGGCCGCCAACGAGGGGGATGGGATTATGCTCGGTTTGGTGGACGAAACGGCCCTGGCCCTGGCGGCGGGGATAGCCAATTTGCTTCATGCGTTAAACCCCAAGGCGGTGGTGCTGGCGGGAGGTGTAAGTCGCTCCCCCTTGCTGGTGGAAAAGGTCAGGGAATACCTTCCCGATCTGGTGTTGAACCCGGCGTACCTCGAGGATTTTCGTTTGGAAACAAGCGGGTTGGGCCCCGATGCCGGTTTGTTGGGGGCCGCGGCGGCAGCTATGGGTTTGAGTGGGTGACCCCAAAACCCGCTTACCCCTGGATGGGCCTTCCAAGGATAATTCCCTTGCCTGCATGGACACTCCGGATGATCGGCTAGAATACCAAAAGGGAGACCCACCCTCCTGGGGGATGGGTACCATGGACCATCCGGGAAAGTCGGCCGATGCAACCGATCCGCCAAATAAGTTTTTCTCTGGGAACCTGGTTGGGAATAACGGTTCGTATCCATTGGGTTGTCCCCTTGCTTTTGCTGGGGATAATCCTTCGGTTGGTGGTTGCCAATCCGGAACAGGTAGCCAGCGGACTGGGCCTGATGGTTGTCTATTTATCGGCCTTGGTGCTCCATATTTGTGCCCATGCGTTGGCCCTTTGGTTTTGGCGCCTTTCTCCCACCTTGGCGTTAATCGATCCTTTGGGTGGGCTGGTCCGTTCCCAGGAACGGACCCCGGGCAGGATGCCGCCTGGTCTATCCAGTTGGGTCGCCCTTGCCGGGCCACTGTTTCAC
Source organism: Planctomycetia bacterium (assembly GCA_005808665.1). GTDB lineage: Bacteria > Planctomycetota > Planctomycetia > Gemmatales > Gemmataceae > SYLG01. Next base: position 7,411 of record SYLG01000103.1, on the reverse strand, counting down.
CTACACATGGCCCTATTGGCGGGGGTTTTGCTTTGGATATTAAACCCTCCCGGGGGACTTGGCCTGCCTTGGAATCCGTTTCGCCCCCCCTTGTTTGATGCCGTTACCCAAACCCCTTTGGTGGGACTACTTCATGGCTGGTTCTGGGTCCATGGAGTTTTGGCCTTGCTTAACCTGTTACTGGTCGGAGTCCCCTCCGATGCCGGGGATGTTTTGGCCGCCTGGTTGGCCCCCCATACTGGTATCGCCGAAGCCCAAAAAATTGCCGCCCGAACGGGGATGTGGATGGCCCTTCTCCTTTTGATAGCCTCGGTAGCGGACAACTCGGTGGTGGTCCTCCTGTTGGCCCTGTTTGTCGTGGAACGCTGCTGGACGGTTTTGGGGGAGGATGCAGATGTGGGCATGGGAGAAGAAGGATTTTTACCCGAGGAAAAAGGGCTCACCTGGTGGCAGCGAAGGCGTCTGGCAAAACAACAACAGATGCTTGCCCTGGAGCAAAAACGAAAACAGGCGGATGAAGCTCGCCTGGACCATTTGCTCGAAAAAATCCACGCCACGGGAAAATCGTCGTTGACCCGGGAGGAACTGGAATTTCTCCGGGAGCGGGCCGACCGCTATAAAAACAGGATGGCCTGATCGTCTTTGCCCCGGTCCAAGCTTAATAATGGACTGATTCGTTTCCTTTTCCTTTTGGAATCCTCATGACCGGAAAACCCAAACTGATTGAACCTCGCACCCTTAAGGGTTTTCGCGATTACCCCCCTGCCTTGATGATTCCCCGTGAAGAGGTTTTGCAAACGGCCAGGTCGGTTTACCGGGCCCATGGTTTTGCCCCCATGGACACTCCCGCCCTTGAATATGCGGAAATCCTCACCGGGAAGGGGGGAGAAGAATCCGATCGGCTTATTTACCGGTTCAGGGATCAAGGGGATAGGGATGTGGCCCTCCGTTTTGACCTTACCGTTCCCTTTGCCCGCTTTGCCGCTCTGCATATCCCCAAACTCGGGACGCCTTTCAAACGCTATGCCATGGGTCCTGTTTGGCGGGGAGAAAACACCTCCCACGGCCGCTACCGCGAATTTTGGCAATGCGATTTTGACACCATTGGCACCACGGCAAACGCTGCTGACATTGAAGTGGCTTTGGTGATCCACGAATTGCTTGTTACGCTTGGCCTGGAGCGTTTTGAGATCCGAATCAACAACCGCTTGATCCTGAACGGCCTCCTCGAAGAGGCGGGCCTCGTCCACCAATCCGTGGCGGTCCTTCGTGCCCTGGACAAGTTGCCAAAGGTGGGAATGGAAGCCGTTCTGGAAGAAATGGCCGGCCATGGAATCCCCCCCCAAACCGCCAGGTTGGTCCTTGAATGGGCCTCGGCAAAGGGGGAAACCGATGAAATTCTCGACCGTCTCGCCCGGGCGTTTCCCACCAACCAAACCTTGAATGAGGGAATCAGGCGGCTAAGGGAACTGTTTTTGGTGGTAAACACCTGTGGCCTACCCATGGAGAGGTTTCGCCTCGATTTGGCCATTGCCCGAGGACTTGATTACTACACCGGAACCATTTATGAAACCTTTCTCCTGGACCTTGTTGGGATTGGCAGCATCTGCTCCGGAGGTCGCTATGACAACCTGGCGGGCGTTTTTACTCAACAAAAACTTCCCGGGGTTGGGGCCTCCCTGGGGGTGGACCGGTTGTTGACCGCCCTGGAGGAACTGGATCAGGTGGGGAAAAAAGAGACCCCTGCCCAAATCCTTGTCACCCAGTTTGATTCCGGTTCCCTGGGTCACTATTATCGCATCGCCTCACTGCTTCGGAAGGATGGTTTTTCGGTGGAAGTGTTCCCCGAAGCCAGGAAAATCGGCCAACAACTCCAGTATGCGGAAAAAAAGGGGCATCGGTTGGCCGTGATTGCCGGCCCGGAAGAGCTTTCCGTGGGTGGCTGGAAACTGAAAAATTTGTTCAAGCGCACCGAGTGCCAATTTGGCGAGGGCGAATTGGCCCAAGCCGCAAAACGGGAGTTGGATTCCTAAAATCATTAAATGAGGTTGCCATCCCTGGCCAAAAAACCCTTTAATAGAAGGGATGCCCACCGGAGGGAGGAAGGCCCATGTCGCTTTTGGCTCGTGCCCCTCATCGATGCCCCGCAAAACATGGCGGGACGGAATATGAATTGGCCTTTGTGGAATACCTGAAAGGTCAGGGGAGCGTGGCCCTTGGCGTGGATGAATCCCGTCGTAGCCTGATTGCCGGGGAACCGCTTAAAAGTATGGACTATGTCGTTCTCAGCCAGGGTGGCAACTTTGTGGTGGATATCAAAGGCAAACGGTTTCCAGGGGGCCCCACGAACAAGCCCAGGCGGGTTTGGGAAAACTGGGTTTTCGACGAGGATGTCTCTGGCCTCCTTCGTTGGGGAGAGGCCTTTGGTGGGGATTTTCAGGGATTGTTTGTTTTTGTCTACAAGGTGGCTCCTGAGATCCACTTTTCCGCTCCGGTGGAGGATTTGCTTGAAATCGGAGAAAATGTGTTCCTTTTTCGCGGTATCCGGGTTGCGGATTACCACCAAAGGATGAAAAGGCGAAGTCCCAAATGGGGTACCGTCGATTTGTCCCGCGACGATTTTCGGGCGTTGGTCCAGCCCCTGTCCCGATTCCTTTGTGACCCTTTTGCATCAAGGCGGTAGGATTTGCATTTTTCATCAGGCCAAGGATCTTCCCCTCCCGGTAAACCCCGGTTTGGGTCCCGGATTCCGGGAGCATGGGTTCGGCGGGTTAGCGATCTTAGAGACCTCATCGATCAAGTAGCCCTTTCGGGGGCGGAAGGGATCCAATTGGACCTTGGAGGGGCCATTGATCCCCTTTCCCTTTCCCAGACCGGTCGGCGCGAAATTGCCACCGCCTTTCGTTCCAGGGAGATCCCCCTTCTTGCCCTGGGATCGGGGCTTCGAAAGGCTTTGGATGAACCGGAAAATCACGAAGCCCGACTGGCCAGGGTGTCAGACTTGGCCCGTTTGGCCAGTGAAATGGGTGCCAGGGCCCTGATCCTGCCTTCGGGAGATCCGGTTCAAAAAGAGGCTCCCCGTAACGAGGCCCATCCCATTACGGAGGTACCGGTTTTGTCCGCTCTTTTGGGTGGGGAAATCCGCCTCAAAAACCCGAACAAGGATCCGCTTCGAAGGTCAAATGTCCTTGATGAATCGCTGGCGTTTTTGGCACGCCTTGCCACCCGGCAGGGCCTGTTGCCGCTCCTGGATCCGGGCTCCTTTGATACCCGCATGCTTTGGGAACGAATCCAGGCTCCGGGACTTGGCGAGCTGGGTCTTGTGTGGGACCCGGCAACCCAATTGGCGGGGGGTAGGCGGCCGATCCCATTCCTCACCCAATTCCCAGAAATCCATGGGCGCGGGCTTTTGGTCACGGGAAGGGACTGGCTGCAAAGCCAGGCCCAGGAGGTCCAACCCGGCTTGGGCGATGTCGATTGGCAGGAACTTTTGATCCGAATGGGTACCGCAGGGTTTGACGGGTTTGTGGTGGCTCATGGGAGCAATTGTCGGGATGTAGCTTCCTTTACCCAAGCCCTTGTGGGGTTGGGTAAACAATGATTTTCCATTTTGGGCCGGACCACTTTTAAGAGGGACCCATCGGTTTCCGTCCAAATCCAGAAAAAAGAAACATTCATGGTTTGGGTTGACCTGGTAACCGGGGAGCCTCGGGACCGAAATCGGAAAATACCATACCTGCCAATTCCACCAGACCATCCAGCGGTTCCATGGTGTGGTTGGGCTCGGTTTTTTCAAAACATTTTTGCAACCAGGGCGGGAGGCATTTTTGCCAAACCGAGCGCCTTGTTTGTCCCACATAGACCTGATCGAGCGGCTCGATGATGATGTTGGTGGCCTGGTCGTTTTCGTCAAAGATGGCTGGCAAATCAATGGCGAACACTTCTGCCTTTTTTCCCTGGGCGATATGGGGGCGCACCACCTGGATTTTTTCGGGGGAGGCGTGGCGAGTCAGGCCTCCGACCCGTTTCAGGAACTCCACCGCGGTTTCCGGCCCCTGATAAGGCACGGCCCTTTGCAAACCAACCACCTCACCAAAAACATAGACAAACTGACTACGGTGTTCGGCCACCCGCACAAATAGAGCCTCTTCGGGAACTTCAAAGCGTTCGGCAAGCTGGCGATAGACCTCACGGACGCTAAGGCCATCCAACTGCATTTTGCCATAGGGCCCAAGGTCAATGGCACCATCGATCCCCACCACTTTGGAACCTCCCGCCTCAGCTTCCGCCTCGCAGAGAATTTCCACCACATCAGGAGTCCGGATTACATATTCCTTGCTTACATCCCGGGGAATCCCCGGTCGGTTGGCCCCCATCAGCCAGCGATCAATCTTCCGGGGATTGGTACTATTGCAGGAAGCCAAGCCAAGGCAAAGGAATGCCAGAATAATTCTGGTTGCTTGGGGTTGGCACGATACCCTTCGCTGGTAACCCATGGCCCTTTCCTTTGGAAAATGTCCGCAACTTTTTTCTCATACCGAAGAAACCCGGCCAAAGGAAGGTCACTTGGGGAAAAAAGGGCGCAGGCGGAGAGAGGAAAAAAGGCACATTTTTTCGCAGGATACGGTCTTGGGGATTGGTTCGACCCATGCATGACCCGGGTTGGACCCGGACCCGACCCAGTCTGGACCCGGACCTGACCCGACTCCTTCCCAGTCCGTTCCTAACCGGCCAAGGGAGCAAATTCAGCTGAGGCCTTATTTCAGATTTTCAAAAGGTAAGGTATTGGGAAGAAGGCCTCGGTGGCTTGATCATCCCCACAGGGGTTAAGAAAGCCAGGCTGGAGGTCTGTGTTCAAAATTCCATCCAGGGATGAAAACCCATCCAGGGATGAATTTCAGGCCTGGATCAAACAGGTTGCCCGGTTAATCCAGCCAGATCCCCCCCTTGAATCCACTGTTGGTCGCAAAAAGGCTGTCCAGGAGTTTGAGGGTTCCGTCAAAGCGTTTCACCTGGGGTGCCAAACCCGCCCTGGGTGCGGTGACGATTTCCCTGATCCCATCCGCATTGAGGTCCACAACCTTGATGCTGATTCCACTGGTAAAAGTGGCCGGGTAAAGGAGGGCGGTTGCGGTTTGTTTCAATCCTCCATCAAACACCTTGAGGGTACTTTGGATTCCGGAAAGGGGTACCGACACAATTTCCTCTATCCTGTCCCCGTTCAGGTCCGCCGCCACAACCATTCCCCCTGAAGAAATCGTTCCATGGGGGAACCACTCCCGGAGCATTTTCCCTTTGGGGTCAAAGACCCTGCCCGAGGTGAGCCTTCCCGAATAGCTTTCCGTGACGATTTCCCGGGTGCCATTGCCGTCGGTGTCCGCAAGCGTCAGGGAAAAACCCCCGATAAAGGTGCTTTCGTAGGCAAAGAAACTGGCACTTGCTTTTCCCTTGCCATCAAAAACTTTCACATGGGGCCCTCCCCCCCAGTTGGGAGTGCTTACGATTTCCGCTTTGCCATCCCCATTGATATCGCCTGTGATCAGATTCACCCCCCTGGTGAATTCCGGGGCGTAGGCGTAAAAGCTCCCGATGATTGTTCCATCCGTTTTGCGGACTTTGACATGGGGAGCCGAACCATTGCCCGTTCCGGTAATGATCTCGCAAAGTCCATCCCCATCCACATCCGCCGAGGCGACGGACATCCCTCCCATAAAGGCCTGATCATAGGCATAAAAGCCGGTGTTGATTTCCTTGAGGGTTCGACCATCGTACCGGCGAAGGAAAGGCGAGGTACCCGCCCCCACACCCGTAATGATGTCAGGCACCCCATCCCCATTCAGGTCCCCCAAAGCGGTAACAATCCGGCCCGTATATCCCGGGTAAGGATTCAGGGACCCCAGTTTTTTGCCTCCTGCACCCCAAATGGTAATTCCGTTTGCGGCACCATTGGTGGTGGTGAGGATGGGAATCGATTCCACCGGAATAATGGAGGTGGCGACCTTGTTCACCGTAAGGGTGGCGCCTAATCCTTCAAAAGTATAATTTGGATAATTCAGAGGGGAAACATCCACATTTATGGGGTAGGTCCCAAAGGGACCGTATGGTTTCGCCGGGGAAGAGAGAACCGGAGCTCCACTGATTTGGGAGGCTTTGTCTCCATTGACGAGCCCCGAAAGGGAATAGGTGAAGGCGGGGAGAGGCTCCAAGCCCCTGATGAAACTTTTGTTTTCGGCCCGGATGAGGATTTTGGCGGGTGTGACCGTTATGGCTCCGTTGATTTTGGCAATGTCGTAATTGGGATGGGTGCCCGTAACGGTGATGGGATAAACACCCACCGGGGATCCCGAAATGGCCTGGGTGAAGGCACCAAGGCCTGCAATTTTTGCGGTGGTATCGCCATTGACCAGACCCGAAACGGTGGGAACCAACGATGGAATCTGGTCCCCATAAACCTTGTTCAGGTTAGGCCCGGTGATGGTTAAGGCGGCCCGGGTCACCTGAATAAGCGATTTGTTGTAGGTGAAGTTGTAATTGGGATGAACGCCTTTTGGTATCAGGTCATAATTTCCCACCGGAGAGCTTGCGGTGGCGCTGGTTTCGACAGCAAGGCCTGATATTTGGGCCCGGGTGTCTCCATTGACCAGCCCCGAAACCACCAGGGTTAGTTCCGGCATGGGTTGGCCATAGACCTTGGTTTTGAGGTCTGCGGTGAGAGTGAGGGCGGCCTTGGTGATGGCCAGGTTGCCATTGATCAAAGTGATAGAGTAGTTTCCGGAGGTGGCCCCGGCGGCGGTGATGGGGTAAGTGGCCACAGAGCTTGAAGCCAGGGCGGTGGTGGCCAGGACAAGGCCGTTGATGGCGGTTGAGGTGTCGCCGTTGACCAGGCCTGTGTAGGTTGCGGTGAGGGTGGGCAGGGTTTCGCCATAGACCTTGGATTTGTCCTCGGCGGTGATGGTCAGACCAGCTTTGGTGATGGCGAGGTTGCCATTGATCAAAGTGATAGAGTAGTTTCCGGAGGTGGCGCCGGTGGCGGTGATGGAGTAGGTGCCCACCGAGCTTGAAGCCAGGGCGGTAGTGGCCAGGTTTAAACCGGTTACGCTTGCGGGGGTGTCGCCGTTGACCAGGCCTGTGTAGGTTGCGGTGAGGGTGGGCAGGGTTTCGCCATAGACTTTGGATTTGTCTTCGGCGGTGATGGTCAAGGCGGCCTTGGTGATGGCCAAGCTTCCGTTGGCCAAAGTGATGGCGTAATTACCCGAGGTGGCCCCGGAGGCGGTGATGGGGTAAGTTCCTACAGAGCTTGAAGCCAGGGCGGTGGTGGATAGAACAAGTCCGTTGATGGCGGTTGAGGTGTCGCCGTTGACCAGGCCTGTGTAGGTTGCGGTGAGGGTGGGCAGGGTTTCGCCATAGACCT
>SYLG01000102.1 GCA_005808665.1 Planctomycetia bacterium | reverse complement strand
CTCCTCCCTGGCACATCTGAGTAAAGTCTCGAGATCGTGTTCCGTTTCCGAAAGTATGTCGGGTGACTGCATGCCAGCTGGTATCGCTGGAAAGACCCATTCGTGTCAACTAAAATCTCAAAATCCCGTGAACGCATACTAATAAAACCAAAAGGATTTGGATGATGAATGGATTCATGAAATACAAACCTCGGAAGGGGTCAACGATACAAAAGTGTGTGTTCAGGATCAGGGGCGTGGCCAGGATCAGCTAAAAAGCGCGTGGACTGGTTCCCCCTCATTGAGGGTGGGGCGTTCCGGCCGCCCGCCATGGTTGTACACCAGCCTCATGTTATTCAATCCAAGGCTTTGGAGAATGGTGGCGTGCAGATCATGGACATGAACCTTATCGCGAACGGCAAATAGGCCCAGGTCATCGGTTGCACCATATTCCAGGCCCCCTTTCATCCCACCTCCTGCCATGAACATGGAAAATCCATTGGGGTTGTGATCCCGACCATCCCCTTTCTCACTCATCGGGGTGCGCCCAAATTCACCGCCCCAAACCACAAGGGTTTCCTCAAGCATACCCCTGACCTTCAGATCTTTGAGCAGGGCAGCAACCGGTCGATCCATGGCTCGGCAAAGGTCCGAATGGTTTTTTTCAATTCCGGTATGGGCATCCCATTTACTCCCCGGACCATGATACAGTTGGACAAAACGGACACCTCGTTCCACAAGTCGCCTACTCAAAAGGCAAAGCCTTCCAAAGGATTCTGTTTCAGGGCGATCCGTTCCATACATTTCATGGGTTGACCGGGATTCTTTCGCCAAATCGACGGCCTCGGGCGCCCCGACCTGCATCCTGAATGCAAGTTCATAGCCCCGAATCCGGGCATCGAAATCCGAATTGGATGGATATTCCCGTCCAATATCACCATTAAGCGATCCTAAAAGATCCCATTTTGCCCGGTCACGGGCCGTTGAAACCCCATCGGGTCGGAACAAGTTCTGGATCGGTTCACGACCACTTTCCAGGCGGGTTCCCTGATGGACGGCAGACATGAATCCGGCGGACCAGTTCCGGGGGCCATTGACCACAGGGCCCTTGCCATCCTGGAGGACCACAAAAGTAGGGAGATCATCGGCAACACTTCCAAGACCATAGCTAACCCAACTCCCAAGAGAGGGCCGCCCGCCAACCACGGAACCCGTATTCATTTGGCAAACGCCTGAGCTGTGGTTGATTCCCTCGGCATGGCACGACCGGATAACGGCAATATCATCCGCACAGGTAGCAATGTTCGGGATCCAATCAGACATCCACAAGCCGGATTGTCCATGCCTGGCCCATTTGCGTTTTTCGCCTAACAGGGGAGAGTTGCCCTCGCCCATGGGAGATATTGGTCGGACAAAGCTTTCAGGCATTTTTTGCCCGGCCAATTTGTTAAGCAGGGGTTTACGATCAAATAGGTCGAGGTGGCTTGGCCCCCCTTCCATAAACAGGAAAATGACGCTTTTTGCCCGGCCTATTGTGTGCCCAGGCCTTGTCTTCCCCGGACCCGTTTCTCCAAGCAAGTTTGCACGATTCTTTACCTCATCGGCCCCCATGATCCTTGACCCTTCAAGAGCCATCAAAGGCAAGAGTCCAAATCCTTGACCCGCCTGGGCCAACCATGATCGGCGGGTAAGCCCTGTTTTTTGGCGAAGCAATCCGATGCAATGTTTTTCAGGGTACATGAAAAAATCCGCTGGAATTAAAAAGGACATGGCAAAGGTCCGCCAAAGCAACAAATCCGGGAGATTGAACCCGTTTTGAGGCAGGGGAGGTCGTCAGGTCATGCCCTTGGCCAGACATATCTTTAAGTGTTCCCGTTTGAGTTTCAAAAGTCCAACGGGCCACATCCTTGCTGCCTGAAATGGCTTCCGCAGCAATACCCACAGCACTTTTTTCGGGTGCCAGGAATCCTTTGCTTACCCGGATATCATCCACGATCCCATCGAATGGGTTAGCCATACCATCCTGGGGCAAAGCCATACTTCCAAGGCGGATGGGTAAATTCGATGAAAGGCTTCCTTGCGCCTGATGGCTAATCGTAGCAATTTGGGCAGGCTCATCCGGATTGGAAAGGTCGCGCAGGTAAAACCGTACTTGGCTCTTTGGAGATCCTTTTTGAGGATTTGGTCCGGCACCCAATTGTGTGGACACAATCAATTGGTAGGGTCGGTTAAGTTCCACCTTTTGATCGGAAAAAACTGCCGTTTCAACCACAGAATTTCCCGGCTTGCCTGTCCAAAGTTGCATGACAAGGGTTTGGGGTTTTCGCCGGGATCCTTTCCCGGTGATCCCAAGCGACCATCCGGGTTTGTCCTTGCTGCCATCATATTGCGACGCAATGGTTCGGACTTGGCCGGTGTCGGAAACAGACCTTACAAGGAAAAACGCTTCCATGGTAAATGGTAAATCCAGGGTGTTGTCCCCAAGGTGGGATTGCAATCTGGGCCCGGGGGGATTCATGGAAAAATTAATGCCTTGCCCTTCGTGATGGGGAAGGCGTTCCTGAGGTAACCGGATCATCGTATCCGCGGCAGGATCATTGGACAAAGATTCCTGGCGGGCGAGAAAACCAAGCAATCGGTCCAATTCAGGGGGGGTAGGATCCCGGCCTTGGGTCAGTTTGAAGCCAAGGCGAATGCGGTTGGATGGATCCTCGGGTATTTCCCGCAACAACCGCCCGGCCAAAGCCTGGGCACGGTCAAGGACTTGTGGATTATTCCAGAGGTAGAGCGATTGGACCGCAGTGGTCGTTTGATCCCGGGAACTTGTCCCATTAATAAATTGGGGAAGGTCAAAGACTTCCAGGAGCGGATTCCGGGTGTTTCGTAAAACTTTTGATTGAATTGAGCGCACCGGGTCGTTTGCTGGTGAACCTGGTCCCCCTTGTCTGGTTTTGAGTTCTCCCGAGGCGAGAAGCATAGTGTCGCGAATTTCCTCGGCGGTGAGCCTTCGTGATGGAAATCGTGTTAAAAGTTTGTTTTCCGGGTCTAACCGAACAACTTCGGCACCAAGGGGTTCGCTGCTTTGCCAATAAAACTCGGATCGAACAATAAGTTGGTGGAGTTCCCGCAGGTTCCAACCTGACTGGACAAATCGAAGGGTTAGCCAATCAAGCAATTCCGGATGGGTCGGTAGCCCGCCTAGTCGCCCTGTATCCGAGGGTTGGGGTGCCAAACCCCGGCCCGTGTGCCAAGCCCAAATTCGATTGACAAAGGTGCGAGCGGTTAGTGGGTTTTTAGGGCTAACCAGATAATTTGCCAAGGCGGAACGCCTCCCGGAGGAATAAGGGGTCGGCACCACCTTGGCATCAGTAGGGTCAAGCAAGGTGACAAATCCGGGCTCAATGGAACTCCCTTTTTTCTTGGGATGGGGGGTAAAGGCGGCGACAGGGCCTGTCTCCACGACCGACTGGGCCCTGGCAAGCGGGGCGGGTTTGGAGGATTCATGTTTGGCCAATTCACGACGCAGGCCGACCATATCCTCCTTGGTTTGTCCTTTAAGTTTGCTCTCAAGGGTTAGCAAATCATAGTCCACTTGCCTCCATGCAAGTTCCACAAGCTGCGTTTCCAGAGGCGACCGATTCTTGGGTTGTTTGGCAATCATCACCTGAATGTCAGGCGGGAAGCGTTCCACAGCAGCCTTGGTGAGTGCCTGGATAACAGGGTCCTCGATCCTGGATATTTTCTCCCGGATAAGGCTGGTTTTTCCTTCCCATGCTTCCATGGCAAGGCCATAAGCCTTTTGTTCCCCCGTTGTAGAAATCACCTTTTCGTTCCGTGGCAAAACATTGGAGAAAAACGCCTGCAACCGGAAATAATCCTCATGCAGAATTGGATCATATTTGTGATCATGACACTTGGCACATTGGAAACCCAGGCCAAAAAACGCATCACCCACGGTGTCCGTGATGTCTCCCAGAATGATATCCCATTGACCCCGAACATCGCGATTGTTGTATTCGTAAATGCCATGGCGCAAAAAACCCACCGCGATATCGGATCGTTGGTCATCCGGCCAAAGCTCATCACCCGCAATTTGCTCCATCAGGAAACGATCAATGGGCCGATTTTCCAGAAAGGAATCAATTACATAATCCCGGTAACGCCAAGCATGGGGGCGCTCATGGTCAATGCGATAGCCATCGGAATCTGCATAGCGAACAAGATCAAGCCACTTGCGGGCCCAGGCTTCTGCATGGCTCCTGGAGGAAAGTAGGCGAAGGACCATGGCATCAATCGCTTTGTCCGATGGATCCAAAACAAAAGCCTCTATTTCACTCGGTGTAGGGGGCAATCCTGTAAGGTTGTAATGGATGCGCCTGATGAGTTCATGGGGCCTAAGGCGACGAGCGGGGGCGGCATGGTTTTTTTCGATTTTGTCCAGGATGAACCTGTCAATATCGGTTCTGGCCCAATGGGTGTTGGCCAGATTGGTGGGTGGGGCAAAATTTTTGGGCGGTACAAAGGCCCACCATTGCCTTTCCTCTGGCCGGATGTCCCCCTTCTTGCGCAACGGCAAAGATTCCTTTGCCAGGGACCCTTTCGGGGTATTGTCTGGAAAGGGTGCCCCGGCTTGGATCCATTCTTCAAAATCGGCGATCTCTCTTGGAGATAGGGGTTTATCCGGTGGCATGGATTTGAGGTTCCCCTTGCCATCGGATTTGATCATCATCACCAATCGACTTTGATCCGGCTTGCCAGGAACCACCACGCTTCCACCTTCGCCCCCTTTGAGGAAATGGTTTGCGCTGTCAAGCCTCAGGCCGGATCTTTGCCTGGTTTCCCCATGGCATTTTTGACACTTCTCCACCAAAACAGGGCGAATCTTCAATTCAAAATGACGAATCGCATCCGTAGGAGGAGTTCCCAAAGTGATCAGGAAAAGCGGAAAAAGTGGCATCATGATTGTTGAAAGATCCCTCAAATCCAAAAAGGTCAGAAGGGTGCTATCATCCGGAAATCACAGCTAAAAACCATCCCCTATTCCGCAAATCGCATATCGTCCGGATGATCTTTGTTGTCCGGAAACAGGGCGGGCTTGATATTTTCCCAGGGAAGGATCGCCACATGGCCATCGAGAAATAACACATTGCTTGTGCCTGCCGCATGGCGATTATTCCCGACCCAAGGGCGAATGCGCTTGGTCCCGAGCCAAACATCGCAATCATCCTGCCTTGGATCCTGTCGGTCTGTCACGATTCCCTTGTAATCGGCTTCGATCATGATGGCAAAACCTGGCGGGTAAGTGATTTCATGAAATTTGTTCCAGGAAGGCGTGCCCCACCTCCGGGTTTTATGGGTCAAAAGGCTATTAAGCAGGTAGGATGTCCGATGCCCAAGTCCTATGGTTCCGGGGTCCGCTTCCATGTCCCCACCTGACATTGGGCCGTTCAGATCCACTTCGGGTTCCTTATTGGGAACTTGTCCCTCAATCTCAGTTCTGGCCGACACAGGATCCGGTTCGTACGGATCCGAGGGGCAGCGAAAAACCTTGGCGGCGGCAAGGACTTTCCCTTTTTTGTGAATCCCGGATTGAACTTCGGCATTGGATGCCAAAAAAGGGAGGAGAGAATCTTCCCAATAGCGATCGGAAAAGGTGTTGAAGGAACGGGCAGGTGCTTCCTGGTCCCCAAGACCGGAGGGTGGACCTCCGTGGGCGAAAGGGGGTTCAGCGAAATTGAAATTCCCCGTCTTTCCAACCGCAGGTTCAGGCTGTGTCCCCACCCTGGAAAGAACATCCGCTTCGTAGGGGTGATGCAAAAACATTCGGCCCAGGCGGTTGTCATGTGCTTGCACCAGGGCCAGGCCAATTTGCCCCAAATTGGACATGCAAACCGTTCGCCCGGCCGCTTCCCGAACTTTTTGTACGGCAGGCAGTAAAAGCCCAATGAGAATCGCAATGATGGCGACAACCAAAATCACTTCAATCAGGGTAAATCCACGGGGGGGCCGCATCGGGTTTCGATTCAACATGTTCGCCTCCAGAGGGATACAGACTATCCTAGGACCCAATCAGGGAGCCAACCGGCCTGTTTCCCAAATTCCACCCGTACCGAGCCGATAAAATAACCGGTCATGAAGGCGGCTGGTTCGCCCTTGCCAAAACTCGAAATAGTCCGGGGAAAGCCGATACCCTCCCCAATGGTCTGGTCGGGGGTTATCCCCCAAGGGAAATTGTTTCCTAAGCTCCTCCACCCGCACTTCCAGCTCGGCCCGCCCGGAAATGACTTTGCCCTGGACGATGGCAGCGGCAGCTATCCTGCTGCTGGCGGGGCGAAGATTGTGGTATTCATCCGATTCCTGGGCGGTAATCCGGCCAATGAGGCCTTCAATGCGCACCTGTCTTTCCAGTTCCGGCCAAAAAAACAGCAACGCACACCGGGGGTTTTCACAAATCTCCTGCCCCTTGCGGCTAAGATAATTGGTGAAAAAAACAAACCCCCGCTCATCCACCTTCCTTAATAGGACAATCCTGGCCGAAGGTGCCCCATCAGGCGTGGCTGTGGCCAAGGTCATCGCATAAGGCTCGGGTAGGTTACTCTCAAGGGCGATATGAAGCCAGGCATCAAAAAGAGCCACCGGGGTAGGCGGTAATGCCGATTCATCCAGGCCGGTTTGGGTGTATTCCTTGCGGCGGTCGGTCAGGTCGATCATGATCCGTTCATCCCAAAGCAAATGGAGACATGGGGTTATTCTAGGACGAGGTCCAACCCGTTGGGAACCATAGGCTATTAGCTGGAAGATTTCGGTGCAATTCCATCCGGCGGAGGCAACGGTTGCTAGGGCGTGTGGTCATAGTTGGAGGCGGAGTCGCTGGATTGGCTGCGGCAGCAAAGCTGTTGACCTCTGGTTTTCGGGTAGAGCTTTTGGAAGCTCGTGACAGGTTGGGAGGAAGGGCCGGATCCTTCCGAATGGGAACCTCCTGGGTTGATCCATGTCAACATGTCAACCTCGGCTGTTGCACAGCACTTAGGGGGTTGCTTAAGGAATTTGGACAAGAGCGGGAACTCATTCGCCAAAAGTGCATCTGGTTTTGTACCAAGGATGGCCGTATTAGCCCGTTCCAAGCCTCCCCCTTGCCCGAACCCTTCCATTTGGCTCCCGCCTTCCTGAAGGCCCATTGGCTTGGTTGGCAGGATAAATGGGCCATTGCCAGGGGCCTTAACCACCTGCGTAATACTCCCCTGCCCAAAACCGATCGCCCCCTTGCCGCTTGGTTGAAGGAAACCCGCCAAACCGCTGGGGCGATTGAGGGACTATGGGGGCCGGTTGTCGTTAGTGCCCTCAATGAACCCTGGTCCACGGCCAGTTTCCTGACAGCCGCCAAGGTATTTCGCGAAGGATTGCTGGGACCTCGTGGTTCGTTTGAGGTGGAATTGCCACGAGCCAGCCTTTTTGAACTGTATGATGATGGGTTGGGTCGAGCCTTGGTAGAAAAGGGATTAAAACTTCGACGGGCAACACGGGTTCGCCAGGTTGTGTTTGAAAGGGGCAAGGTCATTGGCGTGCAGACCCTTGGAAGTGAGTTTATTCCTGCCGAGGTGGTGATCATGGCAATGCCGCGATACCAATGGTCCCAGCTTTTGTCAAAAGCCATTGTGAGCGGACATCCTGAGCTTGCCCAGGGTGAAGAGCTTGGATGGGCACCCATTACCGGGGTGCATTTATGGTTGGATCGACCCATAACCGACCTGCCCCACGCAGCCCTCGTCGGGGGTGAAGGGCATTGGCTCTTTCGCCACCGTTCGGTCCCAAGGTTTGTGGGCGACCCTTCCCATTACCATCAGGTGGTTCTGAGTGCCTCGGGGCCTGCCCTTGCAAACGGGTCCCAATCCCTTTTGGAGAGGATCCTCCTTGAGCTTGGCGATTATTTCCCGACCATGAGAAAAGCGGTGCTTTTGGAAGCCAAGGTTATCACCGAGCGGCGGGCAACCATCCGCCCGGTGGTTGGCGTGGACCAAAACCGGCCCGGGCCAAAAACCTCCCAGCGGGGACTTTTCCTTGCAGGGGACTGGACGGCCACGGGTTGGCCTTCGACCATGGAAGGGGCAGTCCGAAGCGGGATAAGTGCTGCCAAGGCGGTTTGTAATGCAAGTCATGCGGAAAAAAGCAAAGGAACCTGATTGCGATGGGACTTAGTTTGCGCGACCCTGTTCTTGAAATATTGGCGGAAAAAAAGGACCACTACCCTTATGAGGCCTATGAGTTCATATCGACCCTCATCAAAGTCCTTGACAATGAGATGGAAGCGGTTGCCTCTGCCGATCAGCAACCCAACATTACCGCAACCCAGCTGTGTGAAAGGTCCGTTTCCGTGGCATGTGGGGTATTTGGGAGGATGGCCCGGGCCGTCTTTAATACATGGAAGATTCATACCACCCGGGACATTGGCGAAATTGTCTTTCATTTGATGGAAGCAGAAGTTGTTGGTGCCGCGGACGGGGACAAAATCGAAGATTTCGATGACCTTTTCAGGGTTGATTTGGCCCTTGATAAACCGGTTGCGTATTTCACGGAAAATGAACTGCCATGAGTACCCTGAATCCTGAACCGGACATTCTTGCTCCGGTTCCAAACGGGCCAACTGGCCTAATAAAAGAACCCCAAAAGGAACCTTCCTGGTCGGCGAGGATTCGTTTTCAATTTGCCATGGTCCTATACCTTGGATGGCTGGGATACCTTGCCTGGCAAGTTGCGATTACCCGAATTCCCGGGGGACCAACCCCTGTTCTTTCCCGAAGTCAATGGGCGGGTTCCGACGCCGAGGTTCTTGGCAAAATCACCGGACCAAACGAACTTGAGATTCTCGACATTCTCTACGCCCCCAAGGACCTTAAACTTGACAAGGGAAAGAGGTTTATCGGGGGTCTGGAGAGTGCCCAGAAGGCCCCCCAAAAAACCATACCAACCGGGGAAGAAACCTGGCTGGTTCCTCTTCGAAAGGTTGCGGATGGCTTCATGGTGGCCCCCCTCCCCTCGGGCCCAGGCTTCCGGGCGGGACCCCCGGGGGAAAACATTGGTCGCATCTACCTTTTCACGGAAAAATTAAGGTTCCACGCCAAAATGGTTCGCAAGGAAGTCTTCGGTGAGGCCAATCCACCCGGAGCAAAATGATCCTATACTAGGCTATCCCGCTAAACCATCAAACGCCTTGAATTTGAGAGCGAAATGGGGATACGGTTGTGATCAGATTTGTAAGGATTAAGGTTTTCCCAAAACCCGCAGATGCAAACCCGGATCCCTTTCGAGTTTCTCTTGTACAGGTAATCAATCTGAATCATCCTTTGTTCCGGTTTGGTTCCGAATAGGATTGGAAGGATATCCGATGGGAAATGGAACCGTTCGTTTGTGAAGTCAATGGTCAACCCGGAGTCGTCGTCAGGTTTGGGTTTTCATGGCCGTATGGTTCGATTTTTTCTTTTTTTGTCAATGCCGCTTGCCTCCAACTTGTTTCCCCATTAGCTTGACTCTGGCATATAATTTAATCACCTCTGGGATTTAGGCATGTCCTCCCGAGTGGTTTTCGTCGTCCGTTGGTTGCGTCGGTTTTATCTTCCGGTTTCCCCAATCCTAAACCGTTCACCTCTTGCATTGGAATTCCTCGAAAACCGACTTGTCCCGGATGGCCAAGGATTCTCACATCTTCTCCCCCAATGGAACAGGGATAACTGGCTGCACCCACCGGCATCGGTTGCGACACTTTCTTCCAACTCGGTCCTCGTTCCCCTGGTGGCTCCTACTCCTCCCTTCTCCGGATCGGGTTCCGTTCCCTCCGATTTTTCCCAGTTCCATTTTCCGACCGCTCTTCCCGCCGAAACGGTGACCCCCACCCTGTCCACCTCCGTCCTTTCAGGGAATTACCAACGGCACTACACGCTAACCCAAGTTACGCAGTTGGAGTGATTTTTTACGAGTTTTTGGTCTTTTTTGGGACCATGATTGATGTTTTTCCCG
>SYLG01000101.1 GCA_005808665.1 Planctomycetia bacterium | reverse complement strand
CCCAATTGCCGGGGAAACTACAAACAGGTTCCCAAATAGGCCAAAATTGCCCGAAATCACTCAAACCGCAGAACCTGGTTTAAATCAGACCCGGGATCACCTTGGCGGATTTGTCCACTATCCGGATGGGCCGACCGATGGGTGTCTGATACCATTTGGAAGCATCAATGCCGAGAATCTGACAGACGCCTCCCATGAAGTCTACGGCGGAAATGGGGGATTCCACTACGGTCCCACCCTTTTCGTCGGTCTTTCCTATGATCCGGCCACCCTTTAAGCCACCGCCTGCCATGAAGCTGGTCCAGGCGCGAGGGTAGTGATCGCGGCCTGGTTTTTCACCCCGGGAGTTGATCTTGGGAGTCCGGCCAAAGTCTCCCATCCAAACCACCAGGGTGCTGTCGAGCATACCCCTGTTCTTGAGGTCGGCAAGGAGTGCGGCGATGGGGGTATCGATCTGGCTGGAAAGAGCCTTCACGCGGGCGAAATTGTTTTCATGGGTGTCCCAGCCGCCCAGGTTGACTTCCACAAAACTAACACCTGTTTCCACCAGGCGCCTTGCCAAAAGGCAACCTTGGGCAAAGCGGCCTGCCCCGTATTTTGCCTTGGTTTCGCTCGACTCCTTGGAAAGGTCAAAAGCCTGGGCTTCCCTGGAGCGGATCATTTCCACCGCCCGTTGGTAGGTGGTGAGGTGGTCCGTCCCCGGTCCAACCTGATAGTCCTTGAGGAAGGCGGATTCCATCTGTTCAAGCAAGCCAAAGCGTCGGTTGAACTGGCCCTCGGTTACCAAAGGCCTCAGGTTTTCAACCCCCCTGGCAGGGTCATTGACCACAAGGGGGGCGTGCCTTGCCCCCAAAAATCCAGCACCCTGACTGCGGCCAATCGCCACGAAATTGGGAATAGGGAGGTTGGGATTGCCGATTTCGGCCGAGGCGATGGCTCCCATGGAAGGATAGCTCAGGCCCCCAACGCCTTCGCGATAGCCAGTATGCATGAGGTGCTTGGCCCGGGGATGGGCCCCTTCGGCAGTACTCATGCCCCTTAACAGGGTGATTTTGTCCATTTGCCTGGCAATTTCGGGCAAGTGCTCGCTGATCTGGATGCCCCTGGCGGCGGTGTCAATGGCCTGAAACTCGCCTCCCGATTCGGTGCCCTTGGGGTCAAAGGTGTCAATGTGGCTGGGCCCACCATCCATGTAAAGAAGGATACACGATTTCTGTTTGGGAGCCGTGGCAGGTGACGAAGCGGCGGCCCTGGCAAGGACAGGCATCCAGCCTGAAAGCGACGCTCCCAAGGCCCCGGAGGTGGCCAAACGCAGGGCATCGCGACGGGAGAAGCCAAAGTGTTCCAACGAACTCGACATGATAGGACTCCTTTTAGATCGACTTTGTGCCAAACCTTAATCGTGTCTCTTAGTGGTTCAGGGCAAATTCGCTGGTGTTCAACAACACCCAACAGATGTCCGCATACGCTTGCCTCTTTTCCATGGGTTTTTCAGCCTGGAGGATGACATCCTTCATTTTCCTGGTTTCCTCGGGGGTAGGCTTACGCCCGAGAATGGCCAAAAACAGGGTATCAATGTTGGCATGGGGGGTTGCCCGCGGATCGAGGTTTCGGAGTATGGCGGGGTTGTTGAGCTGGGGCGAATTCATGAGTCGAAGGACTTGGGGGATGCCCGCCTGGTAATCCGTCAGGTCGGCACCATCGTCGCCCCGAAAGAAGGCCAGGAATTGGTTACGCTGGGCCGAACCGGGGCGACCCGGGATTTTGGCAGGTTTCTTTTCGGCTTTTTTATCCCCTTTTTTGTCGGCTTTGGCCAAATCCGGACCGGCTCCCTGGGCACTGAATAGTTCGCTAAGGGAGTCAAACAGTTGTTCCGGGCTAAGAACTTTTACCGGCATCCGGGCGAGGTAGTGGGCAGAAACTTTCTCGTTCCCTTGATGGGGTTTGCTGGTGCGTTGGTACGCCTCGGAAAGGCAAATGGACTTGATTAGGTGGTGGAGGTTGTAATGGTTTGTTTTGAACTGGGAGGACAAGTCCTCAAACAGCTCGGCATGGGATGCGGGGTTGCCCTCCTGGATATCATCCACCGGATGGACCAATCCACGGCCAAACATCTGGGCCCAAACCCGGTTAACCGCCGCTTTGGCAAAGAAGGGGTTATTGTCGGCGGTAATCCATTTGGCAAATACGGGTCGATAGGGTTCCTTGGCCGTCAAGGTGGGCTGGTCTCCCGCGGGAAACTTGGGGGGCAGTTTTTTGGTCGATTCGGGAAGGGCCTTTTTGTTGGGAGGCTGGTTGTTTTCCGTCACCATGGGGGTTTTCATGTCTTTGTTGTTGCGGGGAGGTTGGGCTTTGACCTTGATAAAAAATGCCGCGGTGTGCCAATAGTCGGCCTGCTTCCATTGGGTATTGAAAGGGTGGTTGTGGCATTGGGCACATTGAAGCTGCACACCCAAAAAAAGTTTGCAGACGGAATCGGTTAACCGGTCCAGTGGGTTGTTGGCCAGGAAATAGGTGGTGGCACCATTTTCATCCTGGGGACCAGTGGCGGTGAGAATCTCGCGGGTCATCTGATCCCAGGGTCGATTTTCTCCGAACGCCTTTTCCAGCCATTTCACCAGGGGTTCGGGGTCCAGACGGCGGTTTTCGGTCGTGATGGGAACCATCAGGCTCTGCCACAGGTCGGCTTGGTGGCGGGCATAATCCTTGGAGGCCAGGATGGTTTCGACAAGTTTTTCGCGCTTATCGGGATTTTTGTCCTCAAGGAAACCAAGAGCCTCCTGGGCGGTGGGGATCTTGCCCGCCAAATCGAGGTAAACCCGACGGCAAAACTCGGAATCAGGGCATTTGGGGCTTTTCGCAATGTTGTCTTGGGAAAGGAGGGCATCCACATGGCCGTCGATTCGTTTGGCCATTTGCCCAGGAGCAAGAACCGTCCCGGCGGCGATGGGTTTCGGGGCCTTGGTAATAAGGACGGCTTTTTTCAGGGCCTTTTCCACCTTCGGCGGGGCATCTGCTGCCAAGCCAAGGGACACGGTTCCCACGAGGCCGGCAAGGCAAAGGGACCGAAGGAAAACTTGAAACCGGAAGGAAATAGTGGAAGTCATGCAAATGACCTCTGGGAAGGTGCAAAAAGAGAATGATCCTATTCTATGTTAACCCCAAATAGTGGCAAGGGTTTGGGTCAAAATGGTTCGATTTTGGAAAAAACCTGTTCCCTTGGAGACAGCATGGGTCAAAATGGGCAAAGTCTGGCGAGGTTACCCTGATCCGGTATCCTGACAGTTTGGGTTTTCCTGGCCCAGCACCCTGTCTCCAACTCAGGGTGGGGCAAATTCGGTTCCAAACACCCTAGGTTTGAGGCGTTCATGGGCTTTTTCTCCGGTACCATCAGCTATTCGCGGTTTCGTATTCCCGGCTACCGGCCAGGCGATTTTGGCGAGGAATTTCTCGAAAGATTGGCCGCCATGGGCATGGGTAGCCAAAAGGTGGCCACCAAGGACGGAGTGAACATTGGCTGGATCGCCGGGGACCACATCCTCGACAAGGGCTTTCAGCTGGAAAAAAACATCATCAATGAAACCCTCAGTTTTGCCTTGCGGGTGGATGTCAATCGCCTTCCATCGGACCTGCTTCGGGCCTATACCGCAGAGGAACTGGAGGCTTTGGCCGGGGCCAATCCCAGTGGTCGCCCCTCCAAACGCCAACGCAAAGAGGCCAAGGAAGCGGCTCAGGCCCGGCTTGAAGCCGAGGCCAAGGATGGTCGTTTTCTCAAGCGTAAAATGATCCCGGTTTTGTGGGATGGAGCGTCTGGGGAGGTCTACTTCGGCAGTTCCTCGGTAACCATGATTGATCGTTTTGTCGATCATTTTGAAGCGACATTTGGCAAAAAAGTGGTTCCGGTTACCGCGGGGAGCCTGGCGTTTCAGCTAGCCGAAACGGCTGGAATGCCCCGGGGGGTGGAAGATGCCGAACCCTCCGCATTTTTGCCCGGAAAGTCCCCGGGTGAGGTAAGCTGGATGCCCGATGGTGAGTGTCGCGACTTCATGGGGAATGAATTCCTTGTTTGGCTTTGGTACCAACTGGATGGTGGCTCGGACGAGATCAAATTGTCGGATGGAACAAGTGCGGCACTCTTGCTGACCAAGTCGATGAACCTCGAATGTCCAAGGGGTCAGACGGGCCGTCAAAGTGTGCATAGCGAGGGGCCGACCCGGATGCCCGAGGCGTATCGCGCCCTTTTGGAGGGAAAATGGCCGCGAAAGGTGGGCATGATAATTGTCCGTCATCAGGAGCAATACGAGTTTCAATTCAGTGCGGAAATAATGTCTATCGGCAGCCTCAAGCTCCCGGCTACCGAAGAGTCGGAGGAGCGGGCGCGCCTTGACGAACGGGTCAACCAGCTCCGGGCCTTTCTGGAGACGATGGACCTGTTGTACGAGGCGTTCATTTCGCGAAGGATTGTTGCCACCCAATGGAAGAAAGATCTTGGAAAAATGCAAAAGTGGGTCGCCCGCCAAGGGGAAGAAGAAAAAGAGGAATAAGGCCAGGCCATCAGGAAAGACAGGAGGGAGAAGCCTGACCCAAAAGCAGGTGGATCACCACCTGTTTGTGAAATGGTCTGACCCACGAAAAAAGGACCATTGTTTAAGGTTACAAATGGGGTGCAGCCATTAGGTAAAAGTGAAAAGCTCATGACCAAGGTCCGGTGTTTTTACACACGCGAATTCAAGCTTGAAGCTACCCGTTTGGTTATCACCAAGGGGATAAGCTATCGGGAGGTGGTGAAGAAACGGAGTCGGGAATCGATGATGCCAATTTGGGAAACCCAGTGGACCCAATAGGAAGATAAAGCCTTCCCAGGTAATGGCAAATTGTCCCACAGGCCCTTTGGGGTTGCGGATGCGATGGCCGAGGTTCATCAGCTCGTACCTTTGGGGCAAAAGAACTTGATCCGGTTATCGATGTGGAAGGGGAAACATGGTTGGGCGGTTTAAAATCCATTTGGCAATAGGCAAGGCATCCTGGAAAAAGTGCATTTAAAGGTATCCGAAATGCGGTAAAAGGTCGGGCAGCTAAAGGCCTCGGATGACTTCCCTCCCCTATTCGCTGAGGATCTCACCACCGTTGGGGGTAACAAAAGCCCAAAAAAGTTTTGGTGTGATGTTAGGAGTGAAGACTCGAACACTGCCATCCATCATGGCGGCCTTCAAGCCGGAACTCTGGATGGCCTGGAGTCTGGACCCATCGGAAAGTTCATAGGAGGGAGCAATCTGGATGGGGTGTCCATCGGGGAAAGAAATCCCATCCGTCAAGGTGGGTCGCCAATCCTTCCAGCCTGGATCGGAGAAACTGGCCGTTCGGGTTCCATCCTTGAAGGGATTCAAATTGTTTGGATCGATGACCGTGACCAAGTTTAATTGGTTGTTGCGATTGGCGGTGAAACTATAATGTTCCGCAAATCCTATGGTCTGGGATGTTCCATCCGGAAAACTTCCCGGAAGTTTGGCCGCATGGGAGAATGCAGGGGCCGAATAGGCGAAGGAGATTTTTCCGCCGTTGAAATGATCGGCGGCAAAATCCCATTTGTGGCTTGGATCCATTTTGGAATAAAAGCTGTCCACCTCATCCCAATAGGGGCCAAAGTTAACAATGCGGAAATAGGGAGGTTGTTTTCCGGTGAGAAAGGGAAGGAGTGAGTAGTGGGGAATGGATATTTCGGTACCATCCATTGTTTCGCCAAGGCAGGCGGGGAGCCTCCCATCCTCCTGGTTGGCGACTTGATGCATGGCTATGATAATCTGCCTGAGTTTGTTTTTGTCTTCCAGGCCGTTTGCGGCGAAGCGGACTTTTTGAATCGCTCCTAGCAAAAGGCCCATCACAATTGCCAGAATGGCAATGACGACAAGGAGTTCCATCAGGGTAAACCCTTTGCATTTTTTCATTTTTCATTTCCCGGAATGGATAAAAGGAAAAAGGAAAAATATATTTAAGGAGGAGTTAGGGTTTTATATTTGGTGCTCACAATAACCAACGGATAGGGAGGGTTGTTACGGGAAACCGAAAGTTGAACTCTGGTAACGACGGAAGAAAAAGTAGCAGGCATTGGATAACTGGGAGCAAACCAGTTAAAAATTCCAGGCGAGGCAAATGTGCAAGCTGCCTGCATATTTGGTAAAAGATTCGAAGGAATAAACTGGCCCATGGTATTATAATTTCCTCCTGCCGAATCAACCCGCATCATTGTGTAGGGAAGAGAAAAGTTTCCTGATCCTCTTGGTTCAATCAGATAGTAGGTGGTACTCAATTGAAAAATTGAATCATTGATTATTGTATCTTATGGTTCTTTCCCACCAGATTGAACGGATATCATCAAAACCAACATTAAAATGGACATGCCAGTCTCCTTTGATAAAGGCTTAATATCCTGCCTTGGATTTCATTCCCAAACGGGTATTTGGATTATAACCAGCAATTCCCGGCCGGTTGATTATCCCGGGGGAAAACGCTGTTTTCGGTCTTTCCTTTCGTAATGACAGCTGTCATGATTCTTGCCTGGGTTGCCTAACTTCGCATCCAGACAAAAGGATTTGTCAGCCATGGACGAT
>SYLG01000100.1 GCA_005808665.1 Planctomycetia bacterium | reverse complement strand
GGGCCGCCTTGCAGGCCCGGGAATACGGCCTGATTGACCTTGCCTCCCCACTCTTTTTTGGCAAGAACAAATCCCGCCCGTGGTCCCCGAAGGGTCTTGTGGGTCGTTGAGGTGACAAAGTCTGCGTAGGGAACCGGACTAGGGTGTTGACCGCCTGCAACCAGCCCGGCAATGTGGGCCATATCCACCATGAGCAGCGCCCCATTCTCCCGACAAATCTCCGCAAAACGGGCAAAGTCGATGATCCGGGCATAGGCACTTGCCCCCGCTACCACCAGCTTGGGTTTGTGTTCCCGGCACAAGGTGGATACCTGGTCATAGTCGATGCGTCCATCGGATTCTTTGACTCCATAATGGTGCACTTTGTAGAGTTGCCCGGAAAAATTGAGGTGCATGCCGTGGGTGAGGTGCCCCCCATGGGACAGGTTCATCGCCACAATCGAATCCCCGGGTTTCAGGGCCGCAAAATAGACCGCCATGTTGGCCGAAGCACCGCAATGGGGCTGGACATTGGCAAAGGGTGCATCGAATAGTTTCATGGCCCGGTCGATGGCCAATGTTTCCACCTCATCCACATATTCACAACCGCCATAATAGCGCTTGCCCGGAGACCCTTCCGCATATTTATTGGTGAGGACCGACCCCTGGGCCGCAAGGACGGCAGAGGAGGTGTAGTTTTCCGAAGCGATCATTTCCAGCCCCGTTTGCTGGCGTTTGCGTTCGTGTTGAAGTGCTGCCCAGATGGCGGGATCGACAGTTTCTATCGGATTCATATTCAAAAAGCCTCAAATCCTTTCACCAACCCAATGCTTCCAGCTCGGCCAACAGGTCCGTGTGGGGCTGATAACAAACCGCATTCCACCCTTGGGACCGGGCTCCTTCACAGTTTGCCAAAAGGTCATCCACCAGGAGCATTTGGGCCGGATTGCCCCCAGCATCTTTACATAGTTGATCATATAAGGATGGGTCCGGTTTGCGGCGGCCCAGTTCATAAGACAAGGCAAGCCTGTCAAACCACCTGAGCCAGGCTGGGTGCTGTTTTTTTAAATGCTCGATATGAAGCGGGGTGGTATTACTGAGCAGCCAAAGCCTGGGACGATTTTCGGTTTTGTGGATTTGCTCCAAGATAGTATGAATCATGAGGTTAGGACTAAAAATATCACTAAAGGCATGATCAAATTCCGCCTCGGTCAGGGTTAATTCAAAGGGGGTTTTTACTTTTTCCCGAAACGGTTCCTGACTCAGTTGGCCCCGTTCGAAGGCATGGTCGAGGGGACTGCCAAAGCAATGGGATAAAAGGGCCTTTATGGTGGTTTCGCAATCGGGTTTGGGGCCAAATCGGGCCAGTTGCCTGGCCGCTTTTTCATGGGAAAACCAGGCCACCACATTCCCCAGGTCAAAAACGAGTGTTTTCACGAAAAAAGGTATCCTTTGCAACCCTTGAGGCCCTACCGGTTGGGGAAAATCAGGCGCAACAGCCCAAGTCCCGCAGGTGGAGTGCTTTTTTAAGGTTTTTGGGCTATTTTTGAACCCGGTTTGTGGTTTTCATGGTCCGAACCGGGAAAGTTGGGTTATTGAATTCCCCACTTTGGAGGTGCCAGGCTATTGTCTCTTCAAGGGCCAGGCGGGTCCTCTGAATTCCCCTCGTTGGAGGTGGCAGGCTATAGTCTCTTCAAGAGCCAGGCGGGTCCTCTGAATTCCCCTCGTTGGAGGTGGCAGGCCATGGTCTCTTCAAGAGCCAGGCGGGTCCTCTGAATTCCCCTCGTTGGAGGGGTGGCAGGCGAAGCCTGACGGGGTGGTGGCAGGAGAAACACTGCATGGGGAAGAAGTGGTGGCACTTTACCAACCACCCCGCCCTAACGGGCACCCCTCCACTGGAGGGGAATTTGGATCTTTGTTGGATTTGAGCCCTGGGCCGTTGGCCCAGGCTGTTATCGGTCGGGCCTTTGGCCCGCAAAACAGCCGATGGTAGGATTCGACCAAATCGAAATTGTCCGGCAACAAATGAGATTGCCATGCCACCATCCTTTTCTCAACCCACCCTGTTTTCAACGCCAAAGGCGTGGCACCATACCAGCCTGGGGCAACGCCCCAGGTTACCAGTCCCAATGCCACCAAGGGCTGAAAGCCCGACCTATCCCATGCCGAAAAAGGAAAAGAAATATTCAGATAAATGAGGAATGGAATCCCTTTTGGAAAACCTTGGGTTTCATGGTCCGAACCGGGAAAGTTGGGTTATTGAATTCCCCTCTTTGGAGGTGCCAGGCTATTGTCTCTTCAAGGGCCAGGCGGGTCCTCTGAATTCCCCTCGTTGGAGGGGTGGCAGGCGAAGCCTGACGGGGTGGTGTCAGGAGAAACACAGCATGGGGAAGGAGTGGTGGCACTTTACCAACCACCCCGCCCTAACGGGCACCCCTCCAATGGAGGGGAATTTGGATCTTTGTTGGATCTGATCCCTGGGCCGCTGGCCCAGGCTGTTATAGGTCGGGTCTTTGGCCCAAAGAACAGCCTTGGGAAGTTTCCCTTTCGGCCATGGGCCAAAAGAAATCCCGACCCTTGCCAGTTCCTGGAATCCTGAGGAAGCAAAGGTCGCTTGGTCACCTGGTGGCAAGGCAAATCGTCAGGAAAGGCCTAGGACCCCTTTAAACCCTTTACGACTCCTTTTGCCCCGTTTCAGGACAGCACCCGCCCCTCCTACCGCCATGGCCAAGCTGAAGAGTAAAAGCGTTCCCGGTTCTGGAACGGCCGAAGCATCCAATTCAAAACCAATGCCCGCAACCGAACTTGTCAGATAGGAATAGGCAACTTTGGATGTGCTCGCACTAAAGTTGTTATTCCCAGTTGTGGCAGGGTCGACTAACAAAAAACTGTAATTGGGTGCTACCGACCAGCCACTTCCATTGGCTTCGGTGGGACCGCTCACCGTTCCAGTTATCTTAAGATAATTGTCACTTGAAGCTCCGGTCACACTTCCGCTTACATTTATTCCCAAAAAATACTGGGTGCTTGCAGCAAGATTGTCAAAGCCAGTAAGACTTAATATTATACTAGCTCCGTTTCCACTAAATGAGGCCAAGGAGGCAGTGGTCGAGCCAATATCATTGTTGAGACTTCCATTTGTAGTTGCATTGCTACCAGAAGCCATCTGGTAAAGATAAAAAGTTACCGTTCCACCTCCATAAGATCCCGATCCAGCATTTCCTGTGGTCATGGCCAATTTGATGGAAGAAAGGTCCCAGGAAGAGCCACTCCCGGTGGTGAACACCACTCCCGCCCCATTGGTAGTGGAACTTGTGGATCCAATGACTTTTCCTTGAGCGTTGCTATTTGCACCCACGGTTGAAGTTAACACCACCCCTGCCATGGAACTCGTTGGGCAAATCACAATCAAAAGGCAAACCAAAAAAATCCTTGTCCTAATCACCTCATCCCCTCTCAAAAGGATTACTTCTCTCGGTAAGGGCACCCGAGTCGACTAATGTAGCTGCCTGGAACAGGCAATTCAAGCCACAAACCTGGAAAGGAATGGGGATGGGGGGCCATCATCCTGCCCCCCTATCCTCTCCCGCCAAGACCCACCCAAGAACAACCGACCTTTGGCTCCTACCCTGGGATTCCTTCCCCCTCCCCTTTCCTGAAATCCCCCACCCTGAATCGGGTTATTATCCGGTAGCCCCTATTTTTCCCTCAGGCCCGGATTGCTTCTCCCCTATAACAAACAGCAAATCCACCTCCTTTTGGGTTGCCCCCATGACCCCGACTGAACCCACCCAACTGTTCCTCAAAACACTCGCCCAATTGGGCGGGTCCGCAGGCAATGGGACCCTTCGCCAAACCCTCGGGTGGGACGAAACCACCTACAACTAGGTCCAGTCCCAGCTCAAATCCGAAGGCAAAATCGTCATGGGCCGCGGCCGGGGTGGTTCCGTCAGCCTGGCCAACCAGAAAACACCCCCCACCCTGTTTGACTCCCTGGCTGAGGAATCTCCCCCTCCGGAAAAAGGCGCCCCACCCTCCCGTCCCGCCAAAGCCCCTCCCCCGCCCGCCCCCAGTCGTCCCGCCGGGGAACCAAACCTCTCCTCGTTTATCTGGTCGGTCGCGGACCTTCTCCGGGGCGATTACAAACAGTCCGAATATGGAAAAGTGATCCTCCCCTTTACGGTGCTAAGGCGTCTGGACTCGGTTCTGCAAGCGACCAAAGCCGCGGTCCTCCAGGAAAAAAGGCTCCGGGAAGAGGCCAACCTGAATCCTGAGCCTTTCCTTTTGCGAAAAGCAGGCCAGCACTTTTTTAACACCTCGCCTCTGGACCTCAAAAAACTGATGGGGGACCAGGATCACATAGGCGAAAACCTGCGCAGCTACCTCCAGGGCTTCTCCGCCAATGTCCGGGACATCTTCGAAAGCTTTGAATTCCACACCCAGATCGACAAACTCGCCAAATCGGGTCTTCTTTATCTGGTTACCGAAAAATTCGTCCACATCGATCTCCACCCCGACTCGGTTTCCAACGCCCAAATGGGCACCGTCTTCGAGGAACTGATCCGAAAGTTTGCCGAACTTTCCAACGAAACCGCCGGGGAACACTTCACCCCCCGCGAAGTGATAAGGCTCATGGTGAATCTGATCTTCATCGAGGATGATGATGCCCTTTCCCGGCCGGGGGTTGTGCGCAGTATCTACGACCCCACCGCCGGCACAGGCGGGATGTTGAGCATTGCAGGCGAACACCTGGCCGAGCACAACCCCGATGCCCGGTTGGTGATGCACGGCCAGGAACTCAACCCCGAGTCCTACGCCATCTGCAAAGCGG
>SYLG01000017.1 GCA_005808665.1 Planctomycetia bacterium | reverse complement strand
TGGGCATTTTCGGCTTTAAGGCGGATGTTATCCGTTTGCCACATTTCACAAGTAATGTGGAGAATACTAACCAATTCACATTTTTTACGAAGGAAACGGATCTCCTCCCTGGCACATCTGAGTAAAGTCTCGAGATCGTGTACCGTTTCCAAAAGTTTTATGAGTGTCTGCATGCCAGCTGGTATCGCTGGAAAGACCCACTCGTGTCAACTAAAATCTCAAAATCCCGTGAACGCATACGCATTTTTGCAATTGGAAAATCGGTTGTCAAGGCCAAAAATGAACATTGGTACGGAATATCGGTGATGGCTGGAAGCGCTAAGTGAGGCCTGATAATAGTTAACATCAGGTTTTTAGACCATTCTGGATGCTTTTTTCGAAGATACTCCAGTATTCTAAAGAATATTTCGGCCTTTTGCCATTTGCGAAATGAGGCCTGACTGGCGGTCGCAATCTTGTTACGGATTTGGGGGGAATGAGGAATGAAAAACAATTAAAAAGAAAGGCTCGTTCGGCGACACTGGAGATCGCCCCCGGCCTGCCAAAGAAGGGGCTGTCGAGCGAGGGAATCGGTTGTATAAAATCGCCGAGCCTTGATCATGACCATTTTGCCTTTTCAAAATGTCCTTCACCCCATTTTAACCTTTCCCCATTTGCTATTTTATGTGGCTAAACCAAAACCATTGAGCCAAACCACTTAAGGCATTATTGCCTTTAAGGATTGCCTTTAAGGATCAAATAAATCAAATCCTAATTCAGGATCTGTCTAAGCATGATCCCCGCATCCGATGCCTCCTCTTCGCTAATAAACGCTCCATAACGGGCAAAAACCGCCCGAATGGCCGCCAAGGTTGCTTCTCCCGTTATGGTTTGGGGATTGGCGCCAACCTTGGTTCCAGAGGAATTTTTCGGACTTGGGTGCCCCTTGGCCCCCACCCATTTGCCATCAAGAACAAGGTTGCACAGCTTGTCGGCATCTTTGTTAAGCTCACGGCGGATATGATGGATTCCTACCTCGCCTTGAAACCCCTTGAGCAACCTTTTCGACTCCTGCCAAAGGGGGATCATATCGGGATGTTTGACCTTGAATTCCCCTAGCAGTTGCTTGACTATCAATTCGCTGTCGCTGTATAGATCAAGCCGTTCCACCTTCAAACCAAGGGCAAAAGTAAGTCCATGAATGACCCCTTCATACTCAGCACAATTGTTGGTGGTGATTCCCAATAACCCGCCCTGTTCAAATTTTTCCCCAGTGGGTGATTCGAGAATAAATGCCCAAGCGGACTCCCCCGGATTCCCCCGGGACCCGCCGTCTGTGCAAAGTTTCCAGCCAACCATTCGTTTATTCCTCCAGATGTGTTCAATATAATCACCCAATCCTAAGAAAACTGGAAAATTCGTGATTGCACTCCTTTTAGAAACCTCGGGAGGTCAGGGATTCGTTGCCTTGAGTGAGGCCGGGAATCTGGTTGCCTTGCGGGCCCTTGACGAAAACCGGCGTCATGCCCGGGACCTTGCCCCTTTGGTAGGCGAAATCCTTATGGAACGGCAAATGGATCCCAGGTCCGTTGGGGTTGTTGCCGTAAGTCAGGGCCCGGGAAGCTACACCGGCCTTCGGGTTGGGATTGCGTCCGCTCTTGCGTTTCGTTTTGCCACCGATTGTCACCTGATGCTTGTGCCCACCTTTTCCCTTTTGGCCCGGAACCGGCCACCGGATTGGGTATCTGGCCCCCCCGAATTTGAAGTTCTGGGTGATGCCCTCAAGGGGTGGGTCTATCATCAAAAATTTGGCTTGGCGGGTAACCCAGTGGGGGACCTTGGCCTTTCCCCGTTAGAACAATGGCGCACGGGTACCATGCCGTCGATGCCTGTACTTTTGGCTCCCGGAACCAACCTCACTAAAGTTTTGGAGGAATCAGGACACCATGGAACCATTCAGAACGGCAAGGTGGAACCGGGTATTTTTGGTGGAATCGTTTTTGAACGCATTGTACAAGGTGATTGGAATGATTCAGATATTGCGGAGCCACTCTACCTTAGACCAAGCTCCGCCGAACTTCAACTGCTTCAGCTCCAAGGGAGTATTCAATGATCCTCGACCTATTTGTATTGGCCGGTTTATTATGCCATCAAGCCAACTCCCCAAAAACCTTGGAGTTGGCCAAACCGGACCCGGTTCGCATTGAACTCCGTTACGATGCCAATTTGTTTGTCGGGCCCTTTACGGGTCGGGTCCATCTGCTTTGGATACCTGGAGACAATCCTTCTCCTCCCAGAATGCCCAACTGGGGCAATCCCAATCCTCACCATTTTGTGGATGTCAAAAATTGGAAGGCGGGAGAATCCTTGGAAATTGGTTCCAGAACAGAGGGTTATCCTGCGGAATTGGGAAAAATCGCCAAAAAGAAAACATCCCTTTTGGCAGTGATGGACCGTGATTTGGGAGGACTCAGTTATTCCGCCAGTCCGGGCAATATTTGGGGGGCCATCCCGAAAATCGATTGGGATCCCAAAGTGGGGTTGGAAACCAAAATTGTTTTGGACAAGGTGATAGGGGAGGATACCTTTCGGACGACTGAACGGGTGAAATTGGTACGAATCAAAAGTACCCTTTTAAGTGCATTTCACAAAAAGGATGTCTATCAACAGGCAGCGGTTGTCCTCCCGGAAGGCTTTGATCCCACCCGAAAAACAGCGTATCCCTTTTTGGTGGACATCAGTGGATTTGGCGGCGATCATCGGTCGCATGGCCGTTATTCCCGTCAAGGAGGAACCCGCTTCGAGGGTGTCGATTTTGTCGTGGTGGTTCCTGATCCGAATTGTCGCCTTGGTCATCATGTTTTTGCCGATTCTGATAACAATGGGCCTGTTGGAACCGCTTTTGTAACCGAATTTTTGCCTGAAATCGAAAAACAATTTCATTGCGGAGGCAAACGGGATTTTCGCCTCCTTACAGGTCATTCCTCAGGTGGCTGGAGTAGCCTTTGGTTGATGGTGACCTATCCTGCCTATTTTGGAGGGACTTGGTCCACTTCTCCGGATCCTGTAGATTTTCATGACTTTCAGAAAATTGATTTATATCAGCCATCCGACAATGTTTTTACGGATCCAAAGGGGAATCCTCGTCCCTTAAGCCGGGGCCTAAGGCAAATGATTTATCGGGAATTTTACCTCATGGAACAACCGATGCGTCGCGGTGGTCAGCTTCAATCGTTTCAGGCGGTGTTTGGTCCGGTGGGTGAAAACGGCCTGCCAAAACCACTTTGGGATGATACGGGGAAAACCGACAGGACGGTGTTTGAACATTGGATGCCGTATGATATTGTGGCGAAAATTGAGAGAGAATGGGCCACCCATTCCCAACTGCTCAAGGGGCGCATTCGCGTGTATATGGGGACCCAGGATACTTTCCTTTTGGAGGGTGCTGTTGTTCGCTTGAAGGCAAAAATGGATAAACTCGATCCCACCGCCATCGTGGAATTGGTGGAAGGAAAGGACCATGGGTCCCTTTTGTCCCAGGAATTAATGGCAAAAATTCGCAAAAGTATGGCAGTGGCTTCTGGGGCACCCAAAACGGAAATCAAGGCAGTTCCACCCAGGGAAAAATCACCTGCCAAATGATTATCTTTCAAAAAATAGCGATCTTGGGTATGGGCTTCATGGGGGCGTCGCTAGCCGCCTCGGTCAGGCGATTTGGCCCACCGGGTGTGGACCTTAGAGGCTATGATCCACTGTATGGTCGTTCGGCATGGTCATTATCCGCCGGAATCGTGGATCATGTATTTTCAACCATCAGGGAGACGGTGCAAGATGCCGACCTGATCGTTTGTGCCGCCCCCGTGGACCAAATCGTTTCTACCTTGTTGGAAGCATCACAGCATGCCAAACGAGGGGCTGTTTTCACGGATATGGGTAGCACCCGTGAAAGGATTGAGACCACCCTGGGGAAAAAAATTCCACCGGGCATATGCCATGCGGGATCCCATCCCATGGCGGGATCGGAAAAGACGGGTCCGGAAACCAATAAAGACATCCTTTTTGTGGGAAAATGGGTGTTTCTAACTCCTGGAACCGCCTCCCAGAGGACATTGGATTCCTTGGGGGATTTTTGGAAACAGTTGGGTGCCAAAGTGTCTAGAATTGGCGCCAAGGAACACGATAGTATTGTGGCCTATACCAGCCATTTGCCCCACCTTGCCGCTTTTGCCCTCACACAATCCTTGCCGCCCAAATGGGAGGAATTCGTTGCAGGGGGATTCCGTGATACCACCCGGATCGCAAGCGGTCTTAGCGAGATATGGGCACCGATTTTTGACACCAATCGCCAAAGTGTCCTGGAGGCTCTGGATCAATATTTGCTCAACCTTCAACAGTGGCGAAGCGCCCTGGGAGCAGCAGGCACCCTGGAGATTGAAAGATTAATTCAAAAGGCCAACGAAAGCCGCAACCGTTTGAATTGATCCCATACAAAACCCAAATCCTTCCGAGACCTTGGGCCAAAGGCCACAATGGTAAACAAAACCGGGAAAAAGACTGAAATCGGTTACTCCTGGTCGCTGCGCAAATTCGCCAGGATAGAATAATCTTCCAGCGTGGAGGTATCTCCCGTGATTTGGTGGCCGGAGGCAATGTCCCGAAGAAGCCGTCGCATGATTTTCCCACTTCTGGTTTTGGGCAAACTCTCGGTAAACCTAATTTCATCCGGTCGGGCCAGAGCCCCGATCACCTGGACAACAAAATCGCGCAGCTCTGCCTTGAGGACATCGGTTGCCTCAATGCCCGTTTTGAGAGTGACAAAGCAGGATATTCCCTCTCCTTTGAGGTCATCGGGTTTCCCTACCACCGCCACCTCGGCTACCGCCTTGTGCTGGACCAGGGCGGATTCGACCTCCATGGTGCTTAACCGGTGGCCGGAAACATTGAGAACATCGTCAACCCGGCCCATAATCCAGATGTAACCATCTTCATCCCGCCTGGCCCCATCGGCCGTAAAATAAATCCCCGGGTGTTGGTCCCAATAGGTTTTTTGGTAGCGCTCATCATCCCGGTATAGGGTGCGAAGCATCGAGGGCCATGGTTTTGTAACGACCAAAAAACCGCCTTCATTGGTGCCGACAGTTTTCCCATCCTTGTCAACGATATCAATGACAATGCCAGGCAAAGGAAAGGTTGCGGACCCAGGCTTGGTGGTTACCGCCCCTGGAAGGGGGGCGATCATGATCGCACCCGTTTCTGTTTGCCACCAGGTGTCCACAATAGGACAGCGACCGCCACCAATGGTTTCGTGATACCACATCCAGGCTTCCGGGTTGATGGGTTCGCCAACCGATCCTAAAAGCCTGAGACTGGAAAGGTCATGGCGTTTCGGGTGTTGGTCACCCCATTTCATGAATGCCCTGATGGCGGTGGGTGCCGTGTAGAAAACGGTTACTCCATATTTGGCAATAATCTCCCAAAAACGATCTTCAGAGGGATGATTGGGCGCACCCTCGTACATAACGATGGTCGTGGCATTGGCCAACGGTCCATAGACAAGGTAGGTGTGACCGGTTATCCACCCGGCATCCGCGGTACACCAATACACATCATCAGGTTTGATATCGAAAACCAATTTATGGGTATATTGTGCGCCCAACAGGTATCCTCCGGTGGTATGGTAGATCCCCTTGGGCTTTCCTGTCGAGCCGCTGGTATAAAGGATAAAAAGGGGATGTTCGCTATCGAGGGGTTCCGCAGGGCAATCCCCTCCCAGTCCGGCCGTTAGGTCGTGCCACCACAAGTCCCGTCCCGGTTTCATTACAATGTCTTGCCCGGTTCGCCGAAGAACAATTACCTTTTCAATGGTGAGTGATTTTTCCATCGCCAAATCGACATTAGCTTTGAGGGGGACCGTTTTTCCCCGCCTCCAGCCCCCATCTGCGGTGATAAGGATTCTGCTTTTGGAATCGTTGTTTCTGTCCGCAACGGCTTCCGGACTGAATCCGCCAAAAATCACACTATGGACCGCGCCGAGGCGGGCACACGCCAACATCGCAATGACCAACTCCGGGACCAGGGGCATATAGATGGTTATGGTGTCCCCTTTGGCAACCCCAAGGCGTTTGAGGCCATTGGCAAATTTACAGACCTCCCGGTGGAGCATTTGATAGGTAAGGGTCCGGGTATCGCCTGGTTCCCCTTCCCAAATGAGGGCCGCTTTATTGTTTTGTCCCGCAATCAGGTGGCGATCGAGACAATTGTAGGAGGCGTTAATCAGTCCGCCTTCAAACCACTTGGCATGGGGGGCCTTCCATTCGAGGGTGGTGTGCCAAGTTTTGAACCAAGCCAAATCTTTTGCCTGTTCCGCCCAAAACCCAGCCAAATCGTCCTTGGCGGATTCCCAAAGGCGTCGGTACTGGTCCATGGATCCCACATGAGCGGTGCGGGAAAAAGTGGGATTCGGGGCAAATGTCCGGGTTTCCCGGAGGACGCTCGTAATCTGGGAGTTATTGGCCATAATTGTGGCTGACCCTTTGGAATGGTGAACGGAAAAAAGGACAATTTCCAATTCCGTCGGCTGGTAAGTGATTTGATAAAGCGACTGACATGGCTTTCAAGGTGGGAAGCGAAAACCCTCCTTGGTGATTTCCAAATGCCCAAGTTTATGGGAATTGGGAATGGCAATTCGTTATTTTGATTGACCGGCTAGAAAAAAATCCTAAAAAACCTAAAAGACAATGGTTCATCATGACCTATTCGTCCAGCCAAACCCGACCCGGGCAAGACCCCACTTCCAATCAGGCGAGCCCCTTCGGGGTTCCCACGGCCCACCTTTGGCGGTTGCGTATGGAACTAGACCTTTGGAGACACCCAATCCAACCCTCGGACCAGGTACAAGGGTACCGGATTTGCCCTTGGAATTGGGCCGACCAGGAAGATTATGCCCAAGTCCTGTTTCATTCCTTTTTATCCTCCCAGGATGCCGAAATCATTCCCAGTTTTCGCTCGCTGGAGGGTTGTCGCAAATTGGTTAAAATGGTTGCCTCCAACAGTCATTTTTGGTCTTCGGCCACTTTTTTGATGCGCCAAGGTATTCAACCCATAGCAATGATTCAAATCATGGGCGACACCCCTGGGCAAGTTAACCTGCACAACATTGGGGTGATTGAGGGACATAGGGGTAAGGGTTTGGGTCGCCAACTTCTCAATCGTTCTGCCATTGTTTTGCAACAGTGGGGAATGGCTCGGGTTAGACTTGAGGTAACGGAAGGCAATCAGGCGGCGGTTGGTTTGTACCGGTCCCTGGGATTTGCGGTGGCGGATCGCTTTGCCAAACCGTTTGTTCCCAGGGCGCCAGGCTCGGTTCCAACCAAAGCGATCCCCTCCATTCAGGGATCCCACGGGGAGAAAACCGGTCCTGGTCAACCCAAGGTATTGAACCAGAGCCGCGAAGAGGTCGAGGTCCCCAAACTCCGCACCTAGAAAAAAAGGTATCCAAGAAAGTAGAGGGATCGTGGTGGTTTACCAAACTCTGCAAACAACGATTCGGAATGGCTTGACCATACTGGGTCAGCGAATGGATCATGTTCGTTCCGCTGTGGTGAATCTGCTTATTCCTGCGGGATTTGTCCATGAATCCCATGGTGAGGAAGGGATTGCCAATGTCCTGTCCGAAATGCTCGAACGGGGAGCGGGCAAATTGGACAGCAAGGCCTTTGCCCAAGCCCTGGATCGGCTTGGAATCGACCTGGAATGCAGCGTCGGCCCCCACCATCTTCGGATAACAGCCTCCGGATTGGCGGATAAAATCGAGGACATGTTGGGTTTTATCCGGGATGTAGTGCTTGCCGCAAAGCTTCCCCCCCTGGAGTTACCTTCCGCAAAAGAACTTGCCCTGCAGGAGCTTCAGGGTCTGGATGATGAACCACGCGGCCAGGTCATAAAAGAGTTGCGAAGCAACCATTTTCCCCATCCTTATTGCAACAGCCGT
This sequence comes from Planctomycetia bacterium, assembly GCA_005808665.1. Classification (GTDB taxonomy): domain Bacteria; phylum Planctomycetota; class Planctomycetia; order Gemmatales; family Gemmataceae; genus SYLG01. The sequence goes on along the minus strand of SYLG01000017.1, from coordinate 29,697 downwards.
TATGGAACCCCGGAAGGAATCAAGGGTATTTCCAATGCAAGTCTCAGGGCCTTTTGGGAGCGGCACGGCCACGCCAAAGGCAGCATCCTTTCCGTGGCAGGTTTAATCGACACCACAGCGGTTTTCAGTATGGTGGAAAAATATTTTTCCGGTTGGACCCATGGCAAGGAATCCACCATCAAGCCCGGAAAACGGGGTCCATCAACCGCACATATTGAAAAGGAAACCCAGCAAACCCAAATCGCCCTGGCTTGGGACAGCGTCCATCCTTCCCATCCTGATTATTATCAGGCCCAAGGTTTTGTTAATGTCCTAAGTGGCGGCATGAGCTCCCGATTATTCACCGAAGTGAGGGAAAAGCAGGGGCTCTGTTATGCTGTTTGGGCAACTCATGTTTCCCTTCCGGATCGGGGAGCCATCTTTGCCTATGCGGGAACAACCAACGATCGCGCACCGCTTACCCTTGCCTCGGTCAAGCGGGAAATTGCCCGAATTTCGGAAGGGATTACCAAGGAAGAGGTCGACCAGGTAAAAGTGGGTTTGAAAACTGCACTCCTTATGCAGGAGGATAGCTCCATGACCAGGGCAGCGTCGATTGCCAGTGATTGGTTCTATTTGGGGCGGGTTAGGACGCTTGAGGAAATCGAGGCTGCCGTCAATGCCTTAACCCCCAAATCCATTCTGGAATACGCCAAGAAGTATGCCCCCAAGCAAATTACCCAGGTCACCATGGGACCAGAAATGGGAAAAGCGGGTGCTTCCAGGGAAAAGGCCCAGCCAAAAGCCGCTTTGATTGAAAAAGAAGTTACAAGGAAACCGTTACCCATAAAACCGGCACCAGCAAAGGCTGTCATGGATTCCAAGCCAGGCAAATCCAAAATAACCCCGACCAAAGTATTAAAAAATAAGCCTGTGGCAACCAAAGCAAAACCGGCTGGCAATCCTGTAAAAACCACCCCAAAGAAAAAGTGAGCCCCTAATGTCATTCGAAGAAGACGATCTTGAAAATGGGCTGAAAATCATTGGAGAGGTAAACCCCTCCTCGAGGTCTTGTGCCATTGGATTTTTTGTCCGCACAGGTTCGCGTGACGAAAACCCGGGTGAATCCGGTTTGAGCCATTTCCTTGAACACATGGTGTTCAAAGGGAGTGAAAAACGCGATTCGATAGAGGTCAACAAGGAGCTTGACCGAATTGGGGCCTCAAGCAATGCCTTTACCAGCGAAGAAAATACCGTTTATTACGGTTCGGTTCTTCCTGAATACCTGCCCAGGCTGATAGACCTGTTCGGGGACATTCTCCAGCCTGCCCTACGGGAAACAGACTTTGAGATGGAAAAAAAAGTTATCCTCGAAGAAATTGAGATGTACGAGGACCAGCCTTCCTGGAAAATTTGTGAAACGGCCAAATCCCATTTTTTCGGAACCCATCCCCTTTCCCATTCGGTTTTGGGTACAAGGGAATCGGTTACCTCCCTCAAATCCACGGGAATGCGCGAGTATTACGACAGGCGATATGTGGCCGGAAATGTGACCGTTGCGGTTACGGGAAATTTTGAATGGAATCGCGTTCGTAATCAATTGGCACGGGTTTGTGAGGATTGGCCGGAGGGGGTTGCCCGGCGGAATGACATTCGCCAAACAACCGGAACCGGGGAGTTTTTGGTCGAACAAAAGGCCGATGTCAAACAACAATATGTCGTCTTTGTCAACCCGGGACCACCTGCTGCCCATCACTTGCGGTATGCAGCAAGCCTTATGGCAATGGTCTTGGGGGAGGCTGGCAATAGTAGGCTCCATTGGGGCCTTGTTGACACCGCAGATGCGGAAAGTGCGGACTGCTCCTATCAGGAATACGATGGTACCGGGGCCTATTATGTTTCCCTCGTTTGCAATCCGGAGAAATCGGACGGCAATATCGCCAAGGTGCAAAAAATCCTGACCGAGCTGCAGGCAAAAGGGATTACCGATGATGAACTCAATCAGGCCCGTAACAAAGCGTTGGCACGATTGGTTCGGGCAAGCGAAAAACCCTCAACACGAATGATGGCTATCGGAAGCGATTGGACCTACCTCAAGCACTATCGCTCCCTGGACGATGAAATTCGAAATTACGAAAAGGTCAATCAGCACTCACTCAAGCAACTCATTGATCGCTATTCTTGCCTTCATCCCACCGTGGTAGCGCTGGGGCCCCAGAAAAAAATAGTCAACCCGTTTGGCCAAACCAAGATTCGGGAAAAAGCAAAAGTCTAGGTCCCCTGGCGTTTCCCTGACAACGCTTGGGATTGTCAGTTCCTGGGCGAATGGGGTGCTTGCCCAATTTTAAGTATCACCGGAGTCGAGGGTATCTCGTCTTTTCCTTCCTGGCGGGCAGTGACCACAAATGGCACCTCCCCGGGAAGAACCCATTCTTCACAAGCGATTTCTACGGTGCGTTTGGTAACGCCTGGAATCATCAGAATACCGTTTAGCCCAATGTCCAAAACCTGCACACCATGGGGTAACCCCTTGACCTCGATCGGGATGCGTCCTTCGAACCCTTTTGGTCTTTGAATCTCAAATGAAAACTTTGTGGTGGACCCTGGTCGAATGGAAATTTCTGGGCTTAACGGTTTAATGGATAATCCATATCCCTTTTGAATTTTATCAAGGGTTAAGGTCGCCTCGCGCATCAAAACACTCGCTGGCCCGGTTGATTTGCCCATTAATATAAGGGAAGTTGTTTTCCCGGGATCTGTCGGGGCAAAAATTGGCAAAAAGATTTCATCATCCAGCGGACCAAGTCGGCCCTTTGGGGTAACGAACCCCGTGGCCTCTTTCCAGGAGAGTTCAATGGGATCGGAAAAACCGTCCAATCGCGTCGCGGTAACCTGGACCAGTTGGGAATTGCCTTCCACCCATTTTCCGCTTACAACGGCTTTGAGGGTAAAGTCTGGCTTCGTTTTTCGGACCACCAACCTGACGAAATGCCCCGGACCGGTCGTTCCGCGAGCATCGGTGATGCGGGCGAGGTAGGTTCCATCCGCCGGTGGATCAAATTGCAGGACCGAGTCCTGGGGGAAATCGGCATCACCATCGTCATTAAACCAGGGTATTTCAACCATGGGCATGCCGTTGGGGGCCAGTTTGGTACCTGGGGCATGAATCAGGACCTTGAACATATCCTGGCCGTTTGGTTGGTGTGTGGGGGTGGTACCCAAATAACCGATGCGGATCCCTTTCCGACTGGTAAACACGCAGTTATCATCCGGGTTTTTGGGTAAATTGCGAATCCGCATCAGGTCATTTCCGGCCAACATGAAATCGTGGGTAGCAAGGTCCCCCCAGGTATCCAGCCGAATGGCCGGAGTGGAGGAATTATGATCGCGGAAGGTGACATGGGTTTTTGCCACGGATTGTAGTTTGGCCCGGATGAGGAGTCGGCCCTTTGTGTCGAGAATGGCAAGCGTTGGATCAAGCGGCGAACCAAATCGCATGGCTTGTGCCTCCAACAATAGTGGTTGACCTTTTTTGCCGGCAAACGACCAAAGGACTTCCTTCGTTTTGTCACTTAGGATCGACTGCCCTGCCATGCCAGGCTCCAGAAGTTTACTGGAATCTGTTGTTTCTCCCCCTGCACTCACCAATACCTCTGTTTTACCCGCCGCCCTTGTGGCAAGTCCGGAAAGATTGATTGGCCTGGTTTGGGAATGAGTAAATGGAGGCGGAAGGGTAACGGGCTCTTTGGAAAGGTTAATACCTATTAGCTCAACGGAAATTGGGTCCTTCGATGGGTTCACCACCCGTGGAAAAACGCCTAAAACCACAGGCACCGGGCCAATGTCCATCCGGTAGGAAAAACCATTTCCACCGCGCCATTGATGGTCCCGAAGCGAAAGGGTATGCAAGCCCCCGGTGTCGGCAACGATCCCAATCTTTCCAAATCCCCTATCCATCAAGGTTCCATCGGGGCGGAGTAATTCCAATTCGGGTTCCCAACCGGCTTCCTTGGGAGTTTTGCCCGCTGTCCCCACCACCTCAGCGCCCAGGGCGGTTCCCTTTTTTAACGGAATCGTGATAACCCGGGCTTGCCCAGCCTTGTCCAGCAAACCCTGCACAGTGACGCCTTGGGAGATTTGCTCAGGACGCAGAAAATCGTCCGGTGTGCGGGAAAAACGATCCACCTCGGCATGAAAAGTAGTAACCGTTTTATTTGCCGATTGGACAGTGATAAGGGGATTGGTACCTCCCATTGAGGGTGGAGCATCGATATCAAAGGTAGCCACCGATTCGCTGATCGCCTTGGGGCGGATGATCAAACCGGCAATGCTTGAGGAAAGCCGAACAGACTGCAAATCCGCCCCGTGAAGTGTTAATTGTCCTTGGGTTCCCGCCCGGATAGGACTTAACTCTTTTTTATCGATTCGGGCGGTTGGTTGGGTTTCAGGCCAAAGGCCAATGTGGGATTTTGGGTTGTCAAAAAGGATTTCACGAACCCGGCCCCAATGGTCCGAAATCCAAGCTTTTTTGCCATCCCCGGAAAGGGCAAACCGGGTGGGTATGGTTTCAATGGGGATTGGATCCCCCAACTGATTGAGTTGGGGAACGGCAAATCGCTTGATGAATTTGTCTTCACCAAGAGTGACCAAACTATTTCCATCAGGGGAAAACCGTGCCTGGAGGATGGGTGCTGAATGGGCAAAGGAGGATTTCATTAAGGAATACGATTTGTCCTGGCCCCGCTGGTAAAGCCGAATGAGTTTATCGCTTCCAACACTCGCCAGGAGCCCATCGCTTTGCCTTACCGCAATGCCTTGGCCCCAATCCGTGGCGTCTGCGAGGGTTTGGAGGCGCACCAGGCTCTGGTCATCAAAAAGTTTGACCGACCTGTCATAACTGGTTGAAACCAGGCAATTTTTAGGAAGAAATTCAATGGAAGTAACCACATCGGAATGGTCCACAATTTTTCCGGGAGGGGCATTTGACCCCAGGGTGTGAACCAGGATCGTTCGGTCATAACCACCTGAGGCGATCCGCTTTTCATCCGCCGACCAAGCAATGGCCGTTACCAGGTCCCTATGTTTGGCGGTGATTTGGGGACCAATGGGTTTTCCCTCTAGCGGGTCAAGGATCAAAAGGTTTCCTTCCACCCCGGGCATTCCAAGGCCAACGGCCGTTTTTGTTCCGGATGGTGAGAGTTTGATTTGGGTGATTCGGGAAGGAGACTTTCCAAGGGAAACCACCCGGACGGTCCATACTTTGGAACCGGTGGGTTTTTGGAGGATGATCAGGTTGGCACCCTGGCCGGCAAGGACAAGGGACCCGTCAGATTTGGCATCAACCGCAATTGCTGGTGGCGTGAGTGATCCTTGTTGGGCCAGCAGCAGAATGAGAAAGGAAAACATCAAGGAATATCCATTAAAAGGAGTGCATTAGTGATTAAAAAGGAATTCGCGACTGGTTAGCACCGCCCAGAAAAGATCTTCCACCACCTCGCGCCGTTGGTCAGGGGTCCCACCCCAGGAAGCCTTGAGGACTGGCAAGGAATGGGCCAATTCACCCTGGCTTGGTTTTCGGGATAGTGCCGCAAGCCAAAGTTTTTCCATTGCAAACTCCGGAGAAGTTTTTTCAGCGGAGAGCTGTGTAATCCACCCCTCCCTTGTTTTTAATTTGTCGTTTAGTGTCGTTCCATTGGTCACATGGAGGGCCTGGCCTATTGTGGTTTCAATGCCCCTTTCACAAGAACAGGCCTGATTCCTTTCTGGTCGGCCGAAAGAATCGAGAAATGCGGAAACCACAGCCGAATCAGGCAGTTGAATGGCCCGGGTTCCCACGGGATAGCCTCCATAGGGTTGACTTCCATTGCCGCCACCAGGAGTGATTGCGTCGAATTTGGTGGGAACCAGGGTGACCTGGGAGTATGCATCCAAAAGGACTTCGGCGGGCAATCGTTTCAACAGGTGGTGGGAATAAAACCGATCGTCGGTTTCATTTCCACCAATCGGGGTAGAAGACCTCTGATAGGTTCTGGATTGGGTGATGAGCCGCAAAATCGATTTGTTATTGTAACCGGAAAGGACAAATTCCCTGGCCAACCGATTGAGAAGTTCCGGATGGGATGGGGGATTGGTTGCCCGGAGGTCATCATCGTTTTCCACAAGCCCCCTACCCATTAACCCCTTCCAGAGGCGATTTACCTGAGCTTTGGCAAACCAAGCATTGTTCTCGGAAGTGAGCCACCTGGCAAAATCCACCCTTCGGTTTTCCCCTACCGTTGGGCCATCCAACGGACGCGGGGCCATGGGGATTCCCCGCCGGATATGGTTTACATCCCCGCTGGGTGCGTCGATCAAAATCACCTCATCATCCCGCACCCCATTTTTGAAAGTCACCCGGCCAAACAGGTTCGCCATGGACCAATATTGATCCTGGGTCCATTTCTCCAAAGGGTGGTTGTGGCATTTGGCACAAGCGATGGAAGTACCCATGAAGGTGACGGCTATGGCCTCATTGAGTTCGCCCGGGTCACGGTGCATGAGGAAGAAATTCACTCCTCCCTGGTCGAGGTTCGATCCCGTTGAGGTGAGGAGGTCCCGGCATGTTTGGTCCCATGGACGATTGTTGGCTACCTCCCTCCGTAAGGATCGGGCAAAGGCCCAAACTGCGGACTGGGTTAGTTTTTTGGTGGAGACAAGGAACTGATCGCAATATTTATAGGTCCAATAATCGGCGTATTCTGACCTGGACAAAAGGTTATCAATCCAATTGGACCGGCGATTTGCCGGGTCCAAGGCCTGAAAAGTTTCAAGGTCTTTAAGGGTGGGCAAAACGCCGCAAAGGTCCAGGGTGGATCGCCTGAGAAATGTTTCGTCGCTGCAATCTTCAGAAACAGGGATTTCCAATGCGTCCAACTTTGTTTGAATCTCCAAATCGATCCAGTTGGCAAACTTTCCAGGTTTGGATTTGACCGCGGAAACGGGCCTTGGGGAAATCACCCGTGAGGTGGCAACCAGGTTGTTGTACCATGCGGAAATCGCAGATTCCCCGGTCCCCACCACCCGCACCATACCATCGTTATCAATTCCGGCAACATCCTCGCTTGCACTGGAAAACTTGGCTCGCGAGGTGACATCCGCTGTTATCCCATTGGAGTAGGTGGCCTGTATCAATAATCCAAGGGGTTCGGAAACATTGGAAAAACCTGTAAGGGAAGGGGGGAAAAAAGCCAAAGATTTGATGATTGGATCAGTTTCCTTTGCCGGTTGGGCATCCTGGGTAATCCAACGGATGACCAAAAAGGCAAAGTGTGAATTCCTGTCCCATTTCTTTCCTCCCGTATGGGGGATATCCGTGAGGGGTTTACGCAATAACAAACTGTTCATGGGAATTTCTTTATCAATTCGCCTGCCACCCAACTGGGCGGTCAAAACATGATGGTCAGCTTCCGGGTTGTATCCCCGAAGCGATAGCTTTAGGCCCCCCTTTCCCGCCAATGCCCCATGGCACGAACCGCTATTGCAACCAGTCTTGGTTAATATTGGGAGGATGTCGTTGGCAAAGGAGACTTTGTCACCAAGTGAAGTGTTGCCGATTTCCAGAGGGAGGAGGAATTCCTTACCTTTTATACCGATGCGGAGAATACCTTTACCCGTGGATTTTGCCTCAAACTCTCCGGTTTTGGACACGGATCCAATCGAAGGAGGTTCAACCCTAAAAGTTGCCTGGGAAACAAGGGAAACGGTCGGTTTTCCCGGATTGTTACCAAGTACAAGGATCCCGTGACGATGTCCTGGCCCCGCAAGGTGCATTTGTGGTGGGTAGATTTCTATCCGGTGGGCCTCTGCCGCTTTGGAAGGGTTGAATCCCCCTAGGCCAAACACCAGAAAGCCCAAAACGAATGGAACTTTGTGTGAATGAAGCATTAAAAGTGTGCCTTAAAAAAGTTCGCGAATAGCAGGCGCATGGTAGTCCACCAGGGGAACCGGTCGATTTTGGGGGCCAGGCACATCCTGATGAGGGGCAATGCCAAGAGAATGGAGGATGGTTGAGGCGACCTCGCCTGGGGAAACGGGCCGATTGAGAGGTGCGTAACCCAATTCATCGGATTGGCCAATTACACGGCCGCCTTGGACTCGGCTCCCACCGATAAGGAACGACCAGACCCCGGGGTGGTGGTCGCGGCCCCCAGCCGGATTGATTTTTGGGGTACGGCCAAATTCCCCCATGGCGGTCACCAAAGTAGTGGACAATAAGCCTCGTTGCCCCAGATCTTCCAAAAGGGCCGAATACCCTTGATCGAAACTCGGGACAACCAGCCGGGACATTTCGGAAATATCGGTAAAAGGCCTAGACCCGTGGATGTCCCAGGTGATCTCATCAAATACGGTTTCAAACATATTCACAGTGACAAACCGGACCCCCCGTTCAATCAACCTGCGAGCCAACAGGCAGGATTGGCCAAACCGGGTTCTCCCATACCGTTCCCTAATGGAGGAGGGTTCCTTGGCCAGGTCAAACGATTCCCTGGTTTTTGGGTTGGATATGAGCTTGTAGGCGTTTTGAAACTGCTCATCGAGTTGTTTGGCTTGGGCCGTCTTGTCGAGTTCTTTGAATTGTTCTTCAACCGCATCACGCAGTTTCCGCCTTCGGTCCGTCCGCAAAGGGGGAAGGTATCCCGGAGGAAGTAGATCGGGAATTTGGAAATCTTTGGCTGCCGGGTCGGCATTTAGCACAAAGGGGTCATGGGATTTGCCTAGAAAACCAGCCGTTTGCCCATGCGGCAAGTTGCCACCTGTCCTTCCTATGGGCCGGGGCATCAAGACATGGGCGGGCAGGTCATTTCGGGAGCCTTTGAGGTAGGAAACCATGCTTCCAACATGGGGATGTTCGACTCCAGAGGCAAAAAGTTTGCCGGTCTGCATCATTTGGTGTCCGGTGTCATGAACCGCTGCCGCGGTATGGTACGCAGAACGGACAATGGAAAAGTGATCGGAGAGCTTTGCCGTCCTTGGGAAAATCTCTGTAATTTGGATCCCGGGAACTTTGGTACTTATGGGCTTGAAAGGGCCCCGGATTTCCTCTGGTGCATTTGGTTTGGGATCGAATGTGTCAATGTGGCTGGGGCCCCCCACCAAAAACAAAAAAATACAGTTGTGGTCCCCATCCTGTTGGGCTTCTGCCCGGGCAGGTTGCGGACTAATGGTTAATCCAAGGGCGCTAATGCTACCCGCATGAAGAAAATCGCGGCGTTTCATTCCATCGCAAAAAGTCGCATTTCGTTTCGAATCGATTCGGAGCAAGGGAAAATCTCCGGGGTTTAGTGCTAAGCGTTGGCGGGGTTTGGGCAGGATGGCATGGGCCCTCCCGATTTTTATCATATCATCCCCGGCCTCCAAATCATATCAAATCTTGAAGAGCCGGACTTTCTGCCTTCCTTGGCCAGACCGGTTGCAGGGGACGGCACCCCGGCATTTACCCAGGTGGAACCGCACAAAGCAATGGATAAGTCAGATCCCAAGGCGTTTTATACACAGCGAAGAGAAGAGTTGTACCAAGGTGAGGAGGTCCTGAAGGCTTGGGAGGGTAGGTTGGGCCTCGCCCGGTTTGGGGTAGCTTTGATTGGCTGCTATTTTGGTTGGTCTACTTTTGCCAACCATTCCCTTTCAGGATGGTGGCTTTTTGGTGCCGTTGTCCAATTTATCGTGCTTTTGGCCATTCATGAACGAATCAACAGGCGGTGGTTTCGTCAGCGAATGGCCCGCCATTCCGTTGAAATGGGAATCGAACGAATGGCCGACCGCTGGATGGGGCGGGGAAATGCTGGCCTTCGTTTTCTTCGGGATGATCACCCCTATGCCCAGGACCTGGATATTTTTGGCAACCATTCCCTTTTTGAAAGGATCTGTTTGTGCCAAACCAGAATCGGCGAGGACAAATTGGCAGCGATGTTTTTACAGGCAGGGTCCCCGGAGGAAATCCGCCAACGGCAACAAGCCTTGGGAGAATTAGCTCCCATGGGAGACATTCGTGAACGAATGTATGCCTATTCCAAAGATGCGGCTCCGGTCGATTTGAATCCGCTCGAAAAATGGGGGGGAATGCCCGTTAGCCGCATTCCCTTGGGAGTTCGCCTCCTTGCATTGGTACTATCGGCAATCACCTTTTACGGTTTTTTTGCCTGGATTGCCGGGACATGGGACCTTTGGATTTGGTCGGCCAGCTTCATGGTGACCCTGATCCTTCACCTGATTTTCAAAAGTGTTACCCGACCGGTTCTTGAAATTGTGGAAAAACAGGCAACCGACCTTTCCCGTTTGGGGGGGATGTTGCGATTGATCGAGAAAAAAGATTTCAAATCTCAACTATTGAATGAGGCCAGAAAACGGCTCCACGCTCGCAAGGAAACCCCTTCGCGGGCGATTGGCAAGCTTTGGGTGTATGCAGACCTACTCACCTCGAGAAAGAATGCCCTGTTTGCCCCCCTTGCCTTGGCATTGTCCTGGGACCTTCATATTACCCATTTGGTGGAAAAGTGGCGTTTCAAAAATGGCGACCATCTAGCCGATTGGTTTGCCACCCTTGGTGAGTTCGATGCGCTTATCAGTATGGCTGCCTATGCGTTTGAAAACCCGGACCACACCTACGCTAACCTGGTGGAAAACGAAACTCCCTTTCTGCATGCGGATGCCGCAGGCCACCCGCTTATTTCTTCTGCCCGTTGTGTTCGTAATGACATTCGTCTTGGAGGAACCGAACCTCGGCTGTTGGTGATCAGTGGGTCCAATATGTCCGGAAAAAGTACTTACCTCAGGACGGTTGGTATGACCGCCGTTATGGCACTCTCGGGGTTACCCGTTCGGGCGCGCAAAGTCATCCTTTCGCCTATGCAAGTTGGGGCTAGTATGAGAATTATTGACTCGTTGGCGGCTGGACGATCTCGTTTCCAGGCCGAAATCGAGCGTGTTCGGCTTTTGGTCAAGCTTTGCGACAAAAAACCACCCCTCCTGTTTTTGCTCGATGAAATCTTCAGTGGAACCAATTCCCATGATCGACTGGAGGGGGCAAAGGGGGTTGTCGGAGGCCTTATGACCAAAGAAGCCATTGGCATCGTAACCACGCATGACCTGGCCCTAACCCGGATCGCCGAGGAAAGCGGCGTACCGGCAGACAATGTCCATTTTTCCGATCGCTGGGAAGAACAGGAAATGCATTTCGATTATAAAATGCGACCCGGTGTTACCCGCCATAGCAACGCCTTGGCTCTCATGCGGGCGGTTGGTTTGGAGGTATAAGGCTAACGGATTATTGATGCGATTTTGGCATGGGCAGCCCGGGAAGTGGGGTGGGCTCTGCGACCTTCCGATAGCCCAGGGCCATTAATACCTCAAGGACCTCGCAGCAGGTTGGGAACGGTCGTCGATTGATTCGTTTATAAAGGTCGATGGCTTTCAGGAATGCGGTTTCTTCCTCCGTGTATTCCTTTTCGAAGGTAACGGGATCTATCATCCGCCGTTTTTCTTCCGGGATGCGCCGATCCAATCCGGTTCGCCGTTCAAAGGCAACAGGTATGGTATCCTTGCGCCGGTCCTCCTGGGACCTTGGAATCGCATTGCCATCAGGGTTAGGGAGGGAATTCTCGATCATGGGGCTATTTTGGGTAACATGGTCCACTTCGCAAGTCCCAAAGTCAAATGTCCTGCCAAATCAACCTTCCAATGGCTTCAGGAACCCCTTTGCTTTATGTAATCCCCAAGTGAATCTTGCCATGGTATTTGCCTTGGAAATTGAGGATTGCCCGAGTGGATGGAGCCCAAAACGCTGAACGCAGGGCGCTTTGCTGCTGCGGGCCAATCCGCCGAAGTAAGCGGGGTAACCTCGACCATTAGCCCTGCCTCCTGAATTATCCTTTGGGCAAACGCATGCCATGTGGAACTCCCTTGATCGGTCAGGTGATAGGTCCCTGGCCCAAAATGCCCTAAAAGTTGAAGGGTTGCCCGGGCCAAGTTTTTTACCGAGGTTGGTGTGCAGATCTGGTCTGCCACAACCCGCAATGGTTTGCCCAGGGAAACCGCCCGAAGGATGGCTTCGACAAAATTACCTCCCTTGCCTCCTGGACCGGAAATGCCATAAAGCCCACAAGTCCGAATCAGATAGCATTTTTCCCAGGACGCCTTGGCCAGGCATTCCCCCGCAAATTTGCTTGCCCCATAAACACTTATTGGACAGGGAATGTCCGTTTCCACCCAGGGAATTGGGGAACCAAGGGAATCTCTTTTGGCGGGGCCGCCAAATACATGGTCGGTGCTGTAGGTTACCAAGGGTGCGCCGATTTCCTTACAAATTTGGGCCAGGTGCATTACTCCAAGAGCGTTGACTTCGGTACATGGTCCATAATCGGTTTCGGCTTTGTCCACCAAATTGTAAGCTCCGCAATTGATAACCAAATCCGGTGCCAAATCCTTAAATTTTTTGGACAGTTTCTGGGGTTGGGTTAGGTCGGCATCCTCCCGTGAAAAGGCTACCAAATTGGGCAACCCAAGGGACATAAAACATTGCCCCAATTGACCCTGGGCTCCGAGCAAGGCAATTTGGGGATTGGCTTTTTGGGATAGAAATAGAGGGATTGAGGCTGACATCGTTCACCGGAGTCCTATAGGATATAGTCCATTATTATGAACTAAATTCATTTTCCAATCCCAGGGTGAACCATGAGATTATTTCCAATCCCCTTTTTCCTCCTTCTTGCGGTGTCCCTCACCCCATGGCTAGCGGTACAAACTCCAACCCAAGGGCCCCCATCAGGTTTGGTTTACCAACCCAGACAATCCCATTCGGGCCGGATGGAAATTGTCGGCGGCATTCCGCTGCTTCATGTTCGGGGTACACCAAAAGAGATGGGGGAGGCGGTGGGAAAACTGGCCCTTGTCCAAGCTCCAGGAGTTCTTGAGTACCCGCGGGCCTTGGCCAGGCTTTATGGCGTGGAATTTACCTTTCCCTTGCTTTTGAAAATCGGGCAGGGGATGGTCGATCATTTGCCCAAAGCGTATCAGGAGGAACTTCGCACCATTCATTCCGCATCGGGTGCCACTTGGGAATCCCTTGTGGCGGGAAATACGATGTTCGACCTCAAAAAGTTTGTTCTCTGCTCTGGGATGGCCCTCGAGCCTGGAAAATCTTTTGCCAAGGGTACCGTTTTGGCACGAAATCTTGATTACCCTGCCGTGGCCCAGGTTCATAGGTACAGCCTGGTTACGGTATACCAACCGCATGGGAAACGAAGTTTCGTTTCCATTGGCTTTCCCGGATTGGTTGGGGTCCTTTCCGGCATAAATGATGCGGGCCTGGCCCTTGCCATCCACGAAGTTATTGATGTCAAACAAGGCCAGAAACGATTCGACCCGGAAGGCATACCCTATGCCATTACCTATCGGATGGTCCTGGAGGAATGCACAACCATTGAGGAGGCAATCATCCTCCTCAGGCAATGCAAACGAACCTGCACCACCAACCTTTTGATTGCCGATCGAAAACAGGTGGCTGTTTTGGAAATCTCCCCGGAAAAGGTTCTCAGGCGATTCCCCAAAAATGGTTTAGCCTGCTGTACCAACCACTTTTGTTTGGCGGAACACAAACCTGAAAAACCAAATTACCCGTTCAAATCGCTTGAGCGACTTTCTTACCTCGAAAATTCCCTGAAACCAGATCCCTTTTCGGTGGAAAACATCAGGCAATGCCTGAATGCTGTCCGCCTCGACAGAAAAACACTTCAAACGATGGTCTTCGATACCGAGGCACTGGACCTTTGGGTTTCATTTGCCGGCCCGCCTTCCAGCGCCGGACCTTTGGTGCGATTGGAATTGGCCAAAGCATTAAAACGATAAATCAGGGAGGAAATACCGGATTTATCCATTGGCTGGTTCCTTTGGGTTCAGCCATCCCGCAGGAGCTGGAGGTTTTCAGTGGCTTTTTTGCTGACTTCGTTGAACCTGGAGGCGTTTGCGGGTAGGATTGCATTCATCCCAAAAGTAGGAACAACCTCTTTTATCCGAGCCTTTCCCTGTTCCGAATGGAGTAGGTGGGGAAGGCATGTTTGAATCACTTCGAGGACAATGTTTACGCAAACAGAAGCACCAGGGGATGCCCCAAGGAGGGCGGAAATCGTTCGTTCCCTGTTCGTTATTACCTCGGTCCCATAATGGACGATTCCCGATTTCCCATCGGTTTTCTTGATGGCTTGGACCCGGATACCCGCATCGATCAACCTCCAGTCGGCTGCTTTGGCACCTGGATAGAACAAATGGAGGGTCTCCAGACGGTTGGCCATGCTTTGCAGCCCCTGTTTGACCAAATACCCAACAAGGTCAAGGTTTCGAATGCCGACATTGATCAAGGTGAAAAGATTACCCGGTCGGATGGAAAACGGAAGATCCGTCCAGTGGCCAGTCTTGTGGAGAAATTTGGTAGTCCATGAGCCAAAAGGGCCAAAAAGCAGGGTCTTTTTTCCGTCAAGTATACGGGTATCCAAGTGGGGAACGGCCATCGTGGGAGCCGCCCCAAGAGCTTGGCCGTACACTTTTGCCTGATGCTGTTTTACAATTTCGGGATTATCACAAATCAACCATTGACCCCCAATGGGAAACCCTCCAATCCCTTTGCTTTCGGGAATGGCTGACTTTTGAAGGAGTGGCAGGCTTCCTCCCCCGGCCCCAATAAATACAAATTTTGTTTCATTGAAATGATACTTGCCTGTTTCGAGGTTTTTAACCCTGATTTGCCAGCCGAGGTCGGTTTTTTTTAACCCCTCCACCCGGTGCCTTGTGGCAATGCCACAATCTTGCTGTTGCCCAAGCCATCCAAGGAGTTTTCGGGATACCTCACCAAAGTTAACATCCGTCCCATTGTCCATCCTGGTGGCGGCAATCGGGACATCATCTCTCCCGTCCAGTAGTAGCGGAGCCCAGGACCCAATCGTCTTTCGGTCGGTTGTGTAGACCATATCCTGGAAGAAATGATGGGCGGACATTCCCTGGTGCCTGGACCTGAGAAAATCGACCTGTTCCTGACCATGGACAAAACTGATGTGGGGTACGGAGTTGATGAATTCTTTAGGGGAATGGATCATTCCTTTCGAGACAGCGTAGCTCCAAAATTGTCGTGATTGTTCAAACTGTTCAAATATTTCAATAGCCTTTGTTACATTAACCGATCCATCGGGGTTTCTGTGCGGGGTGTAACTCAATTCACAAAGGCCTGCATGGCCCGTTCCAGCATTGTTCCAGCCGTCAGAGCTTTCACGGGCAAGGTCAGAGGTCGATTCATAAACCTGAATGCTAGCCTTTGGATCGAGACTTTTGATAAGGGCTCCCAAGTGGGAGGACATGACTCCACTACCAATCAGGATAACATCAGGGTTCATTATTTCTTTGCCGAAACTCATGGATTCCCAACTCCCAATGAACGAAGTCAATGCCCATCTTTGCCTGGTGGCCAATTCCTTTTTCCTGAGGATATCTTAGCGGTTTAGGACCTGACCTCCGATAGGTGGCCCCCTGGGAAACGCCATAAAGGTAAGGCGATCGTGGCCTAAAGGGATCCAATGGGGGAGGGTTGGATAAAACTTGACGATTGTACCGCCTGGCCAAAGGACCTTAGGGTCGGGAGCTAGTCGGCTCGAAACGGATCGGTTGAAAAATGTATAAAATATCCCGGAGGCAATTCATGGATCTCCCACCTTCCGATACGATTTCCCAACACGGCTATGTTCGCGTTGCTGCTGCCCGCCAAAAGGTTGCTCTTGCTGATCCAGCGTCCAATGCAAAACGGATCCTCCAATTGGCAGGGAAGGCCCAGGATCAGGAGGCGGATGTAATACTATTTGGGGAACTTTGCCTTACAGGGTATACCTGTGGTGATTTGTTCCTCCAGCCGCAATTACTAAAGGCAGCCATGAAAGCCTTTACGGAAGTGGTTCAATATTCGGAAAAATGGCCCCACATGGCTTTGGTGGTTGGTTTACCTTGGGCCAATGGCGACAAACTTTACAATGTCGCCGCAGTCGTTTTAGGGGGAGTAGTAAAGGGGATTGTTCCCAAATCGTTTCTGCCCAACTACTCCGAATTTTATGAGCAAAGGCACTTCTCCCCCGGGTTTGGTGTCCAGGGCGGTTGGTTGGAATCAGGCCCATTCCAAGGGACTCCTTTTGGCACGGATTTGGTGTTTAAATGGGACCCTACGGACCAAAGGCCATTTGGGTTTGGCATGGGGATTGAGATCTGTGAAGATCTTTGGGTACCTCAAGCACCGAGTGGATTTTTGGCCATGCAAGGGGCCCACCTGATCCTGAACCCGAGTGCCAGCAATGCCGTGCTCGGGAAAGCCCCATTTCGCCGGATCCTGGCCACCGCCCAATCAGCAAGGTGTATTGCTGGATATGTTTATGCCTCGGCGGGACCCGGTGAATCAAGCACCGACCTTGTCTTTGATGGGGACCTGATGATCCTTGAAAATGGATCCCTTTTGGCCCAGGGAGAACGGTTTCATCCTGAAAGCCAAATGATTTTGGCTGATGTGGATATTGCCAAACTGCAGACGGACCGACTGCGAATGAAATCCTTTGGGCAGGGCCTGGAGCCGACTATTCGATATCGCAATTGCTGCATGAATAGCAATTCTGTTGGGGATGGACCGCCGAAAAAAAGGTTTTACCGTGTCGTGGATGCCCACCCCTTTGTTCCTTCTGAGCCATCGACTTTGGCGGAGCGGTGCCATGAAATTTTCCAGACCCAAGTGGTTGGATTGGCGGGCAGGGTCGAAAAACTAAACCTTGAACGGGTTGCAATTGGCGTCTCGGGAGGCCTGGATTCGACCCTGGCGTTATTAGTGTGTGCCAAGGTGGCCGATCGCTTGGGCTTGGGCCGAAGCTGGATTGATGCCGTGACCATGCCTGGGTTTGGAACTTCAAGTCGGACCCTTGCCAATGCCCTAACTTTGATGGAGCAAATAAAAACGGGGTCAGCAAGGATTGATATTCGTCAGTCCTGTTTGGACCAGTTGAAATTATTGCAGCACAAGCCTTTTGGAATCGACATTCAATCCATGGACTTGGTTGGGTTCATGGAGGCCTTGAAAACGAAACAGGGACAACCCGATTTGGTTTTTGAAAATGTCCAGGCCAGAACGCGAACCATGCTATTGATGAACCGTGGGTTTGTGGTTGGAACGGGGGATATGTCCGAGTTGGCATTAGGGTGGTGCACATTTAATGCTGACCACATGAGTATGTACAACCCAAACACAAGCATACCCAAAACGCTGGTAAAGTTTTTGGTGGAGTATGCTGCCCGACAGGAGTTTGATGGTCCGATTCAAAAAGTTCTATTGGACATTGTGGAAACGCCTATTTCCCCGGAACTATTGCCATTCACTCATGATGGTACCTTCGCCCAGGAAACCGAAAAGACCGTTGGACCCTATGAATTGCACGACTTTTTCCTTTACCACTTTCTCAGGTATGGAGCCTCCTCGGAAAAGCTTCTCTTTTTGGCGAGGCAGGTCAAATTCGATAAACCTTGGACTGAAAACGAGATCCGCCATTGGTTGGGCGTTTTTCTCCACCGCTTTGCAACCCAACAATACAAGCGATCCACTTTACCGGATGGCCCCAAAGTTGGGACAATAAGCTTATCCCCCAGAGGGGATTGGCGCATGCCATCGGATCTCGGTTCGATCCCTTGGTTTTGAACAAAGGCAAATCAGGAACCCAATGTTATTTTTCCGGCGGTTCCCTCAACCGTTATAATCGTTCGTTTTTGCCAAGTGATGTGAAAAATCTACTGGATTTCCTTCATAAAAAATTAAGGCTCTACCTTATGATCGAAGGACCAAGTGGGAAGAAACGCCCCTCTTTCCAATTAGCAATCAACTCCAACTATAAGCTGGGTGGGTGTCCCTTTGAGCAAGGGCATGCGTGGATTGTTTGTTCCCCGACTGGAATCCCTGGAATCCAGGGAAGTCCCTGCTTCTTTTGATCCAACGCCTGGTATTTTTGTTACGCTAAATGCCTCGATTCGACCGGAATATTGGCCCAACCCGGTTGCCGGAAGCCAACTTTTAAAGACTTGGGATTTGCTCCCGGAACTTGGGCTGTGGTCGATTCCCGCCGGAACAACCATGGAAGCTGCCCTTGCCAAAATATCACTTAACAAGTCCGTTTTGCATGTTGAAGCGGACCGGTTGATGGATTCCAAACTTTTCTTCAATGATCCACTATTTCAGGAACAATGGGGGTTGGCAAATCCAGGGCCTGACGGGGGTTTTCCAGGGGCGGACATTCATGCCTTGCCAGCTCTTTCCCGATTTCAGGGAACAGGCGGCACACTTGTCGCCATTATCGATACCGGAGTGGATTATACCCACCCGGATTTGGCCTCAAGGATGTGGACCAACCCGGCGGAAATATCGGGAAATGGAATCGATGATGACAAGAATGGATTTGTAGACGATGTTTTCGGTGCCAATTTTGTGAATGGGACGGGCAATCCCATGGATGATAATGGTCACGGCACCCATATTGCGGGTATCATAGCAGCCAATGCAAACAATGAAATCGGGATAACCGGGGTCAATCCAAACGCCCGCATTATGGCCCTGAAGTTTCTTGATTCGCAAGGATTCGGTGACTTGACAGGGGCAATATCCGCCTTGGATTATGCCGTCTCCAAAGGAGCAAGGATTTCCAACAATTCGTGGGGTGGGGCAGGTTTTAGCACAACCCTTGCCGAGGCCATGGACAGGGCCCGGAATAAGGGACATTTGGTCGTGGCAGCTGCCGGCAATGAATCGGTGAACATCGATACAAATGCCTCCTATCCGGCCAGTTTCATTCATGACAATGTGGTTGTGGTGGCGAGCACATCGGCACAGGATCAACTTTCGTGGTTTAGTAACTTCGGCAAGACATCAGTAGATATTGGCGCACCCGGAGAGGAGATAATTAGCACTCTTCCCGGGAATAAATTCGGCCTATTAAGTGGCACATCCATGGCAACTCCCTTTGTTACAGGAGCCCTGAGCTTATTATGGGATCGTCGGCCCGATTTGAGCTATGTTGAAATCATCAAGGCCGTAATGGAACAAAGCGACCTATCCGCATCCCTTTTGGGGAAAACTACCACGGGTGGCCGCCTCAATCTGGATAGGGCTCTGGCAGAAGTGGAAACGCTTGCGGTCGATGAGGTGTTTCCTTTTGTTTTGTCCGGGGACTTTTCAGGGAACCGTTCGGACCAGATCAGTCAAATCCGGATCGAATTTTCCGAGCCAATCAATCTGGCTACTCTTGCTCCCAACATATCCCTCACCAGTCCTACTGGAAAGATGATCCCCCTGACCTGGGTCGCGGTTAATGGACAATCCACCAAGGCATTTGTTGGGTCCATGACCACCCAAACAGGACTTGGTACTTATACTCTTTTAGTAAAAGCGGGAGTCAAGGACCTTAATGGAAACGCCCTGGATCAAAATCACAACGGAAAATCAGGAGAGGCGACAGATTCATTCCGGTTGGTAACTACCCTTGCTGGGTCTGTATCCTGGTCAAATACAAATAAAGTGGCTATCCGGGACCTCAGGACAAGTACCTCCGTCCTTTCCATTCCCAAAGGAGTAACGGTAGAGCGCATTCAGGTTGGCCTTAACATAACCCACTCGGATTTATCCGATCTTTATATCACTCTAAAATCTCCGGCAGGCAAGGTTTTTGAGTTGGTTAATCGCAATGCTACGGGACGGAATTTCCGTGACCTTATTTTTGAAGACTTGGCAACCACCGCATTTTCAGATGGGGTTGCCCCCTATACTGGATCCTACCGACCATCCAAAGGCATGGGGAATTTAGGCAAGATTAATGCTTCTGGAAATTGGACCCTTTCCGTTACCGATCGGGTTATGGTAGACCAGGGAACCCTGAATGGTTGGACCCTACGATTTGTTCCTGAAAAAAGCGTTGGCCAGAGTATTCGTGTCAGGGGAGCAAGTCACATTGGAAAGGTTGGCGTTTCCGCAAGCATGATGGGAAGTGGTGGCCTCCTGCGGACCATATTGGAAACAAACAGGCCTACAAACGCAGAAACCCTCGCGGATCAGTTGTTCCACGAGGGCGGTTTAAATAATGTCTTTCCGGGTTTAGCGACCCAGAATGTTCCGGATTTTGGTGGTGGGACGGACAGATCCGTCCATGATTTCGCCTTCGCTCAGGACTTCACCCTCGGCACCTGGAATGGTGACTTGAGAGTTCCCGCAAGTATTGCAGCCCATTCCCAGGCTAACCCCAAGACCCAATCGGGGGAATCGCCGGGCGGTTGGGTCTACATTCGGCCATTGGACAGGTACACCGCTGTAACAAAGCGGGGTGAAAGCATTGTATTGACGCAAAACAAGGTCCGCTTTGTTGGGCCGAATCACATTGAGTGGGATAAGCCCGAAGGTCGAATCGGCCTGAACCGAGACTGCCCCGAAAAACATCAAAACCCCTGACAGTGCAATCCTTGACTTTGTCATGTTTCAAGTCCCCATGGTGCCTGGTCGAATCTCATTCCTCAAAGATCACGACCTCTGGAGTAGTCTTGCACCATTTTGGAGAAAGGGTGGGTAATCCTGCCAGCATTAGTATATTTTTGCAAATGTTATCCCACATAATCCGCAAACTTTCCCGGATTGGCTTCTTCACTTACTGCTATTCATAAGGGCAGGGCGTCCAGGTCGGGCGGCGAGATTTTGCCTTGGCGAAGGTATTCCACAGAAACCGCAGCCATGGCGGCATTGTCTGTACACCAGGCCACAGGAGCCAGAATGAGTTCCACCCCAAGGGTTGTGGCAAGGTCGGTTAATTGGGACCTCAAAAGGCCATTGACTGCCACTCCTCCGCCGACCGCAAGGCGTTTGTGGCCAGTTGCTTTGAGGGCGAATTTGCATTTTCGAACCAGGGATTGCACTACCGCTTGGAGAAAACTGGCGGCAAGGTCCGCCTTTTGCATTTCGGAAAGGGGTTGATCCAGTTTCCGGATGGTATAAAGCAAAGCTGTTTTTAAACCGCTGAAACTAAAGTCGGGATTGCTCTCCTGGGGCATTCCAAGCGGGAACAAAAACGCCTTTGGGTTGCCTTTGTTAGCCATCCGTTCCAGTGCTGGTCCTCCCGGAAATCCCAAACCCAACATGGCGGCGGCCTTGTCCAATGCCTCACCGGCCGCATCATCCCGGGTTTGTCCGATGCGTCTGGATTGGGTTGCGGTCTGGCAATCAAGGAGCAAAGTGTGGCCCCCACTCACGATCAGGGCAAGGCAGGGGAAAATGCTTTTTTGAGATCCCAATTGACAGGAATAAACATGGCCCTCTATATGATCGACTCCAATCAGGGGAATCCCAAGGGCTACGCTTATCATTTTGGCTGCTGAGACACCTATCAGGAGAGACCCCACCAATCCCGGCCGGTTTTGTACCGCCACAGCTCCCAGGTCACGGGCAACAATGCCCGCCTCGGCAAGGGCCTGTCGAAAAACGGGGATGATTTGGGTTAGGTGAGCCCGGGCCGCAACCTCTGGAACCACCCCTCCAAACCGGGAGTGAAAGCGATCCTGTGAGGCGACCACGCTTGAAAGGATTTTTGGCTCATCCGTGAAAACCGATGCGGCCGTTTCGTCGCAAGAAGACTCTATCCCCAAAAGGAACATGGTTTGTTATTTCCCGTTTGCAAAGGTCAGCTTTCGTTGCGAAGTGCCGGTTCTTGCCATCTTGAACTTTGTCGGAAGAACTCAAGGGGGTTGTCATGGACGACTTTTTTGATTGCCGACTCGGGGTGCCCCCGGCGTCGCATTTCGAGGATCAACTCCGGGACGGCGAGCGGGTCCGATTTACCCCAATCACCGGCGGAATTGGCCATGATCCTGTCAAGTCCCACCATTTCCAAAATGTCTACAGCTCGTGAGGGAGTGCACTTCGAGGTGGGGTAAAGGGTCATGCCGCACCAAAATCCACCCTCTAGCGCATACCTGACCGTGTGTTCCTCGACATGGTCCACACAAACACGGTGTGGCTTTACCCTGGGGTCATTTTTGAGCATATCAATGATCATTCGGGTCCCTTTGAGTTTGTCCTCCAGGTGAGGAGTGTGGATCAGGACCAGCTCATCCGTTTTCATGGCCAGATCAAGATGTTCCTGAAAAATAATAGCCTCGTTTGGGGTGTTTTTGTTGAGACCGATTTCACCGATTCCAAGAACTCCCGGCGTATTCAAAAATTCAGGGATCAGGGCAATCACATCCCGTGAAAGGCTAACATTCTCGGCTTCTTTGGCGTTGATACAAAGCCAGGAGTAGTGTTGGATGCCAAATTGCGCCGCCCGCTTGGGTTCCACCTCAACCAGGTGGCGAAAATAGTCACGAAAACCATCCGCCGAACCCCGGTCAAAACCGGCCCAAAAGGCGGGTTCTGAAATGGCCACACACCCGCATCGTGCCATCCGGTGATAGTCATCCGTTACCCGGCTGATCATGTGAATATGGGGATCGATGTAATTCATAATGGGCCCCTTGTTTTGGGTTAACTCTAAAACCGAGGAGAGGGTTTTGGCCAGTTTGGGTCATAGGCAAGGGAAAATAATTCCTGGACTGCCTGAGCCTTGGCCGTTTGGGTGGTCCCCAACAGGTCAATTCCTTTTGTGATCAAGGCCCATTTCGCATTCCCTTCCATGGCCGCCATTTCCCCGCCCCGGGCAAGTCGGTCAAGTTGCGCTGCCAGGTCGAGGATTTTGCAGCGAATTTCCAAAAACTGCTGGTCCAAAAGAAGCATGGTTTGGGCAGGTTTAAGGGGGTTGGGTACTGTCATTGGAAAGGGTCCTCGCATTAAGCTGTCTGGGTCCACCGCATTTTTTGATTAAGGGGAATCAACTGGTTCAGGTTGCCGGAACGAAACCCCTCGGGGTCGATTTCTACCTGGGTGAAGCCAAGAGTCAAAAGGAATGAACTCACCCTTTTGAAATGGTTAACCAGTTCCGGGAGGCGGTTTTTGGGTACTTCAATTCGGCCAATATCCCCTTGTAAATAGCGAACCCGACAAACGGGATATCCCAAATCATGAAGAAGGTCCTCTGCTTTCTCAACTCGCAGTGTTCGTTCAGGAGTTACCAATAGGTTTGGAGCAATTCGGCTGGAAAGGCAAGGACTGGCCGGTTTGTCCCAGATTTCAAGGCCCCATTCAAGGGCCAATTCCCGGACTTTGGCTTTGGTCATGGAAGCCTCTATCAAAGGATGGCAGATTCCTGCCTCTTTGGCTGCGGATAATCCCGGGCGAAAATCCCCCAAATCATCCAGATTGGCTCCACTGCAAATGGTTTGAAAACCAAACCGGGCCTTTGCGTTATGGATTTGCGCATAAAGCTCACCCTTGCAAAAATAGCATCTCCCACCATCATTTTTTGCATAGTCGGGGTTTTGAAACTCCTCCGTTTGCAAAATGAAATGGCGAATCCCTATTTGTTGAGCTACCTTTTGGGCCTGTTCCAATTCACGGCGGGGTACGCTTGGGGAATCCCCGGTAATCGCCATGGCCTTTTGTCCCAGGGCTTTATAAGCCGCAAAGGCCACCAGGGAACTATCCACGCCGCCTGAAAATGCCACGGCGACCGGCCCCCTGGAGGCAAGGAGAGTGATCAGGGGATGTGTTTTTGAGGTCATTGGAAAAATAGGGTGATTGTCTTTGGTGGAGCCCACTTGCGGATTTTTGGCCCAACAAGCTTCTGGTAGGTTACCGTTTTTTGCCTCCAATCTCAAGGACCAAATGGAGGCTGGTCCGGACTGCCGTATCGACAGGTTTGGTCCCTAGGGGGGATGTGAATGGCAGAAAACCTTTCTTTGGTTAGAAGTAAGTACTTAATACAACATTGGATTGAATAATGGTTTAGGGCGATTAATCCTGGTTTTTTCGTCCCGGGCATGGAGTTTGCTTAATGGAATCATCAAGTGGAGGAAACTATGAGCAGCACCCTAAAGCCTATCGCCGATCGCATTGTGGTCGAGCGGGCATCTTCGGATGACAAAACCAAAGGCGGTATCATCCTTCCCGATGCGGCTAAAAACAAGCCACAACAGGGTAAGGTGGTTGCCGTTGGACCGGGCAAGCTTATGAAAACTGGTGAGCGTCGCCCCATTCAGGTCAAGGTGGGAGATCATGTGATTTTCGCCTCTTGGGCCGGGGACGAGTTCAAACCCATCAGCGGCGATCATATCCTCCTTTTGCGTGAGGACGATGTCCTTGCCGTGGTAGGATAAACCCCGACTTACCCCTAGTTTAGTTTTGGATTTTTTGGATTTTGCAACCCTTTTGATTGAGTTCGCAAAGGAGATGAGATGGCAGCCAAGCAGATTGCATTTGATCAGGAAGCCCGCGAGGCAATGCGCCGTGGAATCACCAAACTCGCCCGTGCGGTCAAGGTGACCCTTGGGCCCAAGGGTCGCAATGTCGTGATCCAAAAGAGCTTCGGCTCGCCGACCGTAACCAAGGATGGCGTGACCGTCGCCAAAGAGGTGGAACTCGAGGACAAATACGAGAACATGGGCGCCCGCATGGTGCGCGAGGTTGCCAGCAAGACCAGTGATGTTGCCGGGGACGGCACAACCACCGCCACGGTCCTTGCGGAAGCCATCTACATCGAAGGGCTAAAGGCCGTTGTTTCGGGCGTCAACCCCATGTTGATGAAGGGTGGCGTGGAAAAGGCGGTAACCGAGATTATTGAAAAGCTGAAAGCAGCTTCCAAACCGGTCCGCACCTCTTCCAAGGATCTGGAAAGCGTGGCATCCGTTGCCGCCAACCATGACGAAGAAATCGGCAAGATCATAGCCGAAGCCATGGAAAAGGTCGGGAAAGACGGCGTCATCACCGTTGAAGAAGGCAAGACTCTGCGAACCGAACACGAGTTTGTTGAGGGTATGCAATTTGATAGGGGCTACCTCTCCCCCTATTTCATCACCGACTCTGCCAAAATGGAGGTTGAGCTCGAAGATCCCCTCATCCTGATCCACGAAAAGAAAATTTCTTCCAACAAGGACCTTCTTCCCCTTCTGGAAAAGATCCTGGAAAAAGGCCGTTCCATCGTCATCATTGCCGAAGAAGTCGAAGGCGAAGCTTTGGCCACTCTTGTCATCAACAAAATGCGGGGAGCACTCAAGTGCTGTGCGGTCAAGGCCCCCGGATATGGTGATCGTCGCAAAGCCATGCTCGAAGATATTGCCAAACTCACCGGCGGCAAGGCAATCTTTGAAGACCTTGGAATCAGTCTTGAAGCTATCGAGCTTGATGACCTGGGAAGGGCTAGCAAGGTCCGTATCGACAAGGACAATTGCACCATCATCGAAGGCAAGGGCAAAAAGGACGAAATCAAATCGCGCATTGGCAGCATTCAACGCGAATTGGAAAAATCGACCAGCGATTATGACCGCGAAAAGCTCAGCGAAAGGATCGCCAAGCTCTCCGGAGGCGTGGCCAAGATCAATGTGGGAGCCGCCACCGAGTCGGAAATGAAAGAAAAGAAGGCCCGCGTTGAAGATGCCATGCACGCAACCCGTGCGGCCGTCCAGGAAGGCATCCTTCCCGGAGGAGGCGTTGCCCTCCTGCGAGCCGCCAATGGGCTGAAGGCATCCGGCCTTACCCATGACGAAGAGGTCGGCTACAACATCGTGGTTCGTGCCTGCCGGGCTCCTATCCAACAAATCGCCAACAACGCCGGTCAGGATGGTGCGGTAGTGATGCACAAAGTCCTCACCGAGAAGGATTTCAACCACGGTTACGATGCCCGTAACGATGCCTATGTGGACATGGTTAAGAAAGGTATCATTGACCCCACCAAGGTGGTCCGTTCGGCGCTTCAAAATGCCGCTTCGGTTTCCACTTTGCTTCTTACCTCGGATGCACTCATCGCCGAAGCTTCCAAGGACGACAAGAAACCAGGTCAAGGTGCGGACGACCTGTATTAACGGCTAACCAAAGCTTTGAAAATCAGAACCTCCGGTGATCCCGGAGGTTTTTTCGTGGACAAAATGCAACCAGGTATGGATTATTGGTTATTTCGTCGGTGGCAATGGGGGAATGGTGATTGGAGCTCCAAGGGAGGGCGGCGTCAACGGCGGGACTGGTTTAACCTCGGGTACAATGCCCGGTTTTTCCTCACCAGGAGACCCAAGCATCGGGATGAGAGGTTCGCCTTTGGGTGGTCCTTCCTGGGATGCTCCTGGCTCAGCGGTTAACGGTTTCCCCACTTTGAGGTTGTTTACGACTTCCACCACACCAATCGTCCGGGAGGCGACCTCCATGGCTCGCTCCCGTTGGTTTGCTGAATCCACATACCCGGTAAGTTCAATTTGCCCGGGGCCTTTGATTTCAGCCTGGATGGAATGGTCTGCCAAGTCCTTGTCAAATTTTAACCGATAGGAAACGCGGTGGGACACTGGATCCTTGGTCAACGATGAGTGGAGCTGTCTGGCGGCATCCGACCAGGGAAGTTTCCCCAATTTTTCCGCTTGGGGTGTTCGATGGGCCAACTTGGTGCCTATCGCTTTCAGATGTTCAAAATCCTCGACGCAGCCACAAAGGGGCAAGGCTAACAAAGAAAAACCGGTCCATTTAACATTCATTTCAAGTTCTCTGGGAAAGCCGTGAGATAGATTTCCTGCTACAAGGATGCTCCGTAAGATCATTAGCGTCAAGCTCAAGGAGAGAAAACCATGGGAAACCCCCCGGAACCTGTAATCGAAGAAACCATGGTCCCATCCCTTCTCAAGGAGTGGGGATTGGACCATTGGTACCTCGAAAATGGATGGATTCGCCGCAAATTGAATACCGACGGTTGGCCCACAACCCTTTTGTTGGTTAATTCCATTGGATTTGTTTGCGAGGCAGCATTCCACCATGCTGATCTGGAAGTGACCTGGGGAAGGGTTGTGGTTAAACTCAAAACCCACAGTGCCGGGGGCATTACCGCCAAGGATTTGGAGGTGGCCAAGCGGATTGAGGAAACCTCCTTGTGGCGACCAGAACGGGGGGCAGCCTGTGGAGGCAACCCCGCCAAATTTGTTTATCACAAAGGTTGATTCGTGGAGAGCCCCAATCAGAATGTTTCCCCGGAAAAATCCGGTACGGATTCGGTTACGCCATCCGTACCCGGCAAGCCTGTAAGGATCGGTAATCGGGTCTTGGCATCCCGGTTTTCCCTGGCACCTTTGGCGGGTTACACAAACCTCCCCTTTCGTTTGGTAATGAGGCGGTTGGGTGGATTGGGGCTTGCCACCACGGACCTTATCAGTGCAAGAGCCCTGGTCCTTGGGGGGGGGAAGTCGTTGGAGTTGGCCGAAACTTGTCCTGAGGATGAACCCCTGGCGATGCAGATTTTCGGCAACGATCCGCTGGTTATGGCCCAGGCGGCCAAGTGGTGTCAGGCCCATGGAGCCCATATTGTCGACATCAACATGGGTTGCCCCGTCAACAAGGTGACCAAGGGGGGGGGCGGATCTGCCATGATGTGCCAACCCATCGATACGGTAGCCTTGGTACAAAAAGTCGTCGAAGCGGTTTCCATTCCGGTGACGGTTAAAATGCGATTGGGTTGGGATGATGAGCAAATCACTGCTCCCCATTTTGCCAGGGAATTTGAAAAAATCGGGGTGTCAGGACTAACCATTCACGGGCGAACAAGGGAGCAGGGATTTCGTGGTGGGGTGAATGTGGACGGGATCAAGCGGGTGGTGGAGGCGGTGGAAAGCATTCCTGTTTTTGGCAATGGGGATGTGAAAACCATTCCGGAAGCGGCCCAAATGCTCAAGGAAACAGGCTGTTCCGGTTTGGCTATAGGCCGGGGAGGTTTGATGCACCCATGGATCTTTCGACGGCTAGACCTTTGGGATAAAACCGGCGATCCAGGGCCCCACCCTACTTATCGGGAACGGCTCGCATTTATGGATGCGCATTTTCAGTCGATGCTTAAACTGAGAACGGAACGGTCGGCGTGCATCAATTTTCGCAAGGTGGCAACCTGGTACTGCAAGGTGATCCGACCAGGGAAAACCATCCAGCAGGAATTGGTCATGATCCAAAGCGCAAAGCACTTTGCAAGCAGCATTCAAAAGATAGAAGAAATCCTTTCAAGCCGTGAGGAAAAAGGGGATTGGCATCCGGCGGAAGTAGACATTCGATTGCCAGAGGGACCCATCGCCCATTGGTAAACCAGGTTACCCAGTTGAAGTGATTCTTTACGATTTTTTGCTCCCTATTGGGACCCGGATTGTGGTTTTTCCCGGGAATTGGGAGTATGTCGGGTTCAAAACGGCCCGTAGTCCCGACCAAGTTACTTGATATTTCCCGCTACTTGTGCGATTTTGCCAATGGGGTTTGCAATTGTTCGCAGGTGCCCTGGCAAGCTTCAATCTATCTGTCTCGGTTTAAACCGTTGAGAGCTCTTGGGCTACAGGGTGCTAACGCTTGAACCAGATCCCGAAAAAAGGATTTTGTAGTCCCGACTTTTTAAACCGGATTTGATTTTTTCCAAGGAAAAACCGGGTTTTCATAGTCCGGCCTGCAAACCTTGGGCCAAATCCACTCAAATCCAGGTCCTTTCATTTTGATGAAAAACCCCCTTTCTTGCCAAAGAAACTTGCCTCCAACCTGTTTCCCCATTAGCTTGACTCTGGTATACCTATTAATCACCTCTGGGATCTAGCCGTGTCCTCCCGAGTGGTATTCCTTTTCCGTTGGTTAGGGGGATTTTATCGACCGGTTTCCCCAATCCTAAACCGTTCACCTCTTGCCTTGGAATCCCTCGAAAACCGGCTTGTTCCTGATGGCCAAGGATTCTCGCAACTTCTCCCCCAATGGAACGGGGATCAATGGCTGCATCCACCGGCATCGGTTGCGACACTTTCTTCCAACTCGGTCCTCGTTCCCCTGGTGGCTCCTACTCCTCCCTCATCGGGACCGGGTGCCGTTCCTACCGATTTTTCCCAGTTCCATTTTCCGACCACCTTTCCCGCCGAAACAATAACCCAAACCTTGTCCACTTCGGTCCTTACCGGGAATTACCAACGGCACTACACGCTAAACGCACAAAGCCCAAGCGAGCAGGTTTTCCTGGATATCCAAATCGTGGCCGCCGTCCAATTTGGTTCCAACTCCGTTACCGAATCGGGAACCCTTACCGTTTCCCAATTCGTTCAACAAAACGGATCCTTAATAAGCCAAATCGTGGCATCGGTGATACCGTTTTCCCAAACGGTACCCGAGGATACCCATGGCCTCCACTACTTCGGGCTCGATGGAGGTGATGGTGCCCCGGGCTACACCGCTTCGGGCCTTTTGGATTCCCAAACCACCTGGAATCAAGTCTTGTGGTCCGATTCCACCTCTTTCCTGACAACCGGTTCTTGGACCTTTTCCGCTAACACTACACTTGGCCTTTCGTCCATCGATCAATCCTCCCTCTCCTACACCTCGGCAACCCAAATTCTTGCCGATGGTTCCAAGGTTGCTACCGATACCACCTCCTCAGAATGGCAATCCCAATTCACCCTTTCCGATCAACCCGCCAATATTCCTACCCTCCTCCTCACCCAAGATACCAGCCTCCCAACCGTCCTGGAGCCTGTCACCCACACCCATTTCTATCTCCAAACCCGAGATGCCGGATC
>SYLG01000099.1 GCA_005808665.1 Planctomycetia bacterium | reverse complement strand
TTTCACGGATGACCTCCAAGGCAACCCTGGCCTTGAACGATGCGTCGTATTGCCGCTTCCTGATGACCATGACAAAACCCTCCTTTTACTAGAAAAGAAAAGCTTAGCTGTCTGTCCAGTTTTTGGGGTCCACTACACTCCTCCTGGGCCGACCGGAAGCAGGCCATTTCCTTGGCAACTGCCATCCGCAGTTAAGTTGGATTTTGAAAAACAAGGACAACCAAGAGAGGGACTACCAACATTTTCATCCCCCTTTGCTCCTGGCGGTCGATCCGTTGCTCGCCAAGATTCGCAACTTGACCTGCCGGGTGCTCCCGTGGGGGACGCTGTTTCCCACGGAGATGCTGCAATACGAACCGTGGGTGTTACGGGAATCGCTGCACAATGCGATTGCCCACCAGGACTATTCTCTGGGCGGACGAGTCGATGTGGTCGAGTACGAAGACCGGCTTGTGATCGTGAACAAGGGGTCGTTTTTGCCGGGCGATGTGGAAAGCGTGATTCGCCGGGATGCCCCGTTCAGTGTCTACCGCAATGCGCTCCTGGCGCAAGCGATGGTTGGCTTGCAGATGATCGATACCATCGGCAGCGGCATCAAGCGGATTTTCCAGGCACAGAAGATGCGGTCGTTCCCACTCCCGGACTTCGATTTCACGGTTCCAAACGAGGTCAAGGTAGTCATCAGCAACAAGGTGCTGGATGAGCGGTACACCCGGATGTTGCTGGCGAGGGCCGACCTCGACCTTTGGGGCGTGATCGCCTTGGATAAAGTGCAGAAAGGCTTGTCGCTGACAGAAGACGAGTTCAAATCGGTCAAGGCGATGAAGCTAATCGAGGGTCGGCGGCCGAACCTGTTTGTATCGGCGGAAGTGGCGGCGGCGACGGACGACAAAGTGGCAAACATCCGCAATCGGGCATTCGACAAGGAATACTACAAGGATTTGGTAGTGGCTTGCCTCAAAGAGTTCAGCGAGGCAAATCGACAGCAGATCGACCGCCTTCTCAAGGGCAAACTTTCAAATGCCCTGGATGGCGATCAGAAGAAGAAATTCGTGACGAACCTCCTTCAAGAGATGAAGCGGGACGGGACAATTGCCCCGAGTGGAACGACTCGGTGGGCGAAGTGGCGTATGTCTAAACCGGCTCCGAGTGCCGAAAATTAGACTTGGATTTAGACATAAGTGGAGGCGGAGCAAATTTACAAGGTGTTTTTTTATAATGGGTTGCGTAAATCTAAAGAGGTCGGCGAAATTGCCGAATCCGTGGGATTACACCCACAAAAAAAACCAGGGGAGATGAGGGATCGCAAATTCGCGGAGAAGCTGTGCCACAAATAGCCGCCTTGGATTGGAAGATGTTGGAACCGCAAGAAAGAACTGATACCGCACATGCCGCCTTACGATGCCCATCCTCTGACCCCGACCCAAGCCAAGCAGAAACTCCAGAATGGTCTGGAAGATTAGTTTGCGGTCACCGATAGGAGGCCGAATATTGCCTCAGGCGAACCAGAAAAGCCACCTACAGTGGCCCACATTTCGCAGACACTGAGTTAGCCCAGGTTACGCAGGTGGAGTGTTTTTTCACGGTTTTTTGGCCTAATTTGGAATCCGGATTGTGGTTATTGTCCGTATTTTGGAGTAAGTCGAGTTCAAGCCGAGATGTAATCTCGACCCTGTTAATTAATATTGGGCGCAACTTGTGGGATTTAACAACGGAGTTCGCAAGATCCCCGAAAGGTGCCAAACCATCTGGGGCGGATTGAATGGTTGGAAGCCATTGGGATACTGGTGGCCAATGGTTGAACCAGACCCAGGAATTGGGGAGTTTTTATCCCGACTTTTACAGGCTGATTTGACTCTTGCCCGGGTAAGGTGCCAAACCCCCAACCTTCAGTTTTTTTTGTGCTACAATTTCAGGGTTGGACATGGTTACAATTGTTTTTCGTTCTCAAGGAGTTGCTACTTTTCCATGGTACAACCAGCCAGCCACATTCCTGTCACCTCCGTCCCTGGTTTGCCCCGAAGGCAAATGCTGGCTACAAGCCTTGGCCTTCTTGGTTTGCCACTGACCCAATTCCTCCAACTGCGGGCGGAAGCAAAACCTGAGGCAATTCCCGCCAAAGCCAAATCCTGCATCCTTGTCTATTGTTGGGGAGGCATGAGCCATATCGATTCGTTTGATCCGAAACCAAATGCCCCCGCCGAAATCCGAGGTCCTTTCCAAACCATTGGCACGACAACCCCTGGCCTTCGCCTTTCCGAACACCTGCCCCTTTTGGCCCAACAATCCAATAGGCTCGCTATCGTCCGATCGATTCACCATCAAAGCTCGGCCCACGGCAAGGGGATGTACTGGAACATGACGGGTTTCTCCCCCGTTCAACCCCAAGTGGCGGCAAACCAAACTCCGTCCCGGGAGGATAGGCCTAACCTACCCGCAATGATAAGCAGGTTTCTAAGAGCCCCCATCGGGTTTCCTCATGCGGTTCAACTCCCCTATCCTTTGGTCGATAACGATACCCTTCAGGCGGGTGACAATGCCGGGCTTTTGGGGAGAACCGCCGATCCCATTATTCTTCGTACGCCCTTTGGCAAACCATTTGGTGGAGTGTCACAGGATCTTGGGGCTCCTGTATTAACCCTTGACAAAGAAACGAACACGACTCGCATGGAGGCTCGGCGAAGCCTTTTGCAACGCTTCGAATCCTCAGACACCCTCATTTCCCAAAAACCCGATCATTTCAGACAACTGGCCATGGACATGCTCCTTAATCCTCGCATTCGCCAGGCATTTGACCTGAGCCTGGAATCCGGAAAACTCCGCGAAGCCTATGGCAACCATATTGCAGGCCAGAGCCTCCTGCTTGCCCGCCGTCTCACCGAGGTGGGAATTCCAGTCGTCAATGTCATCTGTGCGGCGGGGGACTTGAATGGTGCGGTTGGGGACCATTGGGATACTCATGGCAATAATTTCAACCGGCTGAAAGATACGATGTTACCCACTTTTGACAAAAGCGTATCCGCACTGCTTGACGACCTTGCCGTTAGGGGTCGCTTGGAGGAAACCCTTGTGGTGGCACTAGGCGACTTTGGCCGCACCCCCAAAATCAATGGCTCTGCCGGACGGGACCATTACCCCCATGCATTTTCAGTGGTCTTGGCGGGTGGAGGGATCCAAGGCGGCCAGGTCTATGGCAGCACCGACCGACTTGGGGCATTTCCTCATCATTTACCGTGCGGTCCAAACGACCTCCATGCAACCATTTTCCAAGCCTTGGGCATTCCTCTTCATTCCACCCTTTTTGACCTGCTGAACCGACCCCACCACCTGACCGATGGAAAACCATTGCCCCTGTTTGGTTGAGAACGGTGGTGAAAGGATGGTTTATTTGATGTCGGTTGCCTTTTTGATTTGAGTTTCCAAATCAAGAGCCATGCCTTGGGCTTTGTCAAGCGGGATGCCTGCATTCATACCGGGCCGAAGGTGTTTGGTATCATTCAGCCAGGCGTCCTTAAGAATCCTTTGGCGGTGCTGAACCAGTTTAAGGACAGCCTCACCATTGGGATGGTTAGCGAACAACGCTTTGGCGTCGGCAGCGTCGGCCACATCCTTGGCTCCAAGGTACAAGAGGATGGACTTTGCAATGAGCCAATGCCCTGTTTCGTTACAATGGACACCGTCCCCCGCAAGGAAGAAACCCGGATCCTTCGCCCGCATTTCGGCAAGGTAGCGTTTCATGGGGCCGTGGGTATCCACCACATCCCAACCCGATTTTCTTTGGGAGGTAAGCCAATCTGCATAGCGATCAAGGGTTGCTGCGTAGCCTGGGTGGCCGCCTTTCACCTCATCAAAGACCGGCGGGGTGATATGCAGCACTTTCGCATGGTGTACGCCGCAGACTTTGCGGAGTTGAGCGATCCCGTTACGGTATTTTGCAAAGCGTTCCTCCGCAAAAGGAAGATAGATGCCACAGTTCATTCCGTAGCAGGCGACGATCAGGTCAGGCTTGGTTTTGGCAAGGACCCGTTCCAGCCGTTCATGAAGGTCGGGGCGGGGGAATTTGCCCCCGGCGTGGCCCTCCTCGCTTAGACCACTCACCGTTTCGCTAGGCAAGCCAAGGTCGAGGAACTCAACCTGTCGGTCAGGATACCGGGTGCGTAACCAGGCCTCGACAATTTCCACATATTGGCCTGCATAGGTGATGCTATCTCCAAGAAACACAATCCGCTTCACCCCATCAAACGGGGGCTTGGTCGTTTTGGAATCCTCGGCCACAGCTTCAAAAGCCAGGCTCATAAACAGCAATCCCGCCAAAGCCATTCGAGCCCCTCCGCAAGCCACCTTTCGGAGAATGGTGGGAAGGGGTGGGACCGTTTTCCAGGGGACTGCTTTCATGGTTGCCTCGAGGAAAACGGGTCTCAAACGACAGCCGTATTTTCCGTTTATTAATAGGGCGGAGATTGCCCCTTGGCCCATTCTAACCGGGAGGTTCAGGATGACAACCACTTTTGGGGTGGTTATTTCATTCCCTTATAAACGGGAAGGTAGGATTGGGGTAGGCCGAAAATACCAGTCCTTTTGAAATTGGCACCTGTCAATTGTTTTGTAATTCCAAGGGACCAAAGTTGCAAAGGATTACCATTTCTTGGAAATCCCCAATGGGTTGGAAGCCAACTTAAAAAAAAATGGAATGACTTGGCCATTTTTAAAATATTTTGGGTGGTTTAGGGAATATAATTCAAATATCTCCGCCCACCGATCTCCTTTCCCATTTGATCGAACCTTTTGTTCCATCAAGCGTAGGAAGGGTACAGGTATTCGTTTGAGCCTTATATGAGTGGCTTCCGATCAGGTTGGATCGGAAGCCACTTGGGCGTTTAATGGATCACGATTCAATCCAACCCCATCCTAAAAAGGGTTAAAGTTCCATGAATTTTTTTTCCCACCGGGCAAAAAAAAACAAGCCAATCCAAAAGAAACCCTCCTCCATCAAGGCAACAAAAAGCAATCGGCTTTCCCTTGAAAGCCTGGAATTGCGTGTTAACCCCACCGATTTGGTTGTCTCCCCACTACTATTCCGAGGGGATTTGATCGCGGAGGGGGCACTTTGGAAAGCCACCGGAAGCCCCGTCGAGTTGGGCTTCCATCCCACTCAGGGTGAGGCGTTTAGGAGCCTGGTGAGGCTTGCTGGGGACACCATTGTGGACCCAGCCCTTCAAAATTTCCAATTCCAGGGCGCCGGTTCTGTTCCAGGAACAAATGGTAGGTTGGATTTCTGGTCGTCCACAGTGCTAAGTACCTTTGATATCCAGGGGTTGGTAGGCTCTAGGGCTTCTATCACTGGAAAGGCATTTCCACTGGGCGACCTGATTGCCACCGCCACCACCCTAACACTTGAAAACCCAAATGACGGTGACACCAGCGACAGTCAGCTAAAACTTGAAGGCTCGGGGACATTGTCCTTTAACGGGGCCGCCTCGCCGCTTGAACTCAGTGCCCTGGTGGTTACGGTGACGAGTGCTGAGGCAGGAAATGCCTCAGGCAATGCTACGGGCAATTTCCTTGCTGAGGGCACCCATTGGACACTGACCAATAATCCGATGTCTGCAAACATTATCGGTGGAAAATCCGTCGTTACCGTCACGGGAAATGCCCGGTCAGAGCTTCGCACTGACACCCTAACGATGCAGTTGGAAAGTGCCAAAAATCCGGCCAACGGGTTAATCATCGAGGGAGGGGCCATCAAGACCCTGGAGGCCACCGTCACGGCCCAACCGTTTACCATTGCAGGAACCCCGATTGAGCTGACTGGCCAATTCAACCTGACGAACACGGCTTTGGAATTCAAGGGCAAAGGAGATCATACCGGCAAATTGGGGTTCATGGGTTATTCCGACTTTCAATTCAGTATCGAAAACGCCAAGCTAAGTGCCCTGACCGCCTATGCCACCACGCCTTGGTTGAATACGATTGCCGCAGCAGGTCTTTTTTTTAGTGTCCTGCCCATACCGGGAATCATATCGCTTAGTGCCAATTTGGAAGCCAAGCTGACCCTCGAATCGGGGATCGAAACCCTTTCCATCACCGGTCACGCCGGTTTCACCCTGGACGACAAAGACTGGCGCAATCGCAATTCTGTGGTTTTAACGGTGACTGCGGCGGGAAAAGGTTGGGTGATCCAGAACGGCATTCTCCAAGAATATGATATTCAGGTCGATGGTAGAGTAGATATTTTTTCCTTTACATTTGAAGCCAGGGCTACCCGCATTTGGTATTCTGCCAACGACCCTGTCTATGGAAAGGATACCTATGGTTTTTCGGGTTCCCTTTTTTTGATGCTGGGGGGGGAAAGGTCCTTTAAGGACAAAACGGGTAAAACTGTCGCCACAGAACCCTCGAACCCTGTCGAGTTGAATTGTGGGACCAAACAAAGCCCCGGATTTGTTTGGACAAAATCCGAATCTGGTAGTGAATTAAGATTGGTCAATGTCGGCCTTTCTATCAAAGAGTTTCGGGCTGGGAAACCCAAAAAAGGAACTGGGGGAGAATTAGATTTTGCTGGATTGAAATTTCGTTTGACAAATGCGGGTTTGTACTACAAAGCCAATGCGGGAACGACCGACTATACTTGGGGACTCTATGGAATCCTGGCGACAGATTTAGGTCTCACCGGAAAATCCACCAACGGAAAGTCGTCCATGGGATTGGCGTCCGCCAGTTTCGGAACCAGGGAAAATCCAGGTGTCCTAATAAGAACCTTTCAGGATCCAGAAACTCTGGAGTGGGGGACTAGGTATGAACTCCGTGATTTTACAATAAAATGGACAGACTTCAGGCTTGCCGGGGTGGGATTCAATCATGTAGAGCTCTCCTACCAAATACCGGACAAAACCAAACCCAACGAGGCTTTTTGGAGTGGTAAACTGGAAATCGCAGTGGGGGATATGTACGCCGGGGCAAGCCTCAAACTAAAACAGGTGACTGATGCGACGACAGGAATCACCACCACCTTTTTTGATGGTTTCACCGTTTCCAAAGGAGTTGACCCGACAGGAGATAGCGATGGGTTTCCGCTTGGTGCATCAGGAGCCTTTCTTATCCGGATGGAGGCAGGGGTCGAGAATTGGCAAGATCCGGATCGTTGGGCATTCGTTGGCACCATGGTAATCGGGTTTGGCAAACGCATCCCCTACTTTGACTCCGATAACAAAGACGCCCTTACAGGTGCTTATAAGGATAGAAAAGCCTATCCGTGTGTTTTGGCGGGAACCCTGCGCGTTTTCCCGAAAAGCTTGAAGGTATCCGGGGCCGTGGATATTTATGTCGGTGCCTATTGGGACAAAATGGCAGGAGCCTCGTTTCAGACGCAATGGAAATCCCTCCTTGGATCCGGTAAGGGTACGATTGTCATTGATCCGCTCAATGACAATTACCGAGTCGATTTTTCCGGCAATATGTTCCAGTTGGTCAATGCTACCTTTCAATTTATCCTCAAAAACGGTGAACTCCTCCTCTATGCGAATGTTCAAGTGAAACCGACGCCTTACGGCATTTGGGATTTTTGGCCTGTAAGCAGGATTGACATAAGTGGTTCCTTATTTTTGCTTTTGGCAGAACGCCAAAGGGTTTTTTCTGTCTGGACCCAATTGAAAATCCTTGGTTTCAATGGGACCTTGGGTGTCGGTTACGATTTTCTGAAGGGCGAAACCTTTTGGGTGACCTCCGCCGGCAAGGTGAATGAACTAATCAAGATTAAGGACACCTTCCTGAATCCAACGAGTGGATTCAAGTACATGCAAACCTATCCGGCCAAAGCAGAACAGGGTTCAACAGCCCTCCATTCCTCCCGCTACACCGTCTCCATCCCCTTTGTCACAACAAAGGTATCGATCAACGGGGTCCTTTATGCCAACCCCCTGACAAGCGATGACATCCAGGTGATACTCCCGACAACTCCCGGAACGGCTGTCAATGCATTGCCTTTGGGCACTTCCTACACCTATCGGGTGGAAATGGGAGAAACCAAAGGCCTTTCCAGAATCGGTTCAATCATCGTCGATATCTTTCCCAATGCAGGCAAAAAGACCGATTTTACAAAGACTTTTGCGAGTCTTGGAATCGATAAACTGATGGTGGATATCAAGGTCGGGCTGAAACAGAACTCCCTCTTCTTCCTGCCTGGGGAAAGTGAGTCGGATTACAAATCCTATGTGGATACTATTGTTACCTCTCCTTCCATCTATCTGAACGGCATTGACACCACTCAAATGGGAGAATCCCAATTCACGAATGCCGTTTGGGATACCACCAAACAGATAAATGTTAACAATAAATCATATCCAATCCTGCCCGCCCAACAGGACATCTTTACCGTGGTTCAACCATCGGTAAATGTTTTAAACCACAACCTTGTCACCCGGGAAATCAACTCCTACACCAATACCACGGATTTTACTTTTACCGCAAACACATCCTCCCAAACTCAAAACAACGGCTTATTATCGCTTTTGGTACTCGAAGAGGCGGAAATCACCGCCAGCAGGTGGACAATTCAAAGGACGGGGGATTGGTCGACGGAAGTTGCGGGCAATTCCAATTATTCCTACTCCGCCGAGGCATGGGTGGTAGAGAAAAATGTTTTCGACCAATCGGACCTCAAAAATCAGAAAGTGGAAACGCCTTTCACGGAAACCGCCTCGACCGAGGTCCTCTTTTTCAACAGCGACCGGGTACCCCAGGTAGGGGTGGGGAAGGTGGTGGGTTCCTCGGTGACCATCGTTTCCGAAGGCGGAACCTTCAATATCCCGCCCGATCAGGTGAAATCCCTTTGGGAACGCAAAGCACAGGTTAGGTTATTGTCAAAAACCGGCGGCGGAGCCATCGGAGATGTTTTCACCGCCACTCTGATCCCGACCGGTTATGTGCAACAACCATCTTTAAATCCTCTTAATGAGACTACCAACTATTTTGAGGCGTTTCGGGCGGATTCCCCAGTAATACTGGGCCAAATGCCTCCCTTACCTGCTGGAATGATCCCACCCGAAATGCTGAAACTCCCCACACTGCCAAACTTTGTCCAAGGCCAAATGGACCTTGAAGGAGAAATGCAAAGCAACGGCAAGAATTTTTTCCCCATTGATGCCAGCACCAAGCTGACCACCTTGCGGCAGGGTAGTGCGCTTGGGCTTGCCAACTATGGCCTACCGCAAAAGTTCTGCAACACAACACCGGAAATATAAACCCAGGAGAAGGTTCCGATCATCGCTCATGTTTTCCAGTTTCTTTTCGGTTAGATCATAGAGTTCTTGTTTGTTTGTCGCCCTGTGCGCTTT